>DATAPF010000266.1:0-23333 GCA_036265355.1 Kofleriaceae bacterium | reverse complement strand
ACGCCCTCGTCACCGGATCCATCATTCGCTACGACGTCGAGCGCCGGACCTTCGCGGGCTTCGGCACCAGCGCGCTCCAGGACGTCTTCCGCATGGCCCTCAGCCTGCAGATTCTCGACGTGAAATCTGGGCGTGTACAGTTCTCCAAGAGCTTCGAGGTGGAGCGCACCTCGCAGTATCCGAAGGCGAGCTCGGCTCCCTCCCAGCCGATCGATCGCACCAGCGAGCTCCTCGAGGCGCTCCTCGAGCAGGCACAGCCTGAGATCCGGAGCGCCCTCGCCCAGGTCGTGGGGGGGCTCCCCGTGGCCGGCCAGTTCCTCGACGTGCCCGTCACCTCGACACCCGCCAACGCCGACGTGATCCTGGGTGGCATCTATATGGGCAAGACCCCGATCACGCTCCAGCTCGCGTCCGACATCCACGAGATCAAGATCGTCCTGGCGGGCTACGAGCCCTGGAGCCGCCGTTTCAGAGCCGAGCCCGGAAAAGGGATCTCGGCCACCTTGGTTCCGAAGGGACAATGAGCAGGGAGAGGAATCCGGGATGATGAGGGCTCACCGGCGCGGCTCTCCCCCGTAGTACCGCCTCACCACCCCCTCCGCCTTCCGCCCCTGGAACCGGAAATCGGCCTCCGGGCCGCCCTCCGCTCCCAGGGCGCTGAAGGCCTTCCAGACGAAGGTGCCGGCCAGCCAGGGGTGGTGGTCCAGGGCGGCGAGCAGCGCCTCGTAGGCCGCGGCCTGGTCCTCCTCCGAGTACGCTCCCCCTTCGACGTGGGGCTCCATCCAGGCCTCCTTCTTGGCGGCAAAACCCACCTCCGTCAGGAGAATCGGTTTCCCGAAGCGGCGCGCGGCGCGGGCCAGCCGCTCGGCCACCTGCCGCGCTCCCCGCTCCCGCTCCGCCTTCCCCGCTCCGGGCTTCTCAGCCAGCGGGAAGTAGGCGTCGACTCCAATGAAGTCGAGCCGGTCCCAGAAGCGGACGGTCTCCAGATCGCCGTACCAGTTGGCGGCGTAGGTCACCGGACCGGGATAGACGAGGCGAACGGCGGCGATCAGGTCCCGCCACTCCGCCTCGCGGCCGGTCGTCTTCGAAAGCTCCACTCCCACGCAGAAGAGGTCGGCCCCGGCCCAACGGGCGAGCAGGGCGTGGTGGAGGACGTAGCGCCGGTAGCTCCGCCACCAGGCGGCCCAGTCCGCCTCGCTCTTCATCGCGATCTCTCCCGGCCAGGAGGCTCCCGACACCCAGATGTGGGGCTTCCAGAGCACGCGCATCCCCCGCGCCCGCGCCGCCCGCGCCGCGTGGATCAGGCCGATGTCGGTCTCGCTGGCCGGCCGCCGGTTGAGGAAGCGGAGCCCCGGCCGGTCCGCCCCGCGCTGGAAGGCGAAAGGCATCAGCGACACGGCGTTGGCCCCGAGCCGCGAGAAGGCGTCGAGCTGCTTCTCCACCGCCGAGGCGTGGTAGCCCCCCTCCAGGCTGTTGAGCATGGCCAGAGAGATGCCTTTCAGGAAGGGCTCCTCCTGGCGTGACGCAGGAGCGGCCGGAGCCTCTGCCGCCGGGCGCAATGAGGACAGGATCGTTCCCACCTGCGAGGCTGAAGGAAGATGGGACAATCTCTCTTTCAGCGTAGAGCCCGGCAGCCGATCGACCACCGCGGCGGCAACGGGGGTCGAGAGGAGGATCGAGGCGTCCCCGGCCTCTTCCTGGGCGAGGATCTCTTCGGGATCGGGGAGAACGCGGGCGACGGTGAGCAGGGGGAGCCATTCAGGATAGGGCTTGCCGTACCAGTCGCGCGAGAGCCAGAGGGCGGCTCCACGGGCGAGCTCCGGCGGGAGCTTCCCGGCGACGCCGGCGCGGTCGCGCAGCACGCCCGCCAGCGCGTAGCGGTAGGCCGGAAGGTCGTCCGGGTGATAGACGAGATGGAGGTCGGCTTGCCGGCCCCGCACGGCCTCGCCGATCTCTCCCGCGTGGCGTCCCTGAGCCGTGTAGTCCGGCTCGACGATGATGGTGACCGGCGAGGAGAGGGTGACGGGGACCCGTGGAGCCATGTCCGCGAGGGCCCGGTCGAGCCCAGCGGCCAGCCGGGCGAGCTCGGGGCGGCTTTTCTCAGCGGGAGCAACGCGCAGGACGACGCGGTCTCCCCCGATCTCCGCCATTCCATCCCCGGGTGGCGCTGGAGCCGGTGTGGCTTCGCCTCCCTGCGCGCAGGCAAGGGCGATCAGGAAGAGCGGGAACAGGAAGGCCCGGCCCGGTGAAGCCATCAGGCCTTCGGCTTGTTGGGTCGCGGGCTGAAGACCTCGAAGGCCAGCTTCCAGGGGCCGTCCTTCTCCTTGCGCCAGACGCGGAGATAGTTGGAGGTGTTGATCCAGGCGCTCTCCGGACCGTCCTCGTGCCGTTTCACGAAGCCGTAGGTGTAGCCGAGGTCTCCCGAGCGGGAGACGCCGCCGCCGAGCGGCTCCCAGGTGGTCGGCTGTGGGTTCTCCGCCAGGAGGGCCCGGGCCGCCTCCCGGCCGAGGGCTGGCTGCCGGCTCGCGCGCACCAGGCGGACGTCGTCGGTCAGCAGCGGCTCATAGGTGGCGGCGCTCCCCTTCTCCTGGGTGGCCGTGGCGAAGGCGCGGTCGGCGTCCAGCAGAGCGGTGAGCGCCGCCTTCATGTCGACCGTGGGGAGAGCGGTCACCTCCACCTTGACGGGACCGGCCAGGGCGATCGCCGGAGTCACCGGCGAAGGGGGCTCGGGCGTGGCCGAGCCGAGGTCGATCGCCGCCTTCCACGAGCCGTCGGCCTGCCGCGCCCAGACCGTCGCGAACTGGCCGAAGACCACCGGCTTGTCCTCGCGCTTCTCCCGGTAGTCGAAAGGGCCCGTGTTGAAGCCCAGATCGCCGGCCAGCGAGACCTCCGAATGGACCGGATACCAGGAGAGCAGGGCCGGCGACGGCTGGCGGGCCTTCCAGACCTCCTTGCCGTTCACCGGATCGGGCTGGAACACCATCCCGTCGTCGGCCAGGAAGGTGAGAAAGGCGTCGCGCGTCCCCTTCTCCGCCGCCCTCTGGGCGAAGGCCTTCTCGGCCGCCACGAGGGAATCCAGCGCCGCCTGGCGGTCGACCACCGCGACCGGCTTGGGCGCGGGAGCGGTCTGGGCAGGAGCGGTCGGGGTTGTCTGGGAAAAGGCTGGCGCGGCCAGCAGCCCGGCGACGCCGAGCGCGATCCATGGAAAAGCTTTCGAATCCATCAAGGCTCCTCTCCCCGAACAGGCTAGGAGACGAGCGTCCGCCGGCCTTCGAGGAACGTGGCTACCGGGTGGCCGTGCAGCTTCCACCCGTCGAAAGGCGTGTTCTTCCCCTTGCTGCGGAAGGAGGCCTTGCTCAGCGTGACCTCCGCGTCGGGATGGAAGACCGTCACGTCCGCCGGGCTCCCCTCCTTCAGGGTACCACCGGGCACGCCGAGCACCCGCGCCGGGCCGGTCGACAACAGATGGACGAGGCGCGGCAGGCTCAGAATCCCAGGCCGGACCAGGCGGTCCAGGCAGAGGCTGAGCGTGGTCTCCAGCCCCACGATGCCGAACGGGGCGACGCTGAACTGTACGTCCTTCTCGTCCGCGTGGTGCGGCGCGTGATCGCTCGCGATGCAATCGACCGCGCCGTCGGCCAGGCCGTTGAGCAGCGCCGCGCGGTCCTTCTCCGAGCGCAGGGGAGGCTTCATCTTGGTGTTGGTCGAGAAGCCGCTCTTCGCCACCTCCTCGTCGGTGAGGATCAGGTGGTGGGGCGCGACCTCGCAGGTGACGTCGATCTTCTGGGCCTTGGCGCGCCGCACCATGTCGAGGCTGCGCGCCGTCGAGAGGTGGGCGACGTGGTAGCGCCCGGCGGTGTCCTCGGCGAGGATGAGGTCGCGCGCCACCATCACGTCCTCGGAGGCGCCGGGGATGCCGGGAAGCCCCAGCTTGGTCGACCACTCCCCCTCGTGCATGACGCCGCTGCCGGTGAGGGTGAGGTCCTCGGCGTGCTGGATCACCGGGACGCGGAAGTGCTGGGCGTACATCAGCGCCCGGCGCATCAGCTCGGCGTTCATCACCGGCTTGCCGTCGTCCGAGATCGCCCGCACTCCCGCGCGCACCATCTCGCCGATCTCCGCCAGCTCCTCGCCGAGCAGCCCCTTGCTGATGGCGCCGATGGGATAGACCCGGGCGTGGCCGTGCCGCCGCGCCTCCAGCAGGATGTGCTCGGTGACCGAGCGGCTGTCGTTGACCGGCACGGTGTTCGCCATGCAGGCCACAGCGGTGAAGCCGCCGGCCGCGGCGGCCATCGTGCCGGTGGCGACCGTCTCCTTGTACTCCTGCCCCGGCTCGCGCAGGTGGACGTGCAGGTCGATCAGCCCCGGCACGACCCACAGATCGCGGACGTCGAGGATCCGGCCGCCGACCAGCCCGCGGCCGATCTCGACGATCCGGCCGTGTGCGATCCGGACGTCGCCCACCTGGTCGACGGGACGCGCCGCCGCCGGGTCGAACACCCGGCCGCCGCGGAGCACGAGATCCCCGGGTTCCATCGGTGTGCGGTCTTAGCAGCCGCGACGAGCCGCGTAAAGTCCGACCGGCGTGCGCCGGACGCGACGATCTCCGAACAACCCTCGCCGCTACCCGACGAGCTGCTGGATCCGGGCAGCCAGCTCGCCGCGCGGCACGTCGTGCTCCTTGCTGACCGCGGTGGCGCGCAGATCTTTGAGCTTGACGAGGCCGGCGTCCCGCTCGCGGGATCCGTACAGCACGGCGAGCGGGATGCCGGAGCGGTCGGCGTACTTGAGCTGCTTGCCGAGCTTGTCGTCGCCGCCGTAGACCTCGACGTTGAGGCCGGCGGCGCGCAGCTCGGCCGCGATCCGCGCACACTCGGCCGCCAGCGCGGGGTCGACGGCGAGCACCAGGACGTCGGCGACCGCGGTACGCGCGGCATCGATCAGGCCGAGCTCCAGCAGCTGGCTGAACAGCCGGGTCGCGCCGATCGAGATCCCGACGCCGGGCAGCTTCGACTTCGTGTAGTGGCCGGCGAGGTTGTCGTAGCGGCCGCCGCCGCAGATGCTGCCGAGCCGGGGGTGCTCGTCGAGCAGCGTCTCGTAGATCGACCCGGTGTAGTAGTCCAGGCCACGGACCAGCGCGAGGTCGACCTGCAGCGCGCGCTCGGGCACGCCCAGGGCGAGCGTGCCGGCGTACACCCGGTGGAGCTCGTCGATGCCCTCGACCAGCAGCGGATCGGGCCGCTCGACCCGGCCCAGCGCCGCCAGCGCCGCCCGCGAGTCGCCGGCGTGACCGGTCATCAGGTCGAGCAGCCGCGTCACACCGTCCGGATCGAGCCCGAAGCCCTCGCCGGTGAGCCGGGCCTCGATCTCGGCGCGCGACAGCTTGCCGAGCCGATCGATCTCGTGCAGCACGGCCTCGTGGCGGTCGGCGGCGATCCCGAACGCGGTGAGCAGGCCGCGCAGGACCTTGCGGTTGTTGAGGTGGATGGTGAACGGGCCGAACGCGAGCTCGCTGAAGATGCCGTGGATCACCGCGGGGATCTCGGCGTCGTAGGCCAGCGGCAGGCTGTCCTTGCCGATCACGTCGATGTCGCACTGGTAGAACTCGCGGAACCGGCCCTTCTGGTTGCGCTCGCCGCGGTACACGCGCTGGATCTGGTAGCGCCGGAACGGGAAGTTGAGCTCGGCCTCGTGCTCGGCGACGTAGCGCGCCAGCGGCACGGTCAGATCGAAACGCAGCGCGAGCTCGGGCAGCTTGCCGGCGTCCGGTGCGGATTGCTTGAGCGCGCCGGTCGATTGCACGAAGTAGACCTGCTTCTCGGTCTCGCCGCCGGTCTTGGTGAGCAGCACGTCGGACAGCTCGAACACCGGGGTCTCGACCGGGACGAACCCGAACCGCTCGAAGCCGCGCCGGATCGTGTCGAGCATGTGCTGGAACGCGAGCTGCTGGGGCGGCAGGAGCTCGAGCACACCAGGCGGGGTTCGCGGCTGGACAGGCATGGCTACGCTTACCACGACCCGGCGACGCCACAGGGCGCCCGCGCCACGGGGGAGCCTGCGCGTCGATGCAGAATACGGCATGGATCGGTAACGCCCAGCTGTGCGCCGAGCCGCGGAGTGGAGGTCATCGCTCGACTCGCCCTCGGCGAGCGAGCTCGACGGTGATGTCGGAGCAACGCCGCGGCTTCCGCCTTGGCGCCGCGACCGACCATGCTACCCAGGCAGCGTGTCGGCTGGAGACGAGGCAGCGCGCGATGGCAAGGAGCAGCGTCCGGCGGAGCGTTGCAGCGTGGCGCAGGCCGCCGAGCGCGCGCTCGAACAGTTCATCGCGCTCAGCGGGCTCGCGCCCGAGAGCATCACCGGCGTGAAGCAGATGGACGGCGGCTGGTCGCTCCTGGTCGATGTTGTCGAGGTGGAGCGCGTCCCCTCGACGATGAGCATCCTGGCGAGCTACCGCGTCGATACCGATGCCCGCGGCGAACTGGTTGCGTACGAGCGCCTGCGCCGCTTCACACGAGTCACGGCCGATTGACGGCATCCCGGCGGGCATCATGCAGACACGATCCACATCCGGCTCGCGCTACGCGACGGGGCATCGTTCCGACTCGCTCGCTGACGTGCTGGAGCGCGTCCTCGATCGCGGCGTCGTCATCGCGGGCGACATCGTCGTGAGCGTCGTGAATGTCGAGCTCCTGACCCTGAAGCTCCGGCTGATCGTCGCCTCGGTCGAGACCGCCAAGGAGATCGGGCTCGACTGGTGGATGCGCGATCCGTTCCTCAACTCGCGCGCACGCGGCCTCGAGCTCGAGGCCGAGAACCGGCAGCTCCGTGAGCGACTGGATGCGCTGGAGACCCAGCTCGAGGCCCGGACGGACCCGCCGGCCGGAGGGCGCTCGTGACGCCCGCGCGCGGGCTGTACCTGTATGCCGTGGTCCCGCACGACGCGCGGATCGGCGATGTGCGCGGCATCGCCGGCGAGCCGGTCGAGCTCCTGCAGCACGCGCAGCTCGGGCTGGTCGCCGGCGAGGTTGCTGTCGAGCGGCTCGCCGGCCTGAACGACGAGTCCGCCGCGCCCGAGCTCCTCGGCGCCCTGGCGCGGTGCCATGACGACGTCGTGCGCACCGCATGGGCGGCGGCCGGTGTCGTCCTGCCGTTCCGGCTCGGGACCGTCCTGGTCGACCGGGACGCCGCGCGGCGATACCTCGACGATCGAGCCGAGGAGCTCTACCCGGCGATGCAACAGGTCACCGCCTGCCACGAGTGGGGCGTGACCGTCCACGACCGAGCCACCGAGGTCCCGGCGCAGGCGAATCCGAGCGGCCCCCACGACCCGGGGCGTCCCGGGACCGCCTACCTCGCGCGACGCCGGCAGGAGGTCGCGCGCGCCGAGGCGCGCCGGCAGGCGATGTCCCACGTGGAGGGCGAGCTACGGGCGCGGGCGATCGATGTCGCCGCCGGCCGCACCCGGCAGCCCGACGTGGTGCTCGACGCGAGCTACCTGGTCCGGTGCGATCGGGAGCCGGCGTTCTTCGAGGCGGTCGATCGCTGCGGCGACCTGCTGCTCGAGCAGGGTCTCCAGCTCCAGCTTCGCGGACCGTGGCCGCCGTACTCGTTCGCGCTTCGGGAGGCGGACCGTGACTGAGGCGACGCCATCCCGCCACCTCCAGACCGCAAGCCTGGTCGATCTGCTCGACCGCGTGCTCGGCCGGGGCGCCGCGGTCAGCGGCGACCTCGTCATCGCACTCGCGGGCATCGATCTGCTCCGGCTCGATCTGCGCCTCCTGCTCGCGCCGGTCGACGCTGCACCCGGACCGCCACGGGATCGCCCATGACCGAGCCAGCGGAGTCCCGACCCCCACGGATCTCGATCGACGCCGAGGACGTCGGCCAGGGACTGGGACGCCTCGTCGTCGCCGTCCTGGATCTCGTTCGCCAGCTCCTGGAGCGTCAAGCGCTGCGGCGGGTCGATGCCGGCTCGCTCACCCCCGACGAGATCGAGCGCCTCGGGCAGGCGCTGCTCGGGCTGGAGCACCGGCTGTCCGGGCTGCGCGACAGCCTCGGCGTCTCCGATCACGGCCCCGCCCTGCTCCTCGAGATCGCGGACCTGGATGCAACCACCGAACGGAGGACCCCATGACACTGGTAGCTCACCGAACGTCACGCCCGAGCGGCCTGGCCGAGATCCTCGACAAGGGGATGGTGATCGATGCGTTCGTCCGCGTGTCGCTGGTCGGGATCGAGGTCCTCACGATCGACGCGCGCGTCGTGGTCGCCAGCGTCGATACCTACCTGCGCTACGCCGAGGCGGTGCACCGGCTCGATCTCACTCCCGACGGGCCGCCGCGCAAGCTGACGTCGGTGGTGCGCGAGCTGCGAGAAGGCGGCGATTCCCGGGCGCGCGCCGCGCTGTCGCACGTCAAGGAGACCGCGTCCGACCTGATCGGCTCGGTGCGCGACAAGGTGAGCCGGAAGCACGATGACCACGAATGACCCGGGAATGACCCACCCATGAGCGCGGCGCTCCTGATCTGCGGCGTCGTCCGGACCGGCCATCCGGTTCCCGCCGGAACGCCGGCGCCCGACGACGCGATCGCGAGCGTGCGCCTGGTGCATGCCGGGTCGCTCGCCGCGGTCGTCCGCGACCTGCCCGACGACGCGCTCCCGTGCGAGGACGACGCCGGCCGCTATCTCGACGCCCTGATCGCGCTGCTCCGCGGCGGGCCCGTCCTGCCGATCCGGTTTGGCACCGTGGCGCCCGACGAGGATGCTGTCCGCGAGCTGCTCGATGACGCCGGCGACGAGCTCGCCGACCGGCTGGACGCGCTCGATGGCCTCGTCGAGGTGCGGCTCCGGATCGACGCGAACCTCGATGCCGAGCTGCGCGCGCTCGTCGCGGCATCCCCGGCGCTGGCCGGCGCTCGCCCGAAGCGGCTCGACGATCAGGTCCAGCGAGGCGCGCAGATCGGCGCACGGCTGGCCGAGCGCCGGGACGAGCTCGGCGAGCAGGTGCGCGCGCGCCTCCAGCCGCTCGCCGTCGCACACACCACCGTTGACTCGCAGACCGCGACGGAGGTGAACCACGCATACTTGATCCGCGCCGAGGTGCTTTGCGCATTCGACGCAGCCGTGCAGGAGCTGCGCGAGGAGCTCGGCGAGCGCCATGCGATCGAGTACGCCGGGCCGCTGCCTGCCTTCGAGTTCACCGATCTGTCGCGCGGTGCGCCTGCGCGCTGGGGCTGGTGAAGCGTGGCAGGTATGCGCGTTGCTTCGATCGTTGCAGTGAGCCTGCGAGGAGCAAGTCATGGCCCATGACCATCCCGGCGACCATCCCCACGAGCTGGTGCGCGACCCGTTCCCGCGTGAGCGTGGCAGCGACCGCCTCGACCACGCCTGGAGCGATCGGTTCCACAGGCTGCTGCTCGAGCGCATCCAGAGCTGCGAGTACCCGAGCAGGGAGCTCATGGATCGCATCGAGCAGATGCTGTCCGATCGCGACCAGGCAGTCCGCTACGCCCAGGTCCTGTTCGACCGGATCACGCGGTACCCCAGCCTGCACCTGCTGGATCGGCTGGCGGCGCTGATCCTGCGCATCGAGGACGACTGCTAACGCGTTGCGAACCCGCGAAATCATCCAGGAAGGTAGCCGGACGCGCGGCCACGTCGCGGCTCGCACGATCCCGCCGATATGCTCCGGGCGCCCGCTTGTTCTTGGGGGGTGCACGCGATGACGAGCCAACCCATCGACCTGTGGGATGACGCGGTCCGCCGGCACGATCGCCGGGTCTACCTCTCGGTGCTCGCGCTCGGTCTGCCGCCGGAGCGCGCCCGCGAGATCACCCAGGCGGCGTGGACCCGGCTGATCGAGCAGCACCAGCGCGGCGCGCTCCACGAGATCGAGCTGCCGGGGCTCGCGATCCGCCAGGCGCGCTTCCTCGCGTTCAACGAGCTGTCGCGCACCCGGACCGAGAGCCGGGTGCTCGCCGCGGTGCCCGACCCACCCGCGGCGCCCGACACCGAACGGGTGGTCGGCAGCCGCCAGGAGATCGAGCGCATGCTCGCGGCGCTCGCGACCTGCTCGCCGACCGCGCGCAAGGTGTTCCGGCTGGTCTACGCAACGCCGGGCGGCACCGCGAGCCAGGCCGCAAAGGAGGTCGGGCTGTCCTTGCAACGCGTTCGCCAGATCTTGTGCGAGACGCGCCGCCACATCCGGCGCGCGCTCGAGGAGACGCCATGAACCGCGAAGATCTCGAGCTCTACGTCATGGGCCTCTACGACGGCGACGTCGCCGCGCTCGAGCGCGAGCTCGCCGATGACCCCGCCGCCCGCGCGATCGTCGCCGACGAGGCGCGCCTCGACCTGCTGCTGCGCGACGCCGGCGCCGCGGCGACGTTCTGCCCGGCGTGCGACGATCTGGTGCGCGGCGCGCGGTGCGACGCGTGCGGCGCGGCGGTCCGGCCCGGCGGGTTCACGGTCGAGCGCGTGCTGGTCAGCAACGCGCACGGCCGGATGTACGCGGCGCGCGACGTCGACGGCAAGCAGGTCGCGCTCAAGGAGCTCGCGTTCGTCCAGTCCCCGGCGGCCGATGCGCTCGCCGCGTTCGAGCGCGAGGCGAAGTTCCTGCGCGCGCTGGAGCACCCGGCGATCCCGCGGTTCTGCGCCAGCTTCGAGGAGGGCGAGGGCGTCCACGCGCGGTACTACCTCGCCCAGGAGCTGGTCGCCGGCGAGGCGCTCGACGACCGGCTCGAGGCCCACTGGTTCAGCGAGGCCGAGATCCTGGGGATCGCGCGCCAGGTGCTCGACGTGCTGGTCTACCTCCAGGGGCTGTCGCCGATGGTGATCCACCGCGACATCAAGCCCGCCAACCTGCTGGTCCGCCCCGACGGCACGATCGCCGTCGTCGACTTCGGCGCCGCCCACGTCCACGGCGCGACCGCCGCGTCGACCGCGATCGGCACGTTCGGCTACATGCCGATCGAGCAGCTCGCCGGCGAGGTCGACGCGACGACCGATCTGTACGCGCTCGGCGCGTCGCTGACCCACCTGCTGACCCGGCGCGAGCCGTGGCGGATCCTGCAGGACGGGCTGCTCGCCGACGCCGAGCTCAACGTCAGCCGGCCGGTCCGCGCATTCATCTCCCGGCTGGTCGCGCCCAACCCGCGCGATCGGTTCCGCTCGGCCGCCGAGGCCCGCGCCGCGCTCGATCGCCTCGGCGGGGGGCGGCCGGGCCGCGACCGCCGCGAACCGCGGACGGTGCGCTGGCGCCCTGGCCGCCCGTCCATCCTCGGGATCGCCGCCGCGGCGGTCGTGCTGTCGGGCGCCGCGGCTGGCTACACGGTGTGGGAGGAGCACGACCACGCAAACAAGTCGAGACTGCACGCCGTCCGCGAGGTGATGCAGACGGCGGGGCACCTGCGCGACGACGCCACCCGGGGCCGCGATCGCGTGCGCGGTCCCATGGCGGGACCCTCGCTGGCCGAGCTCGCCGAGGAGATGTGCCGGTGCACCGACCGGCACTGCACCGACGACGTCGCCGAGCGCCTCGCCACCTGGGGCCGGGAAATGGCGCCGTATGCCGACTGGTCCGAGCCCGAGGTGATGAAGCAGCTCACCGACGACACCCAGCGACTGACCAGGTGCCGTTCCGCGGTCGTGGCCGTGGACCAGCTGCGGCAACGAGGCAGCGCCGAGGACGAGCCGACGTCCACGTCGACGGCGACCAGCACGTCGACGGTGACCGGCACGTCGACGGCGACCGGCACGTCGACGGCGACCGGCACGTCCACGGCGACGTCCGGGGCCCACGACAAGCTCGTGCGCCCGCCGTCCCCGAACGCGCGGACCACCCCGGTCCACGACGCGGTGCAGGCGATCGGCCGGTCCTGCGACGTGAACCTGATCATGCCGGGCGAGGTCCGTGGCGAGCTACCCGGCGCGCTGCCCCCGCTGGCCTGCGATCGCGCCCTCGAGTTCCTCGCGCACAGCACCGGGCTGACCTACGAGGTCCGCGGGGCGGGCATCGTGCTGATCGCCCGCACCAGCGACCTCCGGATCGAGAGCGGTACGCGCGCCAGCCGGGTGCAGCACGGGATCGTCGACGATCCCTTGCCGGCGGGCGAGAAGGTCGATCTCGACTTCCGGCAGGCGCCGATCCGCGACGTGATCGAGCTGCTGGCGGGCGCCGGCGGCGTCCACCCGGCGCTGCCGGCCGCGCTCGCCGGCCGCGTGACGGTGCACGTCAGGCACATGGCGTGGGCGCGCGCGCTGGTCGTGGTGCTCGACACCGCCGGCCTGGGCTATCGCTACGACCCGGCGAGCAAGCGGCTGCAGATCGCGCCGGTCGCCGAGCTCGACGCCGAGCGCGCGCGCAGCCCGCACGGGTTCCTCGAGGTGAGCCACCGCGCGGATAGCCGGGTCGCGATCGACGGCGCGGAGGTCGAGGTCGCATCCGGCACTACGCTCCTGCTGCCGCCGGGGCTGCATCGCGTCCGGATCACGCGGGCCGAGGGCACCGAGTTTGTGATGACCGTCGAGATCGCGGCCGGCCGCACCGCGCAGGTCCACGACTGATCGGCGGGCCCGCTATCCGGCCCCGCCGGCCAGCGCCGGAGGCTCCTGGCGCACGATCCGCGGGCCGATCCGCTCGACCAGCATCGCGAGCGCGCCGGCGACGTCGCCTGCGCCCGGGCCCTCGAACGTGATCAGCACCTTGAAGTCGCGCTCGGTGAACCGCGGGTACGAGCCGATCCGCACCGCGGGGAACGCCGCGACCACGGCGTCGAGATCGCCGGCGATCTGGCCCTCCTCGGCGTCGAGGTAGGCCCGCGCCACGGTCACCGGCTGGGCGCGAAACCGATCGCGGATGTCGATGAACTTGCGGCGGAACAGCGCCGGCACGCCGGGCAAGATGTAGACGTTCCTGTAGGCGACCACCGGCCAGACCTGGTCCTTGCCGTAGACCAGCTCGGCGCCGGCGGGGACCTCGGCGAGCCGGAGGTGCGGCGGGGCGAGCCTGGCGCCCCAGTAGGCGCGCACGCGCTCCTCGAGCACCGGCTCGCGGACGACGTGGGTGCCGAAGCCCTGGGCGATCCCGGCCATGGTGACGTCGTCGTGGGTCGGGCCGACGCCCCCGGAGGTGAACACGTGATCGAACCGCGCCGACATCTCGGTGACGGTGGCGGCGATGTCGTCGAGCACGTCGGGGATCACGAGGATCCGCCGCAGATCGACCCCGAGCGCGCGCAGCTCGCCGATCAGGAACGCGGCGTTCTCGTCGGCGAACTTGCCGGTCAGGATCTCGTCGCCGATGATCACGATTGCGGCGGTCGCCACGCGGCCACCATATCACCGGCGCAGCGTGAGCACGACCACGACCGCGGCCGCCAGCAGCAGGCCGACGCCGCCCAGGCCGATCCAGACCAGCGAGCCAGTTCCCGGGTCGGCGACCGCGTCGGCGGGCGCAGCCGCCGCGCCGGCGGCGGGTGAAGCGGGCGCGCGCGCGGGCCCGGACGCACCGGCCGCGGCCAGCGCGGTCGCGGCCGGGCGCGCGGCGAGCGCGGGCGGCGGCGCGTCGCTCCCCGTGGGCCATGCGGTGGTCTCGATCACGGTGCCGTCGCTGCGGACGCCGGTGACCTCGACGCGTCCGCCGGTCACCGCAACGCGCAGGAAGTGAAACGTGCGCTCGAACTTCTTGACCGCGTCGAGGTCGACCGGGCTCGGGTGCGGCCGGCGCGGATACAGCGGCGCGCCGCCGCCGCCCGAAACGAAGTAGCGGATGCCGTTGTGCTCGGCGCGCTCGTAGACGTGATCATGGCCCGAGAACACCGCGGTGACCTGGTACTTCTCGAACAGCGGGGTCCAGCGCTCGCGCAGGTCGCGGCTGCCGCCGTGCAGGGAGACCGAGAACGGCGGGTGGTGCATGACCACGAACACGTGGCGCACCGCGGGGTCCTGGCGCGCCGCGATCAGCTCGCGCTCGAGCCACGCGGTCTGATCGCTGAGCGCGAAGCTGTACTCGTTGGAGTCGAGCACGAGGAACCGCGCCGCGGCGTAGCTGAAGCCGTAGTAGCGCGCGTCGCCGTTGTCGGGGACCGAGAAGTACGCGCGGTAGCTGTCGGCGGTGCGGCCGCGGCCCTGGCGGTCGTGGTTGCCGACCGCGGGGAAGTACACGTTGTCGCGCAGCAGCGGGGCCTCGACGTCGAAGAACTGCTGCCACTGATCCTGGCGATAGCCGTCGTCCACCATGTCGCCGGTGCCGAGCACGAAGTCCGGCACCTCCTGGGCGATCCGCTCGATCACCCGGCGGTGGGCCTCGACCCCGCTGCGGGTGTCGCCGACCACGATGAACGTGAACGGCACGTCGGCGCCGACCTCGGGCGCGGTCGCGAACTCGCCGCTCCAGCTCCGGCCGGCGGCGTCGACCCGGTAGCGGTAGCGGCTCGACGGGGTCAGCCGGTCGATCGTCGCCTCGCCGATCCGCGCGGCGGCGAGCTCGACGCTGCGCGCCCCACCGGGCCCGTCGACCGCGACGCGGGCGGGCGCCGCCTGGTCGAGCTGCCACATGATGGTGATCGACGTCGGCGCCAGGTTCTGCAGGTACGGGCCCTTGACCATGCGCGGCGCGTCAGCGTGGGCCACCGCGGCGGTCGCCGCCAGGACGCCGAGCGATGCGATGCGCACCGCACGAGAATACCCGATCCCTACGCTCGATAGCGCAGCGTCGCGAGCGCGCCGACGAGATCGCGCGCCGAGTCCCGCGAATATCCGTACTTCTCGATCAGGGTCTGGAGCGCCGCCTCGGTCCGGGGGCGGGCCTCGGCCGACAGGCTGGCCTCGTTGCCGGACAGGGCCTTGACCAGGTCGCCGATCCCCCGGGCGATCGTCTTCTTGTGGCGCTCGAAGTACGCGTCGCGCAGCTTGCGCAACAGCTCGGCGAAGATCTCGGACATCACCGGCTTCTGGCCGCGGTGGTCGAGCGACCACGCGCCGATCTTGGCGATCAGGCTCTGCCGGAAGTCGTCGGCGCGCCCGGTGATCTCCAGGGTGCGCTCGACCTCCTTCATCATGCTCTCGTCGGGGTCGTCCATCCGGCCGGTCGACGGGTTGCGCACCTTCTCCTTCTTGATCGCGTGCATGACGTGGGTGATGTAGCGCTCGAACACGCGGCTGTACTCGGACTCCTCGACCAGCCCGACCGCGGCGCGGACCTCGTCGTCGATCTTGTCGAACAGCCGGCTGCGCACGACCTCGATCAGCTTCTTGTGATCGTGGTAGCCGCCGGGCTGGACGTCCTGGCGCAGGAACTCGTACAGGCTGGCCTGCTTGCACAGGTCGACGATCTCGTCGAGCACCGCGAGCGGGGACACGTAGTCGTAGCGGCTGGCGCCCGACCCGGCGGCGGCGAGCAGCACGCCCTGCATCTCGCGCGGCGACGCGCCGACCCGGCCCTCGTAGATCGGATAGGTGTCCGACTCGTGCCACAGTTCCTTGACGTGGGCGGCGAGCTCGCGGGCGCGGTCGGGCGACAGCTCGCGCGGGATCGCCCCGGTCGCGTACAGCTCGGCCTTGTCGAGCGGCGTCAGCTTGCCGATCGTCTCGGCGAGCGTCGACGGGAACCGCTCGATCTGCGGCTTGCGCATCCGCGACAGCACCGCCCACAGCGCCGCGACATAGGCGGTGTGCGGCGCGACATGGCGGTTGCCCGCAGCCTCGCGCAGCCGCTCGCGGTACAGCGCCTCCTCGTGGCGGACGTCGAGGATGAACGGCACGCGGACGAGCTCGATCCGGCCCTTGAAGCTCTGGAAGTCCGGGATCTCGCGGAACGCGGCGAGGTGGATGTCGTTGCTGCTGCCGATGAAGGTCAGGTCGAGGAACAGGGTCGTGCTGGTCATCGCCAGCGCGGCGCGCTCGACCGTGGTCAGCAGGTACTTGTAGTGCTCGAGCGGGCGCTTGAGCAGGTCGTCGTACTCGATCACGCCGCGGTTGGCGCCGACGATCTCGCCGCCGTACTCGTGAAGCGACACCGATTGCAAGGACGGCGGCAGCGCGCCGAGCGTGCGGTCGGCGGTGACCTGGCGCTCGCTGGCGTCGACCGACAGCTGGGGCTCGACGGTGACCCACCCGGTGCGGTAGCGGTGCGAGATCTCGAACCGCTCGATCCGGACGTGGCGCAGCACCTGGATGTAGTCGCCGTGATAGCTCGCGAGCAGCGCGTCGTAGATCGCGCGGTTCTTGGGCGACAGCGCACCCTGGCGCAGGTAGTCGCTGACCTGGAACCCGGTCTTTCCGCTGCCCTGGCCGCTGCCCTGCCCACTCCCCTGGCCGCCGTCCTGGCTGCCGTTCTGGCCGGCGTCGCGGATCAGCCGCTCGATCAGCCTCTGGCGCTCCTCGATCGGGATCAGGAGCAGCGGGTGATCGCGCAGCTCGTCGCCGACCCGGGCGTCGACCACGTCGTCGGGCAGGTACGCGAACGACTCCGAGGCGGCGAGCGCCTCGCTGTTGCCGCCGAACCCGATGCCGCCGCGGGTGTGCTTCTGGGTCGGGAAGATCCACGAGAACCGGTACAGCGCGCCCTCGTCGAGCGTGGAGTAGTGCTCGAGGCCCCGGCCCAGGCAGCGGATGAACGTCGACTTGGCCGAGCCGTTGGGCCCATGCAGCAGGATCAGCTTGTTGGGCCGGCCGTCCTGCACGAAGCTGCGCAGCACCCGGTACACGGCGTTCTGCACCGGCTCCTGCCCGAACAGGCGGTCCTCGCCGCCGGCCCACGGCGCGTCGAACAGGTGGAACCGCCGGACCTCGCCCCACGGGTACTTGACCATCGAGGTCCCGTAGTGGTCCAGGCAGTCGACGAGGTACTGGGTCGACGACCGGAGCTGGCGCAGCGGTTCGGCGACCACCAGGTTCAGGTACTCGGCGAACGACATCACGCGGCGGTTGCGCGTGAAGTCGTCGCGCACCGAGGTCCCGAGCTCGACAAGCAAGTCTCTGACCACGGAAGAACCCACGGAAGATCCGATGGGAACAGTTGGCGTCTCGGCCATCACCATGAACGTATCACTTACCCGGCGGCGCCGAGCGCCGCCACCCCCGGTGGCGATGGATGGCGAGGTGGCCAGGCCACGGGCGTGAGCCCTCCCCTACTTGGCGGCGAGCGTGATCGAGATGTTCTCCTTCTTCGGCAGGCACTGGTTGGCGTCGCACACCGCGAACTTGAACTTGCCGCTGACCGTGTAGTTGCCCCCCGCCGCCGGGGTCAGCTTGACCGCGAACGCCAGGTTCTGCTCATCGAGCGCATCGGCGTCGCCCTTGCCCTTGTCATGGCCGCCCGCGGCGAAGTCGGCCTTGGCCAGCGTGACGCCGGACGGCGGCGTCAGGATGAGCTTGATCGGATACTCGGTGTTGACGTGGAACCCCTTGCTGGGCTTGACGGTGATCCGGGCCACGGCCTCGGTCCCGGCCTTGACATCGGCCGGCGGCTCGACCGCCAGCGTGCCCTCCGAAGGATGCAGCCGGAGCCGGTCGTCGTCAGCGCCGGGCGGTGGCGCCACCTCGACCGGACCGGTCCCCGCCGGCCTGGCCGCGCCGCCTGCCGGCGCGCCGGCGCCCTGCGGCACCGCGATCACGTCCTGGCCGCTCGACGGCGGCGACGACACCTTGTCCTGGTTGGCCGCGGACTTCGAGCACGCGGAGACCCCGGCGAAGACACACATGGCGAGCACGGCGAAACGAACCATGCCCGTCATCATAGCCAAACTCTGAGAGATCGCACGTGCGAGTCCACCCAGGTAGGACTGGCCTCGCGGGAGCTACACGCGCTACCCTGGAGTGCGACGGTGAGAAGGGCGCAACAGCTCGGTCGCTACCACCTGCTCGATCGCATCGCGTTCGGTGGGATGGCCGAGATCTACCGCGCCAAGACGTTCGACGGGAGCGGCCAGCCCCACCTGGTCGCCGTCAAGCGCGTGCTCGCCCACCTCGCCGAGGACGACGACTTCATCCAGATGCTGGTCGACGAGGCCAAGATCGCCAGCGTGCTGCGCCACATCAACATCGCCCGGGTCTACGAGTTCGCCCGGGCGCACGGCGAGTACTTCATCGCGATGGAGCACGTCGACGGCAAGGACATGCGCACCGTGCTGGAGCGCTGCCGCACCAAGAAGAAGCCGATCCCGCCCGAGCACGCGGCCTACGCCGCCGCCGAGGTCGGCGCGGCGCTGCACGCCGCGCACTCGGCGATCGACGCGCGCGGCCGGCCGCTGCGGATCATCCACCGCGACGTGTCACCGTCGAACATCATCTGCAGCTACGCCGGCGAGGTCAAGCTGTGCGACTTCGGCATCGCCAAGGCCACGCTGTCGCGCGTCACCACCAAGACCGGCGTGATCAAGGGCAAGGTCAAGTACATGAGCCCCGAGCAGGCGCTCGGCCGCAAGCTCGACCACCGCAGCGACGTGTTCTCGCTCGGCTCGTGCCTGTACGAGATGCTGACCCGGATCCCGCCGTTCACCGCGACCAACGAGATGGATCTGCTGATCAAGGTCCGCGACGCGAAGTACCGGCCGATCGCCGAGCTGACCCCGGGGATCCCGCCCGAGCTCGAGGCGATCGCCGACAAGTGCCTGACCCGCAGCCGCGCCAACCGCTACCAGACCGCGGCCGAGGCCGAGACCGACCTGCGGAGCTTCCTGCGCAAGTTCATGCCGAACTACTCGCGCAGCCACCTCGGCCGGTTCATCCGCAAGATGTTCGCCGCCGAGATCGAGCGCGAGCTCCGCATGCTGGAGGAGTACGTGCTCGACGAGGACGTCAGCGACGACCTCGGCGAGAGCATGATGGCGCGCGACGACGACTTCGAGCCGCCCGAGGTGCCGTTCCAGCCCAAGCCGACCTCGGTCTCGATCCTGGCGATCCCCGAGGAGGCGAACGACTTCTCGCGCGACTCCAACCACACCACGGCCCCCAAGGCCGACCCGCCGGACATCCACGGCGCCAACACGAAGATCCTGGACAACGGGCGAGGCCGCGGTGCGGCCCGGCCACCTCCACCACCGCCACCTGCACACGCACGCGCACAGACCCAGCCACCGCCGGTCCCTGCGCCGCGGCCCCGCCCGACGCCAGCCACGCGCTCCGAGTTCGACGAGGACCTGCACTCGGCGCCGACGGTGATCATCGACGTCGGCCGGGTGCGAGGCCGCGGCCGGAACTAGTGCCGGCCGCCGCTCGTCGGTGCGGAGCTACTTGATCTTCATCAGGTCCTGTCGTTCGTCATGGCCCTTCCATCTCCCGGTCCCGTCCTGACCGGACCGTCGAGGCAAAGCAGCGTCCGTGCCGATCGGCGCCGCAATGAAATCACGGAGCAACGCGTGCCGGCTGCGCGCCAGGCTCACACGGTGCCCAGCCGCACGTGCGGTTCTCGTCGAGTGCAATTGCCATCGACGAGCCCTGCCCGAGATTGCCAGTCTACAACGGTTCGCCTTGTATTTCTTATGTGAGACGGACACTCGAATTTTCATCGCGGGATCGACTGCACCACGACGAAGATCCGGACACTGCGCAGATCGCTCGCGCGAAGTTGTCTACCTCGGATCACAGGGGCGAGATCGCAACATGGCTGTCGAGTGCGCTGGAATGCCGGGACTTGCCGGTGCGAGCCCAGGGACACCCGCGATCCAGGATCGGCTGCGTCCGACGGGTCATCGACCTTGACCATGACCTCGACGTCGACCCCTGCGTTGAGCTTGACGGCAACGTGGACGTTGACTCGATCGTTGACCTTGACCTTGAACTTGACCCGTTGCCGCGCTCTGTCCAGGCTGCAGCACAGGATCGGTCGACGTCCAACGTCGACCGATGGGCTCAAGGTCGTACGTCGCCGTCGACGTCAACGCTCTGGGTCAACGATCAGGTCAATGATCAGGTCAACGTCAACGATCACGAACGCCATGTCGACGACGTGGGACGAATCATCACACGTCGAGGTCAACCTCGACGTCTTCGCAAGGACGTTTCAGGCGTTTCAGTCGTCTCGGTGACACCCCCAGGCCCCTTCGATCAATCCTCCGAGCGGTCAGCGCAGCTCGAGCGCCAGGCTCAGGACCTCGTCGCCCGGCCGCACCGTCGCGCGGGTCGCGCCGCGTGCGTCGGCCTTGCTCGCCGCGATCGCGAGCTCGCCGGTCGGGCAGTCGTGCAGGCGGAACTCGCCCCGCCCGTCGCTATCCCCCTCGCAGGTCGGTCCGCCCGCGGCGGCCGCGGCGATCACGTGGGCGGCGGCGACGCGCTGGCCACGCGCATCGCGCACCGTGCCGCCGAGCAGCGCCCCGCGCGCGAGATCGATGCGGATGTCGCGCACCGACATGCCGCCCGGGACGCGCGCGACCGGCACGTCGAGCTCGCGGACCTGCGCGAGGTAGCCGGGTTGCTTGACCGTGATCCGCCAGCGCCCCGGCCGGAGCGGCCCGAGCTTCCAGCGCCCGAGCTTGTCGGTCGCCGCCTCGGCGAGCGCGCTGTCCGGACCGGCCGCGGCGAGCGCGATGCTCGGGATCGGCGCGCCGCTCGCGGCGTCGAGCACGGCGCCCTCGACCCCACCGCCGAGCGCCAGCCGGAGCCGCGCGCGGGGCTGGCTGGCCGGTCCGGCGACCGCGTCGAAGTCCTCGGGCGGGTACGCCGGGTGCTCGACGTGTAGCCGCAGCGGGCCCGCCGGCAACAGGTCGATCGAGAACGTGCCGTCGGCGGCGACCAGCGCGTGCCGGCCATCGCTCACGCCGCCGACCACGTCGAGGTGCGCGCCGGCCACCGGGACGCCGGTCGCGTCCTCCAGGATGCCGGCGAACACCGCGTCGGCGACCGCCAGCACGAGATCCTCGCGGCGCTCGGCGGCGGAGGCGCCGCGCACCGGCGCGAGCTCCAGGCCGCGCCGCGCCTCGTCGTGGCCGTACGCCGTCGCGCGCAGCTCGACGCTGCCGGTCAGCGGGCCGAGCCTGTACTCGCCCGCGTCGTCGGTGAACGCGTCGATCGAAGCCCCTGGCGTTGCCCCCGATGCTCCGCCCGCGTCGTGGCCGGTGGCAAGCGGGGTCGCGGTGACCTGGGCGCCGATCACCGGCGCGCCGTGCTGATCGGTGATCTTGCCGACCAGGATCGTGCCCGGGTTCAACACGAGGTCGATGCCGGTGATCAGCTGGCCGGGGCCGATCGCGACCAGGCGGCTGCGCGCCTCGGCGAACCCGGCGGCGGCGGCGAGCACGGTGACCTTGCTGGCGCCCAGGCCGCGGATCCGGTACACGCCATCCGCGCCGGTGGTCCAGATCGAGGCGCGCGCGGGGTCGGCCGGCAGCGCCGGTGGCTCGCCCGCCAGGCTCGGGTCGACCGCGATCGCGGCCTGCGCGACGTGCGCGCCCGGCGGCGGGATCGGCGGGATCGGACCGACCATCACGCCGAGCTCACCGCGCGCCAGGAACTGGGGATCGGCGTCGAGCGCGCCCGGCGCGGTCACCGGGACCGGCGCCGCGGTGCGGCCGCTGAACCGGCGCAGCTTGTCGCGGTCGACCTCGGCCGACAGCTCGGTCGGGTTGGACCCCGCGGTCAGCGAGCGCACCGTCGCACCCGCAACCGGGTGGCCATCGCCATCGACGATCTTGCCGGTGATCGCGCCGCCTCGGGCCAGCGCGATCTCGGGGATGCCATGACCGGCCTCGAGCTCGATCCCACCCGGGCTCAGGGTGCCGGGGGCGTAGGCCTCGGCGATCCACCGGCCGGTCGGCACGCCCTCGATCCGGAACACGCCGTCGTCGCCGCTGCGCACGTAGCGCGGCGCCTGGTCATCGCCCGACGGCCGGAGCTCGATCGCGGCGACCAGCCCGGTGCCCTCATCGCGATCGATCACGCGCCCGACCACGATCGCGGCCGCCTCCAGCCGGAGCTCGATCGGCCCGAACGGCCCGGCGCCGAGCCGCGTGACCCGCACCGTGCGCGCCGCCAGCGCGCCCTGCCACGCGAACAGCTGGTAGCGGCCCTCGGGCAGGCTGGCGAACCGGAACGCCCCGGTCGCGCCGGTGCGGACCTCGATCGTCCCGCCGATCGCCTCGCTGCGCAGCCCGACCGGCGCGTTCGCCACCGGCTTGCCGCCGTCGGTGACCGTGCCTTCGATCGCGATCTGGCGCGCGACCACGATCCGCGCCTCGTCGGACGGTACCGGCACGTAGCGCAGCTCGGCCGGCACCAGACCCGCCCCGGTCACCCGCAGCCGGACCCGCCCCGGCGACAGCCCGGTGAGCACGAACCGGCCGTCGGCCCCGGTCGGCGGCGCCACCGTCACGCCATGGACGCCGGCGTCGCCGGGCGCGGCGCCGGACCCCGAGGTCGCCCCGATCGCCGGCGCTCCGGCATCGCTCGCCGCGGGCGCGGCCGGGCGCAGCGGTGCGAGTGCGCGGTCCACCGCGCCGCGCTCGGGCTCCGCGCTGACCTCGGCGCCCGCGACCGGCAGGCCGGCGCCGTCGACCACGAAGCCGGTCAGCCGCACGCCGGTGTCCGCCGGCGGCTGGAGCTGCGGATCCTCCGGGGCGCGCAGCGCGGCCCCGCTGCCGCGCGCCGGAGACGCGACCACCGGAGCCGGCGCGTGCGGCCGCCTCGCCAGCAGGCCGATCGCCGCCACCGCGATCGCAGTCACACCCGCTGCGATGAGCAGCGCGCGCCGCCGCGACCGCGCGGGCCGGGGCGCTGGGCCGGCCTCGCCCGGAGACCCGGCAGGCGGCGGCGACGCGCGATCCGCCTCCGGCTCGACCGCAGCAGGCGGCGGCGACCCGCGATCCGGCTCCGGCTCGCCGGCAGACGGCGGCGACCCGCGATCCGGCTCCGGCTCGCCCGCAGCAGGCGGCGACGCGCGATCCGGCTCGCCCGCAGCAGGCGGCGATCCGTCCGCAATCGGTCCACCCGGGTCATCGTCCGGCACAGCGTCAACCATAGCGCGACCCGCGCCGCGTCACGGCGTCCGCCCCGGCTGCGCGCGGCGAGCCCCCCAGCGGTGCCGGTCCGGGTCGACCTGAGGTACCCTGCGATCGTGACAGCCCTGTTCGCCAACCACCGCGAGACCAACCTGATCTCCGCGGTGGCGCTCGTCGAGCAGGTGCTCGGCGATCTCGGCTACCCGCCGGCCGACCACCGGGTCAGCGAGCCCGGCGCCTCGCACGTCTGGCGTCTGGTCACCGGCTCCGCGATCACCCGGGTCGCCGTGGTCGAGCGAAGCGAGACGGGGGGTGGGGACCCTGCCGGCTCTGCCGGCGGGGCGGGGGGCAAAGCCCCCCGTGGAATCAATCATGCGAAGTTCCCGCACCTCCGGGTCT
>DATAPF010000265.1:0-10686 GCA_036265355.1 Kofleriaceae bacterium | reverse complement strand
TCGGCGATCCGCGGGCGGATTACCTGCACGTTCACTACGCCAAGCCGGGGTGCTACGCCGCCCGGATCGATCGCGCGTAGCCGCCCATCGCCGCCGCGCCGCGCTGGCCATCGTTCGAGGACAGCGCGATGCTCACAGGGCTCCGGGCAGGAACCCATGACCATCACCTACGAGTGGCGCGGCGCGTTCGACAACCACGAGATCAATGCTCTGCATGCCGAGGCGTTCGGGCACCGCGTGCTCGCCGACGACTGGCAGGCCCAGGTCCACCGCCACAGCCTGGGCTGGGTGTGCGCGCACGACGACGACCGGCTGGTCGGGTTCGTCAACGTCGCCTGGGACGGCGGCGTCCATGGCTTCGTGCTCGACACCATGGTCGCCGCGGATGCGCGCCGCCGCGGGGTGGGCCGGGCGCTGGTCGCGATCGCCGTCCGCGAGGCCCGCGCGGCCGGCTGCGAGTGGCTGCATGTCGACTTCGATCCACACCTCCGCTCGTTCTACTTCGCGGCGTGCGGGTTCACGCCGACCGACGCCGGCGTGATCCGTCTGGGCTGAGCCGCGGGGACCGGCGGGCGCGCATGTGCTGAGGTGGGCTCCAGCCGTCAGTTTGATGGCTGCAGCCATCACCGCCATCGGCTCGACGAACCAGGCATGCGAAATGACGGAGCCGCTCGACTGGCGTACGGCTTGCTCGAACAGGCGTCAGGCGACCTCATGCGCACGCGACAGGATCCTCCAATCTGCAGTTGCTGCCCTGCCACGCAGCGCGGACACGTCCGGCGGCACATGGGTCGCGAGTCGGCCCCGAGGCCGGCCAACGACAACGGCCATCTCCGGACCGGGTTCAAGGCGACCGACGCGGGCGTGATCCGGCTGGGCTGAGCCGCGGCGCCACCGCCGCGACTCCCGACTCCCGTCACGGGTCGTCGCGGATGCGCCAGGGGGGGCCTGCCAGCGGCGTACACGCGCGGGGCGTGGTACGCGTGGCCGAGCCGGTTGCCGGTGGTCCCGCACGCGGAGGTTCCCGTGGCCGATGCCCCGTACGATCCGTTCGATGACTTCAACCGCTTCCATGCGCACGGCGCCGTGCGCGATCCGTACCCGCGCCTGGCGGATCTCCGCCGCGAGCGCTGCATCCACGCGGGAACGCTGCGCGGGATGTGCGGCCAGCCCGAGTTCGCCTGGGAGGCGGGCAGCACCTACATCGTCCTGACGCACGATGCGGCGACCCGCGTGCTGCTCGACGGCGAGACGTTCTCGTCGGCCGTGTACGCGCGATCGCTGGGGCGCGTGTGCGGCCACAGCATCATCGAGATGGACGAGCCCGAGCACAGCCGCTACCGCGGTCTGATCCAGAAGGCGTTCACCCGGGGCGCGCTCGATCGCTGGGAGCACCAGCTGGTGCGGCCGATCGTGAACCGCATGATCGACGGCTTCGCCGCACGCGGCCGCGCCGATCTGATCCGCGAGCTGACCTTCCCGTTCCCGGTGTCGGTGATCGCGGGGATGATCGGCCTCGACGAGGCGGACCTCCCGGCGTTTCACCGGATGGCGACCGAGCTGCTCAGCGTCACCGCCGAGCCGGAGCGCGGGATGCGCGCCTCGCAGGGGCTCCGCGAGCTGTTCGCTCGGACGCTGCCCGAGCGCCGCGCGGCGCCGCGCGACGATCTGATGAGCGTGCTCGCGACGGCGGAGCTCGATGGCACGCGGCTCGACGACGAGGCGATCTACGCGTTCCTGCGGCTGCTCGCACCGGCCGGCGCCGAGACCACCTACCGCTCGCTCAGTAACCTCTTGCTCGGCCTGCTCCGGCGCCCCGATCAGCTCGACGCGCTGCGCGACGATCGCGGGTTGATGGCCCAGGCGATCGAGGAGGGCCTGCGCTGGGAGCCGCCGCTGCTGGCCATCCCGCGCACGGCCACGCGCGCGGTCGAGATCGACGGCGTCGTGGTGCCGGCGGGCTCGACGGTCAGCGTCAACCTCGGCGCGGCGAATCGCGACGAGGAGCGGTTCTCCGACCCCGACGTGTTCGACATCCTGCGGCCGCAGAAGACCAACGTGGCGTTCGCGACCGGCGCGCACCGCTGCCTCGGGCTGCACCTCGCGCGGCTGGAGTCGACGGTGGCGCTCGACGCGCTGCTCGACCGCCTCCCGAGCCTGCGGCTCGATCCGGCGGCGGACGACGTCCACATCTCCGGGCTGACGTTCCGGTCCCCGCTCGCGCTCCCGGTCGTGTTCGATCCCAGCTGAGATCCGGACGATCCGCCACGGGTGCGCGGCGATCTCGACGGCGACGCGCGCCTACAGCAGGTCGGGCGTCAGCTCGTCGACCCGCTCCGCGGCCTCGCCGGCGGCATCGCGGCTGTCGGCCGGTTTCAGGGCTCCGAAGTCGAGCTGGGTCTCGTTCTCGATCGTCCGCACCGGCACGCGGTACAGCGCGAGGTAGTCCTTGCCTCGGCCGTCGGGGCGGGGCGAGCCGCGCTTGAGCTTGATGAGGTCGGCCTGGCTGACCTTGAACGCCGCCGCCTTGAGCCGATCGGTGTCCTTGCCGATCCACGCCACGATCTTCCAGAACTCCAGCGGCACCAGCGCGTCGTGGAATCGTGCGTAGCGCGTGTTCAGGACCGGGCCCTGGAACACGCACAGGCGGTTGTCGCTGGGCAGCGCGCCTTGCTCCAGCACGAACCGCTCGATGCCTTGCCAGCGCGTCGTCGACTCGTTGAAGAACCAGTTCTGCGGCGTGCAGTTCGTCAGGTGGAACGTGTCGGCGTTGGCGCGCACGGCATCGGGCGGCGGCCCCCAGTCCGGGTCCTCACGCCGCGTGAGGTGGCCGCGATCGAAGTACTGCCCGGCCGCTGCGTAGTAGTCGCCGCCCAGGTAATACTTGTCGTCGACGCGGTGATCCGGATACCAGGTGTCCGTGGCTTCTGCCCTGGGCCGGCCGGTCGCGCGCACGATCTTCAGGTAGGACGGACCGTCGATGTTGGTTGCCGTGATCAGCGCCATCTTCCGATCCGCGTGCAGCAGCACGCTGAAGTGCGTGTACTTGAGCTCGGAGCCACCGTCGCGGAGGGGCGCCAGGACCCGGCGGTCCTTCGGCAGCGGAAGCGGGAGCGTCGTGCCGCGCAGGAACGCCGGTGCGTATCCATCGCGGTTGCGGTAGTCGGTGTCGATCGTGACCCCCTCGGCGCGGCTGGTCGTGAGCGTCAGCGCACCGTCGGGAGACAGCTCCGGTCCCTCGGCGCTGGCCGCGGCCGGCGCGGCCGGCGGGGCCGGCGGCGTTCCGCCGCTGCCGTTCATCGGGCGGACTCGCTGCGCGACCACGATGGGGTCGCGTGCCGAATCACCGATGCGCATCGTGAGCTCGACGGGAATGATGATCCTCAGCTCCTTGCCCACTTGCTTGCCGAGATCATTGCCGACTGCATCGCCGATCTCATTGCCGACTCCCTTGTCCATCATGGGCGCTCCTTGTCCGGCCGGCGCTGCCTCCGCGCTGCCGCCATCTGGATGTCCGTTCACGATCTCCGGCTCGTCGTCCTGCGGCGTCGCGGCGCCGAGGGCGAGGGCGTGGTCGATGTCGTCGCGCGCGGCGGACGAGAGCTCGCCGCGCAGCGCCCGCAGGCGCTCGATGATCGCGCTGATCCGCACGCCCTCGTTGACCTGGGTCTCGAGGTCGTGGCCCTCGCTGTCCTTGGTCTCCAGGAACGGCTGGCCGTAGTGATGCAGCGCGACGACCTCCCACAGGTCGTTGAACACCGGCGATCCCGACGAGCCGACCTCGGTATCGGTCTCGTAGTGCAGCACCCGGCTGACCCGCGTGGTCAGCAGGTTGTTGCGAATCACGATCTCCTTCGGGCGCAGCTGGGGATGCTGGATGATGTTGAGCGGGATCCCGAGCGCGTGCTTGTCCTCCCGATCGGACAGCGGGCAGAACCCGAACGTCATGCTCGGCGGCGGATCCGCGCTGCCGAGCGCCACGATCGTGAAGTCGAGATCGTCCTCGGCGGCGGTGAGGAAGCAGCGGTCCGGATCGAGGGTGAAGGTCACGCGCCGGGCAAACTGGCCGCCGGCGTCGAGCTGGAAGTTGAACGTCAGCGTCGTTCGCCGGGCGTCCTCGATCGAGCGAATCACGTGGTTGTTCGTCATGAACAGCGTCTCGCTGATCAGAAACCCCGATCCGCACGCCCCCGGTGCGTTGACCAGCGCCACCGCGTTCCCGACCCGCGCACCCTCGGACAGGAACATGAACGGCTGGAAGTCGGCGGCGCCCTGGATCGACTCGGCGCCGTTACGCGTGCGCGCGGTGCGGGTCGCGAACCGCGCGCCGCGGTTCGGGTCGGGTTCCGCGACCCACGGCGTGCGGGGGTTGCGGCGCGCGACGCGGCGAACCACCGCGCGCTGATGCCGGGTATCGATCACGCGCTGTCGCGCGGCCGCGTTCACGTCAGCCGTACTCACATCCCACCTCCATCGTACAAGGTACGCTGTTCGCAGCGGTTTGCCAGCGCGGACCATGCAGCAAGCGCGACCGCTGTCAGCGACCGCATTTCACCGCCGGTGTAACTGTCGGCGGCCGGACGGCAGTGTCGTCATTGCCAGTCATTCCGGCCCGGTTTCCTCGCCGAGGCCGAGGACGCGCGGTGCCCGGTCCCACCGGACCGCGCCGGGACCGCGCGAGACTTTCGGTGGCGCCGGCGCCGCGTTCCACGGCACCGTGGGCTCTACCGTTTTCGCCAGGGCGGTCGGTGCGACGTACGTGATGCGACCCGGCGCCTGCGTTGCGGTGACCGCGAGCATCCTGGCGCTGGCCGCACCGGCGCGGGCGGCGCCGGCGCCCGGCCTGGGCACGCTCGCCGCGGGGATCGCGCACGAGATCAACAACCCGCTGGCCTACGTCACCGGCAACCTCGAGGTCGCCGTCGAGGCGCTGGCCGACCCGGCGCTGCTGCCGGGCCCGGCGCGCGACGAGCTGACCGCGGTGATCCACGACGCGCAGGACGGCGCCGAGCGGGTGCGCAAGATCGTCCACGGCCTGCGCTCGTTCAGCCGCGCCGAGGACGAGAAGCTCAGGCCCAGCGCCTGATCTTCCTGTCGGGCGGTGTATTCACGGCTCAGACTCGTGAGCGTCTGGACCAGATCGGCGCGCCCCAGCTGGAGAAGCCGGTCAGCGCCCAGGAGCTGCGCGCCTGGGTCGTCCGGGTGGCCGGCGAGGCGAACTTGCCCGCGATGTAGCTCCCGGCCTCGACGATCCGCGCCCGGTCACGTTACAGATCGCTCGCTGTGGTCGGCTCGAGCTCGCTGTCCGTCCCGTGCTGCGCGGCCGCGCTGTGCTGGCTCGTGGCCGCGCGCCCGGCGCTCGCCGATCGCCCCGATCTGCCGCCGGGCCAGCGGACGTTCCGGGTGTTCGACGGCGCCGACGGGCTGCGCAACCTGGTGGTCGGCAGCCTCGCGCAGGACGACGACGGCCTGCTCTGGCTCGGCACCCAGGACGGCGTGTACCGGTTCGACGGCGAGCAGTTCACGCACTTCTCGGTCGACGACGGCCTGGCGTCCAGCCTGGTCTACGCCGTCGGGACCGCGCCGGACGGCCGGGTCTGCGCCGGCGGCAACAGCGGGCTGTCGTGCTGGAACGGGGCCCGGTTCTCGCGCCAGGCCGTGCTCGGGATGCCGGCGATCCCGGTCCACACCCTGGTGAGCTATGGCGGGCGGCTGTGGGTCGGCACCAGCGGCGGCGGGCTGTACGTCCAGGGCGCCGACGGCCGGTACGCACCGGCGCCGGGCTGGCCCGGGCCCGCGACGACCGCGGTTCACGCGCTGTGGGCCGACGGCCGCGGCCTGGTCGTGGGCAACGGCACGACCGTCGAGCTCAGCGGCGGCGACGGTGTGTGGCACCGGATCGGCAGCGACGCCGGGCTCGGCCGCGATGCGATCGAGGGCGTGCTGCGCGATCGCGAGGGCGCGCTGTGGATCCGGACCTCGGCCCACCTGTGGTACTTGCCGGTGGGCGCCGCGCGCGCGACCGACCTGCGCGACGGCCTGCCGACCGGGTTCGACGCGGTCGGCGCGCCGAACGCGATGGCGATCGGTTCGCACGGCGACGTGCTGATCGGGACCGACGACGGCGTCACCTACCGCGCGGGCGACCGGTGGCGCACGATCGGCCGGGCGGCCGGCATGCCGGCGGCGACCACGCGCGCGCTGCTGGTCGATCGCGATGGCGATCTCTGGATCGGGTCGGCCGGGCTGTTCCAGCTTCGCGGCCGCGGCCTGATCGAGCATCACACCCCGGCGAGCGGGCTGCCCGGCGAGATCGTGTGGACCTACCGGCGCGATCGCGACGGCACGCTGCTCGCCGGCACCAACCGCTGCCTGGCGCGCGCGGCCGATGGCCGCTGGGCCTGCGTGCCCGGCACCGAGCACCGCGTCGTCCGCGCCCTGGTGTTCGCGCCCCAGGGCGGCATGTTCCTCGGCGGCGCGCCGTCCGATCTGCTCTACATCGATCGCGACGGCCGCGCGATCTCGCTCGGCGACCGCGATCGGCCCGATCGCTTCATCTTCGCGCTCGCGCTCGGCCCCGAGGGCGACCTGTGGATCGGGACGCGGGGCGGGCTGTACCGGCTGCCCGGCGCGGTGCCCGGTCCGCTCCAGCCGGTCGCGGTCCCCGGGATCGGCAGCGCGCGGTTCGGCTCGTTCGCGGTGGTCGGCGACCGGCTGTGGATGACCGCCGACCCGGGCGGCGTCGTCGTGCTCGACCACGGCGCCCCGCGCGGCGGGGAGCGGGCGAGCTGGCGCGTGCTCGACCAGGCCGCCGGGCTGCGCAGCGCATCGGCGAGCTACCTGATCGCGCGCAGCGACGGCCGGCTGTGCACCGCGTACAGCGAGGCGCTCGGCGCGACCTGCTTCGGCTACGACGGCGGCCGCGCCGTCGGGGTCACCCACATCGGCGCGGCCGACGGCCTGACCTCGGGGATGGTGTACTTCCTCGGCGAGGATCGCGAGCGCCGGCTGTGGATCGGCACCGGCGACGGCGTCAACGTGGTCGGCCCGGGCGGCCCGGACCACTTCGACAAGAGCGACGGCCTGGCCGGCAACGACTCGGCGTCGCAGGCGTTCTTTCTCGATCGCGACGGCTCGCTGTGGCTGGGCTCGACCGGCGGCGGCAGCCACGTGCTCGCCCAGCACTACACCGGGGCGCCGCCCGCGCCGCGCACGGTGCTGCTCGACGGCCGGCTCGGCGATCTGCCGATCCACGGCGCGCCGCCCGAGTTGCTCGAGGTGGCGCATGACCGCGGCGCGCTGCTGATCGAGGTCGCCGCCGGCACGCTGCTCGATCCGCGCCGCGTCGAGTACCAGGCCCGCCTGTTGCCGGTCGAGACCGAGTGGGGCGCGATCCACCAGCGCTCGGCGCGCTACCCGGGCCTGCTCCCCGGCAGCTACCGCTTCGAGGTCCGCGCCCGGGTCGACGCCGGGACCTGGGGCTCGACCACCGCGCTCGTGTTCGCCGTGCTGCCGGCGTGGTGGCAGACCCGGTGGTTCCTCGCGCTGATCGTCTGCGCCGGGCTCGGCGCGGTCGGCGGCGCGTTCGCCCTGCGCCAGCGCAGCGTGCTGCGCCGCCGGACCCGCCAGCTCCACGCCGAGATCGACGCCAGCTTCCGCGCCGTGATCGATCTGATGCCGGACCTGATCACGCTGCAGCGCGACGGCAAGGTGATCTACCTCAACCGCACGGTCCGCCGCCTGCTCGGCATCGCCGCGGAGGACAGCGGGGCGGAGACCGACCTGATCGAGCGGGTCCATCCCGACGATCGCGCGAAGGTGATCGACCTGTTCCGCAAGGTCGCCGAGCTCGAGCTCGGCATGGTGTCCGACGTCTACGAGGTCCAGCTGCGCAGCGCCGACGGCAGCTGGCGGACCTGCGAGGTCTCGGGGATCCGGGTCGAGCTCGGCGGCAAGGTCACCGTCGTGTCGAGCGGCCGCGACGTCACCGACCGCAGGCGGATGCGCGCCAAGCTCGTGATGTCCGATCGCATGGCGAGCCTGGGCACGCTGGCCGCGGGGATCGCGCACGAGATCAACAACCCGCTCGCCTACGTGATCGGCAACCTCGAGTCGATGGCCGAGATCCTCGGCGGGGCCGACCGCACGGCGAGCTCCGGCGAGCGCACCGAGCTCGGCGCCCAGGTCCGCGACGCGCGCGACGGCGCCGAGCGCGTGCGCAAGATCGTCCACGGCCTGCGCTCGTTCAGCCGGTCCGAGGCCGAGGTCCGCGTCCCGCTCGCGCTGCCCGACGTGCTGGAGGCCGCGATCCGGCTGACCGGCAACGAGGTCCGCCACCGGGCCGAGCTGGTGCGCGAGCTCGGTCCGGTGCCGCTGGTCGTCGCCGACGACGGCCGCCTGACCCAGGTGTTCATCAACCTCCTGGTCAACGCCGCGCACGCGATCCCGGCGGGCCGGTCCAGCGACAACCGCATCACGGTGCGGACCCGGACCGACGACCACGGCCGCGCCGTGATCGAGATCGAGGACACCGGCACCGGGATCCCCGCCGAGCTCCACACCCGCGTGTTCGACCCGTTCTTCACCACCAAGGGCGTCGGTGAGGGCACCGGCCTGGGCCTGTCGATCTGCCATGGCATCGTCAGCGGCCTCGGCGGCCAGATCTCGATCGAGCGCAGCGAGACCCGCAATCCCGACTCCGGTGGCGCGCCCGGTCGCGGTACCGTGGTGCGCGTCGTGCTGCCGCCCGCCCCCGATCAGCCGGCCGTGCGCCCGCCGACCACCGCGGAGGTCGAGGCCGAGCTCACCGCGCGCCGCCGCAAGCGCATCATGCTGGTCGACGACGAGCCGCTGGTCGCCCACTCCATCGAGCGCCTGCTGCGCCGCGACTACGACGTCACGATCGCCTGCTGCGGCCAGGAGGCGATCGACCACATCGTCCGCGGCGTCCGGTTCGACGCGATCGTCAGCGACGTGATGATGCCGAACATGACCGGCATCGAGCTGCTCGAGGAGCTCCAGCGGATGGTGCCCGATCAGGCCCAGCGCCTGGTCTTCCTGTCCGGCGGCGCGTTCACCGCCCAGACCCGCGAGCGGCTCGATCAGCTCGGCGCGCCGCAGCTCGAGAAGCCGGTCACCGCCAAGGAGCTGCGCGCCTGCCTGGTCAAGATCGTCCGCGACGCCGGCAGCCCGGCGCCCTGAGCGAGCGACCGGCGGTCACGCGGCGAGTGGAGCGAGCTCGGCGGGGTCGATCGCTCCGGCACCGAACTTCGCGAGCGCGGCATTGACGTCGGCTGCGCTGACCAGCGAGGGGGCGGTGATCTCGACGCCGATCGGCGTGCCCGACGGATCGAGGTCGATCTTCAAGCCGCGGCCCGCGTCGCGGGTCGCGGCTACCGTCACGCGGCCGTTGCGCGGCAGGTACAGGTAGGCGGCCAGTGGCCTGCCGTTCCGGAACGTGACTTCGAGGAAACGCTGCGTCATGTTGGGCTAGATCGGTGCGGCGAAGCTTCGCTATCTCGTGCGGCGCATTGCGTCGATGACGGTAGCGAGCCGAGCCCGCGCATCGGCAGGTTTCATCGCGAGCAACGCGCGCACTTCATCGCGGCGGAGACCGCTCACCTCGCCGGCGAGCACGCGTACAGCGCGGCGGTCGGCCTCCGTGCCCCATGCCTGTTCCGCAGCTTCGAGACAGCGCTGTTTCATGGCGAGCTCGTCAGCGCAGCATCGAGTGCCCGGCGGCATCGAGGATGTCATCGTAGATCTCGTCGACTGTGATCGCGCGCGTCAACCTCGGCAGCTCGAAGCTGCCGCCGTCGCGGTAGATGTCCGGCTCAGCGCGCCATGCGCCGCGCTCGTCGCGGCGGTAGACCTTCACGCACCGCTCGTCCTGCGCGGCGAGCACGTAGGTCTGCAGCGAGGCGAGCGACTGGAAGTCGCGGCGCTTGTCGCCATCGTCGTCACCCTCGCTGCTGGGAGACAGCACCTCGACGACGACCAGCGGGTTCGTGGTCGCCTGACCATCGTGCGGAGGGTGCGCGGGCGGGCCGCAGATGATCGACCCGTCGCTGTAGCGGGCGCGAGTCGCCGCGGCGATCCAGAACCGCTGATCCGGGGTGTAGCCGCGGCAGCCCCGCGCCAGGCGGGTCATGAACAGGCCGCCGAAGCGGAACGCGATGGCATTGTGCTCGTCGGACCCGCCCGCCATCGCGACGATCACGCCATCGAGGAACTCGTGCCGGCGCTCGCTGACTTGCTCCGCCGCCAGGTAGTCGGCGTACGTCGTTCGACGAGGCAAGCTCAGCGTGGCCTTCACGGGACCAGCGTAGCACGCGCCATGACCCAGCCCGCGAGCGCAACTCGCTCGACCGAGGCTATCACGGTGCACGGTATCCCCCACGTTTACGAGCACGGGCCGCCGCGCGGTAAGCGCCACAGGACAGGAGCACCCCACGCCGTGGTTCTCGTATTGTGACGCTTCCTCGAACGCAACATGTTGATGTGCAACGACAATGTCTGGGTCTCTGGTGGTTCGGCAATGAGCCGTGTCGTGGTGGACCGTGCTGGGTCGCCTCATGGGTTTGCATCGAGGCAGCCAATGAAGCGGCCATCGCAAGCCAGAACAGCGACCAAGAAGCACGTGATCCTGTTCCTCGCGGCCAACCCGCGCGACACGGGCCGGCTGGC
>DATAPF010000264.1:0-22078 GCA_036265355.1 Kofleriaceae bacterium | reverse complement strand
CAGGTTCTCGATCCGCCAGAGCCGCGATCCGTTCGACGGCAAGCAGATCGTGCTGTACAGCGCCTCGCTCGCCGCGACCCACGGCCAGGAGCACCAGTCGCGCACGGTGTCTCAGCTCGAGGACGGCGGGCGCAAGCTGATCCACCAGCAGTTCAACCAGGGCGCCGACGGCAAGGAGCACCTGCTGATGGAGTTGATCCTCGTCCGCAAGCCGGCGCGCAAGTGAGCCGCCGCTACTCGCGCTACGGGCCGTCCTTCTTGCGGTTGCCGGGGAGCCGCCCGGCGCGCTGCAGGGCGTCGCGCAGGACGTACTCGATCTGCGCGTTGAGGCTGCGCAGGTCGTCGGCCGCCCACTTCTGGACGGCCTCCAGCACGGCGGGATCGATGCGGAGCAGGAAGGGCTTGCGCTCGGCCATGGCCGGCTCCCCGGCTAGTACAGCGTGCCCGCGTTGATCACCGGCTGGGCGTTGCGCTCGCCGCACAGCACGACCAGCAGGTTCGACACCATGGTCGCCTTGCGCTCGGGGTCGAGCTCGACGATGCCGCGCCGCGCGAGCTGCTCGAGCGCCATCTCGACCATCGACACCGCGCCCTCGACGATCCGGGTCCGGGCGGCGATGATCGCGCCGGCCTGCTGGCGCTGCAGCATCGCCTGGGCGATCTCGGGCGCGTACGCGAGGTGGGCGATCCGGGCGTCGATCACCTCGACCCCGGCGGGCCGGATCCGCGCGTTGACCTCCTGGCTCAGCTGGGCGGCGACCGCCTCGGACTGACCGCGCAGCGACATGACCGCGTCGTCGTGCGCGTCGTACGGGTGGTGCATCGCGAGGTTGCGGACGGCGGCCTCGGACTGGACCTTGACGAAGCTGTTGACGTTCTCGACGTCGAACGCGGCCTGCGCGGTGTCGATGATCCGCCACACGATCACGGCGGCGATCTCGATCGGATTGCCGTCGACGTCATTGACCTTGATCTTCTCGGTCTCGAAGTTGCGGGCGCGCAGCGACAGCTCGCGCTTGACGCTGAACGGGTTGGCCCAGCGCAGGCCCTGGGACCGGACCGTGCCGGTGTACGTGCCAAAGAAGGTCAGCACGCGGGCCTCGTTGGGGCCGACGACGAAGATGCCGCGCAGGATGACCAGGCCGGTGAGGACCAGCGCCACGCCGCCGATCAGGCGCCCCAGCGGCACGGGCTGGGGCGCGCGCTCCTCGAGCTGCACGATCCCCGCGACCACCCAGATCGCGGCCCCGAGCGCGGTCAGCCCGAGCAGGATCGCCAGCCAGCCCGAGCTCGAGATTGCTTCACGTTCCTTCATCGCCATGGCAGGACCTCCGAGAATCTGATACCAAGATGATATCACTTTGGTAGCATGTCAAGCCGCGCCGCGCATGCGATCCGTCGCGTGTCCGCGCAAGTGCGCGCGGTGGAACGGGGATCGCCGGCCGCCGGCGGGCGCGCGTCGCCGCGGGCACCCCAGGCGCCGTCAGCTCGCCAGCGGGGACAGCGCCGCGGCCAGCCGCTCGCCGGCGACGAACACGGTATCGATCAGCCGGGTCGCGGCGCCGTAGCGGTACGCCACATCGGCCGGGTCGTCGCAGTCCCACACCAGGACATCGCCGCGCGCGCCGCGGCTGATCGTGCCGCTGGTCCCGCCCAGGCCGAGCGCGCGCGCGGCGTTGCGCGTGACACCGAGCCAGGCCTCCTCGACGGTCATCCCGAAGTGGGTGGTCGCCAGCCAGAGCTGGATCGGCAGGGTCTCGCAGTAGCTGGAGCCCGGGTTGAGGTCGGTGGCGACGGCCATCGCGACCCCGGCGCGGCGCAGCCGCTCGACCGGCGGCACCGGGAGCCGGAGCTGGACACAGGCGCCGGGCAGCATCACCGCGACGGTGCCGGCCCGGGCGAGCGCCGCGATCCCGGCGTCGGAGACCTGCTCGAGGTGGTCGGCGGACAGCCCGCCGAGCTCGCCGAGCAGCTCGGCGGCACCGAGGTCGCGGAACTGCCCGACGTGGCCGCGGACCGCGAGCCGGGCGGTGCGCGCGGCGGCGAGGATCGTGCGGGCCTCGGCGAGCGTGAACGCGCCGTCGTCGCAGTAGACGTCGACCGAGGTCGCGAGCCGGGCCTCGCCGCACGCCGGGATCATCCGGGTGCACAGCTCGGCGACGAACGCGTCGCGGCCGGCGGCGCGCTCGGGGGGCACCACGTGGGCGAGCAGCGTCGGCACCACGCGCTGGTGGCGGCTCGCGGCCGCCGCGGCGATGCAGCGCAGCAGGCGGAGCTCACCCTCGACGGTCAGGTCGTAGCCGGTCTTGACCTCGATCGTGGTGGTGCCGCCGGCGAGCGCGGCGTCGAGCCGGCCGCGCAGCCCAGCGATCAGCTCGGCATCGCTCGCCGCGCGGGTCGGCCCGAGCGACGCGGCGATCCCGCCGCCGGCCTTGGCGATCTCGAGGTACGACTTGCCGGCGGCGCGCATCGCGAACTCGTTGGCGCGCTCACCGGCGAAGATCGCGTGGGTATGGCAGTCGATCAGGCCCGGGGTGATCAGCCGGCCGCGGGCGTCGAGCTCGCGGTCGCCGCGCGGCCGCGCGGCCTCGGGCCCCACCCAGCGGATCGCCGCACCCGACAGCGCGATCGCGCCGTGGTCGATCAGCCCCAGGCCGAGCCGGGCCGGATCGCAGGTCATCACCCGCGCGTTGTGGATCACCAGGTCGCTCACGCTGGTTGGCCTTTGCCGCTTGACGGCCACGATAGCCGATCCACCCGGCACAGGTCCGGTGGACGGCCGCGCGATCGCTATCACCGGCTCGCCGCCGCGAGGCGCGCGGTCTGGGGTCCACAGACGCACGCGGCCGCATGGCGGTCGATCCTCCGCTCGGCCACGGGCGAGCAACGCGCGCAGGCGCAGCCTCGGACCTACGGAGCACTTCGTAGCTTCGCCGCGAGCCGCACCCGAGAAACCATGGATCGCGATCGTGGGCACCGGGCGCAGGTCCACGGCCGCGCGACCGACGCGCGGCGGGGCGAATCGCCCCTGTGGATCCCTCTCAGCGCCGGCGCGGGATGACCACGCCGCGATCCTCGGCGGCGTGGATCGCCGCATCGTAGCCGGCGTCGGCGTGGCGGATGATGCCCATCCCCGGATCGGAGGTCAGCACGCGCTCCAGGCAGTGCGCCGCGCGCGACGTCCCATCGGCGACCACGACCATGCCGGCGTGCAGCGAGTAGCCGATGCCGACCCCGCCGCCATGGTGGAACGACACCCAGGTCGCACCGGCCGCGGTGTTGACCAGCGCGTTGAGGATCGCCCAGTCCGCGACCGCGTCGGTGCCGTCCTTCATCGCCTCGGTCTCGCGGTTGGGCGACGCGACCGAGCCGCAGTCGAGGTGGTCGCGGCCGATCACGATCGGCGCCTTGACCCGGCCCGTGGCGACCAGCTCGTTGAACCGCAGGCCGACCCGGTGGCGCTGGCCGTAGCCGAGCCAGCAGATCCGCGCCGGCAGGCCCTGGAACGCGATCCGCTCGCGCGCCAGCGTCATCCACCGCCGCAGCATCGGGTCGTCGCGGATCTCGTCGAGCACGGCCTCGTCGGTGGCGCGGATGTCGTCGGGGTCGCCCGACAGCGCCGCCCACCGGAACGGCCCCTTGCCCTCGCAGAACAGCGGCCGGATGTAGGCCGGGACGAAGCCCGGGTAGCTGAACGCCTGGCGGGCGCCGCCGAGCTCGGCCTGGGCGCGCAGGTTGTTGCCGTAGTCGAACACGTGGGCGCCGGCGCGCTGCATCGCGACCATCGCCTCGACCTGGACCGCCATCGAGGCCCGCGCCCGCCGGATGTACTCCTCGGGGTTGCCCGCGCGCAGCTCGGCGGCCTCGACCAGGCTCATGCCCTGCGGGATGTAGCCGACCAGCGGATCGTGGGCCGCGGTCTGGTCGGTGACGAGGTCGGGCGTCACGCCGCGGCGGACCAGCTCGGCGTAGACGTCGGCCGCGTTGCCGACCACGGCGATCGAGCGCGCGGTCCTGGCCCGGACGCACGCGTCGACCCGGCGCAGCGCGGTGTCGAGATCCGGCGCGACCTCGTCGAGGTAGCGGGTCGCGAGCCGGCGCTCGACCCGGCCGGGATCGATCTCGACGCCGAGGAACACGCCGCCCGCCATGGTCGCCGCCAGCGGCTGGGCACCGCCCATCCCGCCCAGGCCGCCCGACAGCACGAACCGGCCGGCGAGGTCGCTGTTCCAGTGGGTCTTGCCGGCGGCGGCGAACGTCTCGTACGTGCCCTGCACGATGCCCTGCGAGCCGATGTAGATCCACGAGCCCGCGGTCATCTGGCCGTACATCATCAGGCCCTTGCGCTCGAGCTCGCGGAAGTGCTCCCAGGTCGCCCACTGGCCGACCAGGTTGGCGTTCGCGATCAGCACGCGGGGCGCCTCCTCGTGGGTGCGGAACACGCCGACCGCGCGCCCGGACTGGACCAGCAGCGTGTGGTCGCTGTCCAGCCGGCGGAGCTCGCGGACGATGGTGTGGTAGTCGTCCCAGCTGCGCGCCGCCTTGCCGGTGCCGCCGTAGACCACCAGGTCGGCCGGCCGCTCGGCGACCTCGGGGTCGAGGTTGTTCATCAGCATCCGCAGCGCGGCCTCCTGCGGCCAGCCCTTGCAGGACAGCGCGCTACCGCGCGGCGCACGAATCGTCTCCATGTCCGCATCCTGCCACCCCGGGACAAAAAAAGACCGCAAAGGGCGCACCGCCCGGATGTACCGTGATGCGCCCTCGTACAACCCGCGGAGATCCGGGGCGATCCGCTCAGCTCGCCGCCGAGTCCGCCTTGGGCTCGGCCTTGGGCGCCGCCGCCTTCGCCGACTCCTCCGCCGCCGTGCCGATCCGCATGCCGTAGAACGACCGGTAGGCGAAGATCAGCGCGACCAGCAGGCCGAGCACCGCGATCGCGTAGCGCACGTAGTTGTAGGTCGGCGTGCCGGTCTCCTGGGCCTTGTTGGCGAGCTCGAGCGCGAGGCCGACCGCGAGCACGCCGAACAGCGTGGTGAACTTGATCACCGGGTTAAGCGCGACCGACGACGTGTCCTTGAACGGATCGCCGACGGTGTCACCGACCACGGTCGCGGCGTGCAGCTCGGTGCCCTTGGACCGCAGCTCGGTCTCGACGATCTTCTTGGCGTTGTCCCACGCGCCACCGGCGTTGGCCATGAAGATCGCCTGGTACAGCCCGAACAGCGCCATCGAGATCAGGTAGCCGATGAAGAAGTACGGGTCGATGCAGGCGAACGCCAGGGTCGTGAAGAACACGACCATGAAGATGTTCTGCATCCCCTTCTGGGCGTAGAGCGTGCAGATCTCGACGACCTTGTTGGAGTCCTCGACCGAGGCCTTCTGCGACGTGCCGTCGAGCTTGATGTTGGCCTTGATGAACTCGACCGCGCGGTAGGCGCCGGTCGACACCGCCTGGGTCGACGCGCCGGTGAACCAGTAGATGATCGCGCCGCCGATGATCAGGCCGAGCAGGAACGGCGGGTGGATCATCGACAGGTTGCCGATCGCCTCGGTCTTGAGACCGTTGGTGACCAGCATGATCAGCGCGAAGATCATCGTCGCCGCGCCGACCACCGCGGTGCCGATCAAGACCGGCTTGGCGGTCGCCTTGAACGTGTTGCCCGCGCCGTCGTTCTCCTCGAGGTAGGCCTTGGCCTTGTCGAAGTTCGGCTTGAACTTGAACTCCTTCTCGATGTCCTGCTCGATGTCGGGGATCGACTCGATCATCGACAGCTCGTAGACCGACTGCGCGTTGTCGGTGACCGGGCCGTACGAGTCGACCGCGATCGTCACCGGGCCCATGCCGAGGAAGCCGAACGCGACCAGGCCGAACGCGAACACGGTGCCCGCCGCCTGGCAGGCGAACGGCGACATCGCGAAGTCGGCGCCCGCCATCTGGTTCTGCGAGAACAGCAGCTCGGAGATCCCGGGCGCCAGCGAGATCGCGTACGCGATCGCCATCAGGCCGGTGATGATGAGGCCCATCCAGTAGCCCGAGAAGTTGCCGGCGGTCAGGCCGGACAGGATGTTGAGCGACGGTCCGCCCTCCCTCGAGGCGGTCACCACCTCGCGGACGTGCCCGGAGTTGACCGAGGTGAACACCTTGACCAGCTCGGGGATGATCGCGCCGGCGAGCGTGCCGCACGAGATGATCGCCGACAGCTTCCACCACAGGCCGAACGGCAGGCTCGAGTCGCCGGTGCCGATCAGGTAGTACGACACCAGGAAGGTCAGCGCGACCGACACCAGCGAGGTCAGCCACACCAGGTTGGTCAGCGGGTGCTCGAAGTCCATCTTGTCGGCGTTGCCGTAGCGGCCCTTGGTCAGCACGCCGTTGATCAGGTAGCTGCCGACCGAGGCGAAGATCATCACGATGCGCATCGCGAACAGCCAGACCAGCAGCACGGTCTGCGTCCACTGTCCCGGATCGGCCGGGCTGATCCCGTCGGCGCCGCGCGCGGCGGCCTCGACCCCGGGCAGGTTGGGGAACGCGACCAGGATGAACGTGATCAGCGCGACGCCGGTGACGCCGTAGGTCTCGAAGCCGTCGGCGGTCGGGCCGACCGAGTCGCCGGCGTTGTCGCCGGTGCAGTCCGCGATCACGCCCGGGTTGCGCGCGTCGTCCTCCTTGATGTTGAACACGATCTTCATCAGATCGGAGCCGATGTCGGCGATCTTGGTGAAGATGCCGCCGGCGATGCGCAGCGCCGCGGCGCCGAGCGACTCGCCGACCGCGAAGCCGATGAAGCACGGACCGGCGTAGTCGCCCGGCATGAACACCATGATCGCGAGCATCAGGAACAGCTCGGTCGAGATCAGCACCGTGCCGATCGACATGCCGGCCTCGATCGGGATCTCGTACACGCCGTACGGCTTGCCGCGCAGCGACGCGAACGCCGCGCGCGAGTTGGCGAACGTGTTGACCCGGATCCCGAAGAACGCGACCAGCGAGCTGCCCAGGATGCCGACCACCGAGAACCCGGCGATCGCGAACACCTTGAGCGCCGGGACGTGCTCGAGCGCGGCGAAGTAGACCACGATCACGATCGCGATCAGCACCCAGAGCTGGAAGATGAACTTGGCCTGCGTGCGCAGGTACGTCTTGCAGGTCGCGTAGATCAGCTCGCTGATCTCCCGCATCGCCTTGTGGACCGGCAGGTTCTTGAGCTTCTGGTACTTCCACAGGCCGAACAGCAGGCCGAACACCGACACGAACAGGCCGCTGATGAGGATCCAGTTCCCCGTGATTCCCAGCATGTGGATCTGTGTGAAGTCCGGCAGCACGAGCTGGGCCTCGCTGCGGGGCCGCGCCGGGGCGTCCGCGGCGGTGGCTGCAAGCCATTGAACGATCGGGGTCATGGCGGGCGTTATAAGGAGGAGGTGAACGGGTGCGCAAGGGCCAAGGGTGCAGCAAGCGGTGATTGCCGCCTGTGAACCGCGCGCGAGTTTCCGACCCACCCCGGCCGGGACGTGTTATGGAACGCTGCCAGCAAGCGTTCCTCCGAGCTGACCGCCGCCGCGGTCCTGCCACCCGCCATGGGCGACTCGCCCGCCATCACACCCGCGCTCGATCCGGGCGCCGCCCCCCGCGCCCCCGAGATCCTCGCGCCCGCCGGGGACCGCGACAGCCTCGCCGCGGCGCTCGCCGCCGGGGCCGACGCGGTGTACTTCGGGCTCGACGACGGGTTCAACGCGCGCGCACGCGCGGTCAACTTCCCGTCGGCCGAGCTCGGCGAGGTGATCGCGCAGATCCACCGCGCCGGGGTGCGCGCCTGCGTCACGCTCAACACACTGATATTCGAGCCCGAGCTGCCGGTGATCGAGGCACTGATCCGGCGGGTCGCCGCCGCGGGGGCCGACGCGATCGTCGTCCAGGACCCGGCGGTCGCCCTGCTCGCCCGCGCGATCTGCCCCGCGCTGGAGGTCCATGGCTCGACCCAGATGACCGCGTCGAGCCCGCTGGCGGCCGAGCTGCTGCGCGGCCTGGGCCTGGCCCGGATCGTGGTGCCGCGCGAGCTGTCGGTCGACGACATCCGGGCCTATGCCGCCGGCACGTCGCTGCCGCTCGAGGTGTTCGTCCACGGCGCGCTGTGCGTGTCGTGGAGCGGCCAGTGCCTGTCGTCGGAGGCGTGGGGCGGCCGGTCGGCCAACCGCGGCCAGTGCGCGCAGGCCTGCCGCCTGCCCTACCGGCTGATCGTCGATGACCGCGAGCGCGATCTGGGCGACGTCGCGTACCTCCTGTCGCCCAGGGACCTGTCCGGGCTCGACCACGTGGCGCGGCTCGCCGAGCTCGGCGTCGCGGCGCTCAAGATCGAGGGCCGGCTCAAGGCCCCGCACTACGTCGCCACCACCGTCGCGCAGTACCGCGCCGCCGCGGCGGCGGCCGCGGGCGAGCCGGCGCCCGCGCTGCCGGTCAAGATCCCGACCGACGAGCTCGCGCTGCACATCGCGTACAGCCGCGGCGCGTCGCCGGGCTTCCTCGCCGGCCCCGATCACCAGGCGCTGGTCGAGGGCCGGTTCCCCAACCACCGCGGCGTGCCGCTCGGCCGCGTCGTCAAGGTCAGCGGCGACTCGGTGCTCGTCGTGCCCGATCCGGCGCAGCGCGTGATCACCGGCGGCCTGGCGATCGCCCCGGGCCAGACCCCGCTCCCGGCCACCGACCCACGCATGCGGGCCGTGCCGCGCGCCGGGATGGGCGTGGTGTTCGATCGCGGCCGGCCCGGCGAGCGCGAGGAGGGCGGCCCGATCTTCTCGGTGTCCGAGGCGACCAACGGCACCTGGCTCAAGTTCGGCCGGCCCGGCCCGAACCTGGCGGCCGTCCACGCCGGCGACCGGGTGTGGGTCACCTCGGACCCGCGGGTCACCCGCGCCGGTGAGAAGGCCGTCGAGGCCGGCCGCGCCCCGCTCGGACGGATCCCGGTCGACATGACGCTGCACGGGGTAGCCGGCGAGCCGCTCGAAGTCGTCGCGATCGCGCGCGGCCGCGCCGTCCACATCGCCCGGGCTGCCACCCGCACCGTGCTGCAGCCCGCGTCGGGCGGCGGGCTGACCGCCGCGCTCGTGGTCGACAAGCTCGGCGCGCTCGGCGGCACGCCGTTCCACCTCGACGTGATCGACACCGCCGGCATCGCCCCGGGGCTCCACCTGCCGGTCGGCGAGCTCAAGGAGCTGCGGCGCGCCGTCGTCGCCCAGCTCGCCGAGGCGATCGCCCGCGTCGACCGCGTGGTCACCGCCGGTCCGGTCGCGCCCGCGCTGATCTCTCCGCAGCCACCGATCGGCCGCCCGCCGCTCGTCGTGCCGCTGTGCCGGACCGACGCCCAGCTCGACGCCGTGCTCGACGCCGGCTCCCGCGAGGTCGAGCTCGACTGGATGGAGCTGGTCGGCCTGTCGCGCGCCGTCGAGCGCGCGCGCCGGCGGGGGGCGCGGGTCGGCGTGGCGACGCTGCGGGTCCAGAAGCCGGGCGAGGAGCGCGTCGATCAGCACCTCGAGCGGCTCGCGCCCGACCACGTGCTGGTGCGCAGCTGGGGCTCGCTCGCGGCGTTCCGGCGCACCGGCGAGCCGGCGCGGCTCGAGCTGCACGGCGACTTCTCGCTCAACGTCACCAACTCGATCACCGCCGGCTGGGTGCTCGACCACGGCCTGACCACGCTGACCGCCGCGCACGACCTGGATCGCGATCAGCTGCTCGCCCTGCTCGGCCGCGCGCCGGCCGGCCGGATCGCCGTCGCCATCCACCACCACATCCCGACGTTCCACACCGAGCACTGCGTGTACGCCCACCTGCTGTCGACCGGCCGCGACTTCCGGACCTGCGGCCGGCCGTGCGAGCGCCACGAGGTCGCGCTGCGCGACCGGGTCGGCCTGGTCCACCCGGTGGTCGTCGACGTCGGCTGCCGCAACACCGTGTTCAACGCCCAGGCCCAGAGCGCCGCGAGCCTGGTGCCCGAGCTCGTCGCGCGCGGCGTGTGGCGGTTCCGGGTCGAGCTCGTCCGCGAGTCCGCCGAGGAGACCGCCCGGGTCTACACCGCCTATACCCAGCTCGTCGCCGGCGACATCGCGCCGCGCGAGGCGGTCCGGCGCGCCGCCGTCCACGAGCAGTTCGGCGTCACCCGCGGCACGATGCGGACCTTGACCGTCCTGCGTTGACCGGCGCGGCTACGGATAGTCGAGCTCGCGCTGGTGGCGAATCGCCAGGATCCGGACCTCGCGGCGCGCGGGTACGAAGCGATAGAGCGCGAGGTAGCCGCTGCGGCCGAACGAGATCACGAGCTCTCGCAGCCCCGCTTCGACGATCCGGCCGATCAGTGGATGATGCTCGAGCATCTCGATCGCGCTGCGGATCGCATCGACCGCGGCGACCGCCGCTTCGGGTGACAGCGCATCGAGCGACGTGAACGCGCGCTCGAGGTTCGCCAGCGCGTTGCGCGAATAGACTACCCGCGCCACGGCCTGGGCCGTGCGACTCGCTCACCCCGCGCGAGCCGGGACAGCCACGCATGGACATCCGCCGCGGCGTACACTTCATCGCCCTCCTCGATCGCGCGATCGGCGGCCAGCGCCTCCTCGACGAACGCCGAGATCTGTTCTTCGCGGCGCGTTTGCCGTTCCAGCGCCTCGAGCATGAATGCATGCGGAGAGCATCCCGACTTCCTGGCAAGGCGGGCGATCCGTGCCTTGAGCCCGTGCGGCACCTTGAGCGTGGTCGTGCTGGCCATGGGTGACACCAAAGTACCACCCACGGGCGAGCCGGGCAATGTTCCGGATGGTGCTACGCCGCCGCCGACAGCTCGAGCGGGATCGACGACGCGCGGGTCTCGGGCGGCAGCATCGGCTGGACCCGGGCCGCCCACTGCGTGCAGCAGTCGAGCCCGTCCATGCCCGGTAGCTGGCCCATCCGCTTCTCGATGTAGCGCATGATCTCGAAGATCCGGTCGCCGGGGAACAGCTGGGCGACCAGTCGCGCGCGGTCGGCGTCGGTCTTCACCCCGGCGCCGACCGGCTGGTAGAACCGGCGCGCGATCCAGCGCGTGACCCGCTGGGCCCAGGTGTGTCCCTCGAGCCGGCGGCGCGCCTGGCCGAAGTAGTACGCGAAGTGGCCACGCTCCTGCTTGGCGATCCGCCGGCACAGCTCGGCGAACACCGGGTTCTGGGTGTTGCGCGCCAGCTCCTCGTAGGCCTGCGCGGTCAGGCACTCCTGGAGCGAGCCCCAGAACATCCACAGCGCGATGAACGTCCGCGGCATGAACCGCGCGATCAGCGTCTGGCCCAGGTCCTCGAGCTTGGCCCGGAACCGGGCGCGAGCATGGACCTGGGTCGCGCGATCGATCGCGCTGTCGACCGGCACGCCGCATTCGGTGAGCAGGCGGGTCAGCGCGTGGGCATGGAAGTACTCCTCGTAGTTCCACAGGGTCAGGAACGTGAGCAGCTCGGGATCGCGCGACGCCGGGAGCTTGGCGACCTCGAGGAAGTAGTAGACGGTCTGGCTCTCGATGTCGGCGAAGTAGGCCAGGCTCTCGATCTCGAGCCGGGTCAACCCGACCTTGCGCGCCAGGTCCCAGTCCAGATCATCGATTTCTACCCTGCGCGAGACAACGACGTGCTGAGCGATATCGGACACTTCGGGTTACCCTCATCTCGGCGGAAGCGCCGTCCATTGCAGGTACGTCTCACAGCCCGCATCGGATCGCCCGCTCGATGATCGCCAGACTACCTCAGTTTCCCACCGGCCAGGGCAGCATGTGCGCCGCGACGCGGTCGGGGTCGGCCGCGCCGAGGTCGCGCAGCACGTCGCGCGCAGCCTCCGCGCGGGCCATCCCGCCGGCGCCGCCCTCCAGATCGCCGCGCCGCAACCGTGCGATGTGCAACAGGCCCCGCATGCCGGCTGCCGCCAGCTCGTCCTCCGCAAGCGCCAGCTCACCGAGCGCGGCGTCGGCGTCGCCGTTCCACGCGAACACCGCGGCGCGCACCAGGTGGGCCAGCCCGGTGGCCCACGCCGCCCCCTCCTTGAGCATGTCGTCGGCGAGCGCGCGCGCCGCGCGCAGCCGATCGGGCTGGGTGGTGTCGGCGAGCAGCGTGCGCGCCCGCAGCAGGTTGAGCTCGATGCGGGGCTGTTGCAGCCGGATCACGCCGATCTGCTCGATGCTCGGCCAGGCCTCGGCGAGCCGGCGCGCCGCGGCCGCCGCCGAGCCGGCGTAGAGCTCGAGGTTGACCTGGGCGACGATCACCTGGACGTGCGGTAAGTGGAATCCCTCGCCGAGCGCGTGGCCGGCGGCGGCGATGTGGGCCTGCGCCTCGTCCGGCCGGTTGATCAGCAGCCAGGCGAAGTTGCAGCGCCCGGTGCGCAGCCCGAGCTGGGCGACGACGTCGGCGCGATCCTGGGCCTCGCGGAGCAGCGCCTGGGTCAGCCGCGTCATCTCGCGCCAGTCCCCGAGATAGAACAGGGTCGCGAGCCAGAACGTGTCGCCGATGTCGATCTCCCAGCGCACGCCGGCGCCGTGATCGCGCAGGGTGGCGAGCCCGGCCTCCAGGTGGCCCCGCGCGTCGCTCCACCGCCCGTTCATGTGCGCGGCGATGCCCATCGCGGTGTCGGCCAGGCCGATGATGTGGGGGTACGCGATGCGCAGCGCGACCGACTTGAGCCGCGCCGCCACCGCCTCGACCACCGCCCGGTTGCGGCTGCCGCCGGCCGCCGCGTAGCAGACCTCCTGGGCCAGCGCGAGACAGACCCGGACCGGCTCGCCGGCGTCGAGCGCGGCGCGCACCAGCTCGGTCTGCACGACCCGCCCGAGCGCCGGATCGCTGAACGCCAGGCTCGACGAGATCGAGTACAGCACGTCGATCGTGAGCAGCTCCTGGGCCGGGATCGCCGAGGCATCGCGCTCGACGTAGTCCAGCCCGCGCAGCTTGACCTGCAGCCACTGGGTCGCCAGCCGGGTGCGCGGCGTCCGGCCGGACAGCGGGATCCGGATCCCGACCTTGGCGAGCAGCCGCTCGGCCGCCGGCATCGCCTCGGCGAGCCGGCCGCGGCGCAGCAGGACCTCGACGTGCAGCCGCTCGAGGTCGATCGCGTCGCCGTCGGCGAGCAGCTGGGCGGCGTGGGCGTAGATCGCGGCGGCCTCGTCGAGCTGCCCGGCGCACTGCAGGGCGTGGGCCTTGCGGCGCAGCAGGTCGCGCTGGCCGGCGACGTCCCACGGGCCGAACGCGAGCGCGACGTCGTACAGCTCGGCGGCGCGGCGGAACGCGAACGCCTCCTCGACCCGCAGCGCGGCCGACACCGCGTGGTGCGCCGCGTTCGCCGGGTGGCCGGCGGCGAGCCAGTGCTCGACCACGGCCTGCGAGTCGAGCTGATCGGGGCCCTGCACCGCCTCGAACGCCCGGGCCAGCGCCTCGTGCCAGCCGGCGCGCGACTCGGCGTCCAGGCTCGCCAGCACCGCGTTGCGCACGTGGTCGTGAGCCGGGTGCAGGATCATCTGGTCGCCGACCTGGCGCAGCGTCGCGAGCCGCTCGACCGACAGCTGGGTCGCCTCGTCGTGGCCGCCGATCACACCGGCGGCGTGCGCCGCGATCTCGACCGGCAGCGGCCGCGCCGCGATGCTCGACACCGCCAGCATCGCCTGGGCATCCGGCGACAGCTTGAGCGCACGATCGCGCACCAGGTCGTCGATCCGCTGCGCCGCCAGCTCGGGCGCGCGCGCCATCTCGGACAGGATCAGCGGGTTGCCGGCGCCGGCGGCGACCAGCTCGGCCGCGCGCGGCGTGTTGCCGGCGAGCTGGCCGACCAGCGCGGCGGCGTCCGCCTCCGACAGCGGCGCGATCTCGAGCTCGCGGACGTCACCGCGCCGCGCGCTGCCGGCGGGCGGCCGGCGGACCTGCGCGACGACCCCGAGGTAGTCCTCCGGGCGGTGGGCGACCACGATCAGCGTGCCGGGCTCGGCGCCGTGGATCAGCTCGGACAGAAACACCGCGCTGTCGGCGTCGCCCCAGTGCGCGTCGTCGACGAAGATCACCAGCGGCCGCATCCGCGCCAGCCGGCCGAGCACGCTGCGCAGCGCGGCGAACCCGCGGACCCGCATCTCCTGCGGATCGGGCGGCGCCGGGCTCTGCGCCGCGAGCTCGGCGAACCTGGGCACCCGCCGCAGCACCGGGAACAGCCGGACCAGCGAGCCCAGGTCGCGCGGCACCAGCTGCTCGACGATCAGCAGCGGCAGCCCGACGATCGCCCCGGTCAGCGTGTCGACCACGCCGTCGAGCATCTTGAACGGCACCGCCTCGCGCTCGAAGCACCGGCCCTCGAGCACGAACACCGCGTCGCCCAGGCTGCGCAGGAACCGCCGGATCAGCGTGGTCTTGCCGATCCCGCTCCGGCCGCGCACCAGCATCGCGACCCCGGCGCGCCGGGCGTCGCCGAACGCGCGCCGCAGCTCCTCCATCTCCGCGCCGCGGCCGACGAACATCGCCGGCGGGTAGCTGCGGCCGATCGTCCGGGTGACCTCCGACGGCGCCGCACCCAGCGCCTCGAGCACCATCAGCCCGCTCGGCCGCGCCGCCGGGTCGGGCTGGAGCAGCATCATGCACAGCTGCGACAGCTCGGCCGGCACGCCCGGATCGAGCTGGCGCGGCGACGGCGGCTGCTCGCTCTGCTTGCGGGTCATCACCTGCTCGGGCTCGCCCTCGAACGGCCGGCGGCCGACCAGCGCCTCGTACAGCATCGCGCCCAGCGAGTACCAGTCGCTGGCCTCGCCGAGCGGCTGGTCCGCCGCCTGCTCGGGCGACATGTACACCGGGGTCCCGACCGCGAGCCGCTCGGGATCGCCCTCGGCGACCGTCGCGACCAGCCCGAAGTCGAGCAGCGTCAGCCGGCCGGTCCGGGTCACCAGCACGTTCGACGGCTTGAGATCCCGGTGCAGCTTGCCGGCGCGGTGCAGCGCGATCAGCGCGTCGACCAGCTGAACCAGCGCGCTGTGCAACCGCACCAGGTCGACCCGCGCGGACACGATGTCGGCGCGTCCCCGGCTCGGCCCGGCCTCGGCCGACGGCCGGACCCAGTCGATGAACGCCACGCCCTCGACCAGCTCCATCGTGAAGTACCAGTCGCCGTCCGCCTCGTGCAGCTCGTGCAGCGCCACCAGGTTGGGGTGGACGATGTCGGCGAGCGTGCGGAACTCCTTCTTGAAGCGATACAGGTCGCGGCCGGACGCCTGCCGCAGCTGCTTGAGCGCCACCTCGCGCTGGAGCTGGCGGTCGAACGCGCGGTACACGACACCGGCGCCGCCGGCCCCGAGGGTGCCGCGGACCTCGAACCGGCCCGCCCCAAAGCTCAGGGCCGCATGAGCGACGTCCATCGAGAGCTCCAGGATATCACTCTCGTTTCACCGAAACGTTGAATTGAACAGGACGAATTTGCGGCCGCGCCGTTCCGAATCCGCGTCGGGCCTAGTTGAGCCAGATCGTCTTGCCGTTGACCCGGACGTCGCCCTCGGCGTCGACCTTGACCTCGTCCTTGCTCACGATCTGCACCGTCTCGGTCGCCCGGATCTCGACCCGCTTCGACTCGATCTCGACCGCCTCGCTCGCCTTGAGCTGGAGCCGCGCGCTCTCCATCTGCAGCACCGGCCCCTCCTCGGTCAGCCGGATGCGGAGCTCGACCTGGCCCGACGAGCTGCGGACCTCGACGAGCTCGTCGGCCCCGGACCGCTCGACGCTCAGCGTGCGGCCTTCCCGCAGGTAGATCTCCCGCCGGTCGGACGTCTCCTCGGTCAGCTCCTCTAGGTCTTCCTCGGATTTCGCCGACATGACTGGAAGGGTATCACATGGTACGTCGCAGCCCCGCTCTGTTTCCCCCTCGACGAGCCCGCCGCTGAACGCAGCGCTGGCTCAGCGCTTCCCCCGGGCGACCCACGCCTCGAGCTGGCGCAGCGCCCAGGTCCTCGGCACGCGCAGCTGCGGCGGCGGGGCCGCCGGCCGACCGAGCGCGCGCAGCAGCAGCCGCGCGTCGGCCGCCTTGCGATCCGGCCTGGGCCACGCGGCGAGCCCGTCGAGCTGTCGCCGCGGCAGCCCGGCCGCGCGGGCGTCGCCGATCAGCGCCTGCCAGCTGCGCTCGCGGTAGAACCGGCCGCGGGCGAGCTCGACCAGCGCAGCGCGGGTCCGCTCGCTCAGCATCGGCGCGCGGGCGATCCCGTCGCGCAGGTTGACCAGCGCCTCGGACGTCGCGCGGTAGCCGTACGCGGCCGGCAGGTGCGCGACCGCGACCTCGTCGTCCGCCACCAGCCGTCCCGCCGCGAACGCGCGATAGATCGCGCCGACCCCGCGCATCCCGAACGGCGCGAGCTCGGCGGCGCGCAGCGCGCCCATGCTCGCCGCGCCCCACACCGCGATCCCGCGCTCGATCGCCAGCAGGATCTCCTTGTGCCACACCGCGGCCATGTGCTCGAACGCCCCGTCGATGATCGCGATCCGCTGCACGCCGCGGCGCCGCAGCGCGAGCACGTCGCCGACCGCGACCGGCGGCAGCACGCGCGCCCCGGGTAACCGCGCGGCGACCTCGGCCGCCGGCAGCGTCGGGCCGACGAACACGATCGTCGCCCCGTCGGTCCGCCCGTCCGTCATCCCATCGCCTCCACATCGGTCGCCAGCCCCGGCACGATCACCTTGACCACCGGCACCCCGAGCGCCGGATGCGTCAGGTCGACCGCGATCACCTGGCGCTGGGTCGCGACCAGCTGCTCGACCGCGTCACCCAGCGTGCGCGCGGTTCGCCGCGGCAGCTCGTCGAACCCGACCGGCTCGTCGCACGGCGCCGAGAACCGCTGCCACAGCGCCGCGAGCCGCGCCGGATCGGTCGCCCGCGCGTAGTCGTGCGCGAAGAAGTCGTCGCGCGCCCCGGCGATGTACGTCAGCCGGGTCTGCGCCGCCTCGGTCAGCGCGCGCGCGATCGCGATCTCCGGCTGCCAGTGCGCGCCGAACCCCTGGTAGAACCCGAGCGTCCGCCACGCCGGCTCGCGCGGGTCCTCCATGATCGCCGCGCCGATCACCGCGATCCCTGCGGCGCTCGCCGGATCCGTCACGTCCCAGACCCACACGCGCGGCCCCGCCGCGGTGATCCGCTCGATCAGCGCCCTGCACGCCGGATCGGGGATCGAGTCGAGCACGAGCCGCCGATCGCCGCCGGCTCGCCGCCACGCCGCCTCGGCGTCGCGCTCGATCACCTCGCACAGCCCGTGCGCGACCGCCTCGACCCGCGCGTTGCCCGACGCCAGCCCGTTCGACGAGATGTCGAACACCGGCGGCGCCCGAAACGTCGTGTCGAGCGTCACCGCCTGCTCGGGGACCAGCACCGGCCGGCCGGCGCCGAGGTCCCAGCCCTCGACCCAGCGCCAGCGCGCGTCGCGGTCGAGCCGGCCGCGCGGCCGGGCCAGCCGCCGCACGTCGACCGCGCGGCCACCGAGCCGGCGCCAGCTCGCGCGCACCACCGGCAGCGCCAGGTGCTCCGCGCTCCAGGTCTCCAGGCTCTCCATCAGCGCGCTGACCCGCGCCGCCAGCGCCGTCGTCCCCTTGCCCTGCTGGGTCGACAGCGAGCGCCCCATCGGCCGGATCGCCGCGAACACCGGGATCCCGATCGTGTCGAGCCCGGTCAGCTCGGCGATCCGTGTGATCCCGGCGCGCCGCGCCGCCGGTGCGAACCGCCGCCAGGTCGCCGCCAGGCTCGCCGCGCGCAGCGTGCCCTCGGCGAGCCGGATCGGGGCATCGAGCACATGGCCGGACAGGCGCAGCGGCACGGCGGGCGAACATACTGCTATGCTCGCCGCCGTGCGGTGCTTGGTCCTCGCGTTTGCGTGCCTGCTCGCTGCGTGCCCGTCGGCCGGCGGCACCTACGTCCAGAACGGCCGCGAGGAGGGCCAGGTCGACCGCGGCGAGACCAACGGCCGCCGGTTCGACTTCGTGTCGAACAAGCCCGATCTCGACGAATGGGTCGTCCGCGTCACCGGCAGCTCGATGTGGGTCAGCTTCGCGCAGGAGGAGTCGACCGACAAGCTGGGGTCGATCAACCTGACCGACAAGGAGACCCGCAAGCTGTGGAAGCTGATCGACCTGGTCGACATCCCGCACCGCAAGAAGGGCAAGAAGGACGAGGACGAGGGGTTCGTCGCGCTGCAGCTCAAGGAGCCAGGCGGCGAGGACGGCAGCGGCGAGGTCCACCGGATCTACATCCCGCGCACCGCGGCGGCCAAGGATGAGGACGTGGCGGCGCTGGCGATCTACCTGCAGGATCTGACCGAGAAGTACAAGAAGGAGCGGCCGAGCTTCTGAGTCGGGGCGCCCCCACGTGGGGGCGCGTGCCGCTGCCGGTACCGCAGCCTCATGCCCGCCTACGACGCGAAGGCAGTCGGTACCGCGTGCTGCATCCTGTTCAACAACGCTGGAGGAAGCTTCTTGAAATCGGACTCGGTGACCCGTAGGTCTGGGGGCTTACGCGGTGCCGGTTCGCTTCGTACGGACGACAGCGTCGCCACCACCTCGTTCGCGATGTCCACCGCGACTTTCGTCGGAAGCGCCTCCGATCCGCGTGCGTGGTTCGACACCAGAACTCGCAAGATCAGATCGTGCTGGGGCGAGATCTCTTTGAGGCCGCTCTCCCAGCTCGCCACCGTCTCACGGGCGATACCCATGCGGTCAGCGAGTTCTTGCTGCGTGATCTGCATCGAGCGACGCAAGTAGCGGGCAAATTCCGCCGTGAGTCGGTGGGGGAGGCCCACGATGGTCATCGCGATGAAGAACAGGGATGCGTTGATCACCTGACCGTGAAGCATCTCGCGCTGGCAAGCATCACATCTCCAACCGGGAGCTCCATCGAGAAAGGACGGGAGCCCGGCGTAGCGAGAGAAGTCGAAACTCCTGAGTGTGACCGGCTTGAAAGTTCCGCCGCACTCGCACTTCGGACCTCCGGAGGCCCTTGGCTTGGCAACCTTCTTCTTCTTCTTCTCCTTCATCATGGTCTTTACCCCTCCACCTCGATGACGGTGCACAACGTGATCCAGACCGATCGGTTGGGTGCGCTGTAGACTTCTATCCCGATGCCGAGGGTTCGCTCCCCATCGACATCAGGACCAAACACACGCCAGCACGTGCCACCGTTCACGGGGTGCCATCCTGGTACGCCTCGGCTCGCGCAGAGCGATCGATCGCGGTGTGAACATCGAACATGTTTACGCTCCGCTCGCTCATTCGTTCCTCGAAGTGGCGCGCTGTGATGAACCGACCTGCTGTGATGGCTTCCTTGGCACATCTGAGTGCAACCGCCGCCGCTTTCGGACCCGCCATGCCTGTGTAATCTTAGATTACATCGGAGCGGGTTGCCAGGAGACGCCGATCTGAGAAAGGAGGCAGCCGGTCGATACCTAGAGGATCCAGGTGGTTGTCCAAGCGTCTTCCTATCCCTGATCGATCCTCAGCGTTAGCCTGACGCGGCTCCTCGAACCCGCGCGCCCACGTCAAGCGCGCACGATCTGGACGCGCACCCGGGCGGGACCGAGATGTAGCCTCGAGGAAATCACGCTAGGCGCTCGGTCTCTGGATCGGTCAAGGCGGTCGGCGCCGCCTTCCACAGCGAATCCCGAGGTCAGGTATCCTTGGCGGACGAGCGCAGGCGCAGCAAGGTCAACAGATCCGCGAGCTCGACCAACCCCTCGGCTTCCGCCTGCTCGTCGGGGCTGAGCCGTGTCCCGCCATCTTGCTTCTCGAGCAGCGCCTGCAAGCGCCGGTCAACGCCCTCGGGCAGCTGCAACCGCGCGAGATCCGCAGGCACCTCGATCTCCAGCTGGACCTTCGCGCTCGCACTCATACGGTGAGCCTATCGCAACCCTCGCCCCCGTAACCATCGGCGACGATTCAGGTAGGGCGCCGCAATTCGGCGGATCGCTGTCGTGATCGCGGCGGATCGGTCGCCTATCGAGGGATGACACCAGGCGCCACATTCACGATGACGCACCCCGTTGCAGCGGCGAGTACCTTCGCGCCACGTCGTCCTCAGCCGCGGGAGCGGCGGGGCGGCACGCCATGACCAAGCACCGGATCCTGTTTCTCGCCGCGAACCCGAGCAAGAACTCGCGGCTCGCGCTCGACGAAGAGTGCGCCGCGATCGAACGCGAGCTCCGCATGACCGCTCACCGCGACGACTTCGACTTCCGCTCGAAGTGGGCGGTGACCGTCGACGAGATGATGCGCCACCTCGGCGAGCTCCAGCCGACCATCATTCACTTCAGCGGCCACGGTGCCGCCCCCGCGGATAACGGTTCGTCCGCGACGACGCGCGACATCGTCCCCGCCGAGGACTCTGCCGGCGCTCCCCGCGGGATCTACCTCCTGGACGATCACGGCGGTCCACAGATCGTGACCGCGCGTGCGCTGACGATGATGATCAAGTCCGCGGCGGCCTCGGCGCGCATCGTCGTGCTCAACGCCTGCTACAGCGAGCCACAGGCCGACGCGGTTCGCAGCGTGGTCGACTGCGTGGTCGGCATGGCCGGCGCCATCGACGATGATGCCGCGAGGTCGTTCGCCGTCGGCTTCTACCGCGCACTCGGCAACCGCCGCTCGGTCGGCAACGGCCGCTCGGTCGGCAACGCGGTCGACCAAGCCGTGGCGACGCTCGCTGCCAAGGGAATGCCCGACGAAAAGCTGCCACGCTGCCTGACCCGCGGTGGCGTCGATGCGTACCAGGTGATCCTGGACCCTTCGTAGCCCCGTCCTCGCCGAGCTCAAGCTCGGCGGAGACGGGGCCTCGAGGACCAGCCCTTGCCGCGACGCAGTCGCCCGGCCTGGGTGCGCACACGTTCGTCGGCCGCGACCGCGAACTGGCCGAGATCGAGGCGCTGCTGACCGGGTCGACCGACGTCCACCTGCGCGCCGCGCTCGACGGCCTGCCCGGCATCGGCAAGACCGAGCTGGCGCGTCAGGTGGTTGGCCCGACTCGCGCGGAGCAAGAAGTTCCCCGGCGGCATCTTCTGGTTGAACGCGGAGCACGCCGACCTGCGAATGCAATGGGCACAGCTCGCGGAGGACTCCGGAGGCCCTGCCCTCCCCGACCTCGACGCGCGCGCCCGCTGGGCAGTGCGCCAGGTCGAGCAACGCGCGCAGCAAGGCGATGCGATCCTGCTCGTGCTCGACAACGTCGAAACCTGGTCACAGCCGCCGGCACCATTGCCCGACGTGTCGGCGATCCGATTCCTGGTGACGACTCGCGTTCGCTGGCTTCACAACTCGTTCCGGCCGTACGAAGTCCCGCCCATCGAGCTCACTCCCGCGCGCACACTGCTGCACGCGATCGTCGGCCGTGAGCTAGCCCGCGAAGACGAGCTGCTTGCCGCCCTGGGTGGCCACGTGCTGTCGATCGAGCTGGCGGGGACGTACCTGCGAGAGTACGGGACGTCGCCGGCCGAGTACCTGACGCAGCTGACGGCGGGCAAGAGCCCCGGCGCGTCGGTAGCTGACCAGACGTCGTACCGGGCCACCGCAGAGAGTGCGTTTCGCCTGCTGTGGCAGCGGATTGCGCCCGCCCTACGCGCAACATGGGTCATGGCGGCGCAGCTCCCGCCGGCGCGGTTCTCCAGTGAGCTGGCCGAGGCGATCGGGCTCGATAGTGAGCGGCGGCGGGGGCTGGTGCGACTCCACATCCTGGAGCGCGATGAGCAGGGCCGGTATCAGATGCACCGGCTGCTGCGCGAGTTTGCGCTGGCCGCGGAGCCGGAGGCGGCGCCGTTCCGCGAGGTGGTGATCCGCGGGGCGACGAAGCTGCTCAATTCCGGCGATGTAGCGCTAACCTTTCAGCGCTACCGCCGGGACGTCGATAGCTTCGAGCACTTAGTTGCGATGCCCGCGAACGCGCCCGGCTGTGCTGCCCTCCTGGCAGTGTGTGGGCGCGCGCTCCGGCAACTTGGCGATCTGCCGGCCACGCGTGTCCTCCACGAGCAAGCGCTCGCGTCCGCCCTCCAGACCTACGGCGACGATCACCCCACGGTTGCGACCCGCCGCAACAACCTCGCCA
>DATAPF010000263.1:0-3502 GCA_036265355.1 Kofleriaceae bacterium | reverse complement strand
TGCACCATCGCCGCCCCCGCGTTGCGCACGCCGCTGCGCGAGTCGCGCGGATCGGTCCCGCAACCGCGCGAAGCCCGTCACGCCGGCGTTGCTCGCGAGGCCGAGCCGCCGCTGGCATGGCGATCGCAGCATCGGACGGCGTGGACGTTCGCCGTACCCATTCCGCCTCACCGGCCGCCGCACCGGCCGCCTCCGGGCGCGTCGCTCCCTCCAGCCCGCTGCGCTCGATGCTGGCGCTGTCGGCGGCCACCCGCGCGGTCGTCGCCGAGCCGCAGCTGCGATCCGCGGTCGAGGCGCTGCAGCGCGAGGCGTGCCGGTTGACCGGCGCGTGGGAGGCCACGGTGTTCGCGCTCGACCGCACGCGCGGGACGCTGTGGACGCGCGACGACTCGGCGATGTCCGACGAGATCCACCGGCTGGTGACGCACGTCGCCGCGACCGGGCAGCGCGCGGTGATCGGCCACGCGCTGCACGAGCCGATCGGCGGGCCGCCGGCGTGCGCCGTGCTCGTGCTGCGCCGCCGCGCCGGTGAGCGGTTCGCGGCCGATGACATGGCGCTGCTCGGCGCGCTGGTCGGCGGCGTGGCGGCCGCGCTGCACCGCCTGATCGAGCGGTCGTTCCGGCATCCGGGCCGGCGCTCGCAGCGCGCGCTGCGCTAGCCGAAAGATCACGGCGCGCGCGGCACCACCAGGCGGGCCGAGCGGCGGTCGCCGCGCTGGCGGATGACCACGGCGAGCAGGTCCTCGCTGGGCTGTCCGCCGGCGGCCGCGGCATCGACCAGGCGTGCCGCGAGCCGCGGACCCAGCGCGGCCGGATCGCGCAGCACGCCGCGCCACGCGGGTGCGCCGCCGTGCACGCCGCTCGACGCGATGACGAGCAGCTGGTCCGGTGCGATCGCCGACTCGCCGAGCTCGACGTCGCCGCCGGTGTCGCCGAGCCGCGCGCCCTTGCCGCCGAGCGCGACCGGATCGCCATCGCCGGCCCCGGGGGCGAGCCAGGCCCCGGGATGGCCGGCGCAGCCCCACCCCATCGTCCCGGCATCGGCGTCGAGCAACGCGACGAACGCGGCGATCGGCTCGCCGCCGCGCAGCACGTCCTCGGCGCTGGCGCGCAGCGCGCCGATCAGCTCGGCCAGCGTCGGTGCGCTCTCGGCGGTCGCGGCGACGAACGCGCCGGTCAGCGCGGCGGTCGCCAGCGCGGCGGGCACGCCGTGGGCCTGGCCCTCGGTCACCAGGATCGCGAGCCGGCCGTCGGCGGTCAGCTGGGCGGACCACGCCGCCCCGGTGGTCCGCGGCGCGCTGCGGTACTCCGCGGCGACCCGCCAGGGACCGAGCTCGTCGTCGTGGCGCGCCGAGGCCTGGCGGCGCATCGCCTCGGCGACCTCGACCTCGCGCGCGGTCGCGCCCTCGCGCGCGGCGGCCCGCGCCAGGTTGACGTAGGTCAGCGCGCGCGCCGCGGCCCGCGCCGACTGCGCGACCAGCCCGCGCTCGGCCTCGCGCAGCGCGAGCACGTGGTCGGCCTCGACCAGCCCGACCAGCGCGCCGCGATCGACCAGCGGCACGAACAGCGTCGCGCCGCGCGATCGGGCCCAGGCCTCGACCCGCGGCCGGATCGGCCCGATCCGCATCGTCGCGAGATCGGCGGCGGCGAGCGGCTCGGCGTGCGCGACCAGCCAGGCCGCGACCTCGCGATCGATCTCGCAGCGGGCGCCGGTCGCGACGTCGACCAGGCCGGTCGCCTCGGCGCGCCAGGTCGCGCGCACCGCCACGTCGACCCGGCGCCACAGCTCGGCGAGCCAGTCGCCGACCCGGTGATCGTCGTCGATCTCGGTCATCCCGGCCGCGAACCGCTCGACCGCGCGCTCGCCGAACACCCGCGGCGGTGGCCGCCGCCGCGCCAGCCACCACGACATCGCGGTCACCGCCATCCAGATCGCGCTCGCGAACGCGGCGACCACGACCGCCGCCGAGCCGTGCAGGAGGTAGGCGATCGCGGCGACCACCACCGCGGTCGCGCCCAGCCCGGCGAGCTCGAACAGCGCGCCGCGATCGACGCCGGTCGGCCGCAGCAGATCGGTGCGCAGCTCGAGGTAGAGCGCGATCCCGCTCGCGATCGTGCCGACCAGCGGCGCGCTCGGAAACACGCCGATCGCGCCGTGGACGAGCACCACGTCGGTCGCGCCGATCGCCGCGAGCACCAGCGCCACGACCAGCACCCGCAGCATTCTGCGCCGTTCGCCGCGCATCATCGACCGCCGCGCGATGACCAGGCCGATCGCGATCCACATCGCGAGCTGGCCGATGTGGATGTCGGTGAGTGGACCCCCGGTGGGGTAAAACACGCCCGAGGTCAGGCGATGTACTCCCGGCACCGTCCACTCGGTGCCCCAGCACAGCCCGAGCAGCGCCGTGCCAACCGCGCCGGCCGCGGCGACCACCCAGCGATGGCGCTCCAGCTGCCCGCTGATCCCGAGCAGGACCAGCAGGAGATTCGGGCCGATCAGCGATACCGGCCCGGCGCCGAGCCGGAGCAGCCGGACCGCGACCGCCGGGTCATCGGTGCAGCTCGCCAGGGCCGAGGCGATCGTCCACGGCAACCCGGCGGTCGCCGCCCCGATCATCCCGAGCCGCATCACCCGGTCGCCGCGGACCAGCCCGGCGACCACCCCGACCGCACACAGCGCGGTGGCGCATACGAGGTACGGGAGACACAGCCAGCTCCACCGGAGGTCGAACACGGGGCAGGAGCCACGCTAGCACCTGCGGGCGCGGACTTGGTCGAGCACATCGCACATCGAATTGCCCGGTGTGTACAATGCAGTCCTTGTCGCGCCGTTCGCCTCGCTATCGCATCGATACCGCAGCCACTGCGGTCCCACTCCTGGGGGGCGACATCGCCGCGTGTCGCACGCTCGACGTCTCGGAGTCCGGTCTCAGCCTCGACACCGCGGCGTGGTTCCCGCTCGGGACCCGGCTCGCCGTCGCGCTGGTCGATCCGACGACCGGCACCGCGATCGAGGTGATCGGCGACGTCGTCCGCGAGGCCGCCGCGCCGAGCTGGACGCTCGGCATCCTGCTGATCGAGCCGCCGGTGGAGTGGCAAGGCCTGGTCGCCGCCGCGGCGCGGCGCACGACCGCCGGGCCGGTCAAGCCGGCCAAGCGGATGCGCGTGCTGGTGTTCGGCGACGACCACCGCCAGCGCGGCGCGATGGCGCTGTACGTCACGAGCGGATGGGACGTGCTGTTCGCGACCGACGAGGACTCGATCGCCGAGGCGCTGGCCCACATCGAGCTCGACGCGGTGGTCGCCGAGCTCGACGTCACCGATCCGCGGCTGCCGCCGATCATGCACAGCGTGCGCCGATCGCAGCCGTCGGCCCGCCGGATCGCGCGCGGCGCCGGGCGCGCCGAGACCGAGCTGGTCCATCGCTTCGTCGATCGCGACGCCGGGCTCGACGCCCTGCTCGACGCGGTGACCGCGGACATCCCGGTCGGCTGACCGC
>DATAPF010000262.1:0-24844 GCA_036265355.1 Kofleriaceae bacterium | reverse complement strand
CGCGATCAGCGTCGCCGCGAGCCTCGCGGCGGTCTACCTCGAGGCCGGCTGGACGGTCGAGCTGTGCGCGCGCGGCTGCCGGATCCCACCCGGCGCGGGGCGCAGCCACGAGGCGCGGATCGCGCGGGCGGTGGCGCTGTTGCCCTACGCGTCGCCCGACCAGGCGTTCGCGGTGCTGCCGCCCCGGGTCGACAGCGTGCTGGTCGTGCCGCGCGCGGTGTCGGCGCCGGGCCGACCGCGCACCGCGACGGTGATGGACGCATGAGGTTCGCGGTCGCCCACAAGGTCGCGAGCTACCTGATGGTGGGCTGCGCGTACAGCGCACTGGTCGCCGGCGGCGGGGTCTCGCCGCTGATCGCGCTCGGCGGCCTGATCGGCCTGGTCGCGTCGTGGTGGTGGGAGCCGCCGCTGGTCCGGGTCGAGCGCTGGTCGCTGCTGTGGACGATCGGCTCGCTGATCGCGCTGGTCTACAGCGTGCTGACCGCGGTGATCAGCGCGGACTTCCTCGAGGTCGGCGCGCAGTTCCTGATCTGGCTGATCGTCGCCAAGGCGTTCAACCGCCGGGCCGCGCGCGACTGGCAGCAGATGTACCTGCTCGCGTTCCTCATGCTGGTCGCCGGCTCGGTGCTCAACCCCGATCTGACCTACGGGCTGTGCTTCCTCGGCTTCGTGATCGCGTCGACCTGGGCGCTCACGCTGTTCCATCTGCGGCGCGAGATGGAGGACAACCTGCTGGTCAAGCACGCCGCGGACCGCGCGTCGGAGCGGGTCGAGGTCCGCCGCATCCTCGACTCGCGGCGGATCGTCAACGGCCGGTTCTTCCTCGGCACCGGCGCGCTGTCGTTCGCGGTGTTCCTGTTCGCCGCGCTGGTGTTCCTCGCGCTGCCCCGGGTCGGCGTCGGGTTCTTCCTCAAGGCGCGCGGCGGCCTGACGCTCGCCGGGTTCTCCGACGGCGTCAAGCTCGGCGGCCACGGCCTGATCAAGAACGACGCCACCGTGGTGATGCGGGTCGAGGTCGCCAGCCGCTACGGCGGCCGCGAGGCGCCGGCGATCCACTGGCGCGGGGTCGCGTTCGACCACTACGAGCACGGCCAGTGGTCGCGCCAGATCAACTCGCCGCGCACGCTGCAGACCCTGGAGCAGAGCGCGACCCGCGACCGGCGCTACCTGCGGTGGGACGGGCCGCCGCTGACCGCGATGGCGATCGACGCGCTCGCCGGCCAGCTGGTCAAGCAGGACATCTGGCTCGACCCGCTGGACTCCGACGTGCTGTTCGCGGCGAGCGCGCCCCGCATCGTCGAGTACGCCCACACGCTGCGGCCGCGCCGGCCGCTGTACGAGCACAACGACGAGATCCGGCTCGACCACGGCAGCACGGTGCACTACACGGTGTGGTCGCAGCTCTACCCGCCGCCGGCCGACGCGCTGCGCGCCGCCGCCGGCAACCTGCCCGAGGGCTACCAGGCGTACCTCCTGCTGCCGCACGAGATCACGCAGCGGACCCGCGACCTCGCGCGCAAGATCACCGCCGGGCTCACCACCGAGTACGACAAGGTCCAGGCGATCAAGGCGTGGCTGGTCGGCAACCTGACCTACACGCTGGTGCTCGCCGATCCGGGGCGCCAGGAGCCGGTCGACTTCTTCCTGTTCGAGCGCAAGAAGGGCCACTGCGAGTACTTCGCGTCGGCGTTCGCGGTGCTCGCGCGCGCGGTCGCGATCCCGACCCGCCAGGTCAACGGCTTCCTCGGCGGCGAGTGGAACGAGTACCAGGGCTACGTCGCGGTCCGCGCCGGCGACGCGCACTCGTGGGACGAGGTGTACTACCCCGGCGCCGGCTGGGTCACCGTCGATCCGACCCCGCCGGCCAACGTCGACGCGCTCGGCCGCGGCGGCAGCGGCTGGACCGCGCGGCTGGGCCGGTTCCTCGACACCCTGCGGTTCCAGTGGAACAAGTGGGTGATCGAGTACGACCTGACGTCGCAGCTGGAGCTGTTCAACGAGGTCGGCGGCGCGCTGCACTCGACCGGCATCGCGCTCAAGCGCGCCGCCGGGGCCGTCCAGGACCTGGTGGTCCACCACGGCTGGCTCGCCGGGCTGGTCGCCGCGCCGATCGCGCTGGTGCTCGCGCGGCGCGTCCGGCGGCGGAGCAGCCTGCCGATCGCGATCTACCGGCCCCGGCCGCGGACCCGCTCGCCGATCGCCGAGATCTACGACGGCGTCTCGCGCGCGCTGGCCCGGGCGGGCGCCGCCCGCGAGGCATCGCTCACGCCGCGCGAGCTCGCCGAGCGCATGGCCGCGCGCGGCGATCCCGCGGCGGCGCAGGTCGGCGAGCTGACCGAGCTGTACTACGCCGCCGAGTGGGGCCGCCGCACCGACCCGACCGCCGAGCAGCGCGCCGGTGCGCTGGCCGCCGAGATCCGGGCCACGCTCCGGGCAGTTCGCCACGCGCCTCGCTGACACCCCGGCGCCGCGAGCCCGTGCCAGTTTGGCAGCCGGACCGGCGTTGGTTGATGCGCTCATCTCCGCGTGATAGCTAGATCATCGTCGGTTGCCCGACGGCCTTTCCCTTGCAGAAAGCAACAGCGATGACGCGATCCGTACCCGTGGCCGTGCTCCTGGTGGTGCTTGCTGCAGGCGGCGTCGCGCACGCCCAGTCGACCAGCCCCACGCTGCCGAGCGGGGCCACGATCGACTTCGAGAAGCGAGAGATCTGGTACCCGTCCAAGAACGCATTTGACCAGCCCCAGGCGGCCAGCACCGACCTGTTCCACTACTTCAACCTGGCGCACTGCAACTGCGCGCAGAGGAATGCGGACTTCACGCAAGATCAGACCAAGACGGATCACATCGGGAACTTCCGCTACCTCATCCGTCAATCGGCACCCGCCGGTCTGAGCGCGACGACGCCTGCCGACTACTGGGTCGGCATGTCGTGCACCGACGACATGACGCGGATGGGCGCGACCACCACGTGCAAGCTGATCGGCACGACCGCGGATATCGACACGACGCTGTCCGCGCACGGCGGCGAGACCCACGAGTTCAACCTCTACCAGGTGATCAACGCGGGCGCGGGGAGCCCCACCGCGCCGTGCATGCAGTCCAACAGCGTCTCCTCGCCGATCTACGTGTTCATCCGGTACCCGACCAGCCAGCTGGGCATGTACGACTTCAAGCTCACCCAGACCGCCGGCCTGCTGAGCACGGACACCGGCACCGCGGCAGGGGTCGATACCCAGCCACCGCCGGCGCCGGCCGACCTCGCAGCGCGCTCCAACGAGAACGAGATCGACATCACGTGGTCGCCGCCCAACGGAACCACGACGGATACGGTCTACTACCAGGCGCTGTGTGCGACGGCGGACGGGAAGACTCCGATCTTCCCATCGCGGACCAGCGATCCGCAGTACGTCACCACCCAGGCGACCTGCGGGATCGCCGCGCCCTCGTACGAGGTACCGGCGGAGATCCCCAGCAGTGCGGCTCGCGAGACGGCAGTCCCGATGGCGTCCGGCGACTTCGCAGCACTCGACCCGAGCTTCATCTGCGGCGAAGCTCCCACGGCGACCGCGAACTCGATCCAGATCAAGCACCTGCAGAACGACGTCCCGTACCAGGTGATCCTCGTCGCGGTCGACCTGCACGGCAACTTCACGGCGGCGCACTTCGACCACACGGTCACGCCGCACGCGGTGACCGACTTCTGGGAGGACCTGCACCACCACGGCAACGACGCGCAAGGCGGGCTGTGTCTGCTCGCCGAGACCTACGGCGACGACAGCGCGTTGACCCGCGTCCTGCGGGCGTTCCGCGACGACACGCTGGGCGGCTCGCAGGCCGGTCGCTGGCTGGGTCACGCGTACTACGCGACCCTGGCCCGGCTCGGTGCATCCGTGCACGGGTCGATCGCGCTGCGCGCGGTCGCCGCCATCGCGCTCGCGCCGCTCGTCGCGTTCGCGCTGCTCTGGCACTGGCTCGGCCTGCCCCTCGTGCTCGGTCTGCTCGCCGCGGTGTGGTGGTTCCGCCGGCAGCGCCTCCGGGGGACCGGGATCCCGCACTGGCGACTGCCCCGCTGGCTCGGCGCCGCGGCGGCCGCGGCGCTGATCGTGCTCGGCGCCGGGCCGGCCCACGCCGGCAACGGCGGCTACCGGCCGTACTGGGAGGATACCGATCCCGCCCAGCAATCCGAGCAGGCACGGCTACCGCCCGGCGACCCGAGCCTGGTCAGCTGGCACGCGGGCATCCGCATCGGCCCGTACACCCCGGACGTCGGCAACCCGCAGTCCAGCCAGTACGATGCGCACTTCGGCACCAGCCAGCATCTCATGACGATGCTCGACGTCGACTACATCCTGTGGACCGGCTTCGGCCAGGTCGGCGTCGGCGGCTCGATCGGCTACTGGCAGAAGACCGCGCGTGCATTCAGCACGATGAACATGATGACCAGCGACGCGCGCTCGAACGCCGACGAGGCGTTCCGCCTGATCCCGTTCGCGCTGACCGCGACCTATCGCTTCACGATGCTCGACGACAATTACGGCATCCCGGTGGTGCCCTATGTCCGCGGCGGGCTGTCGTATTACGTGTGGTGGGTCTCGGTCAACGGCCACTACGCGCGGATCTGCGACGACAACAACGAGAACTGCGGCAACAAGGCGCTCGGCGCGTCGCTCGGCCTGCAGGGCGCGATCGGCCTGGCGGTCCGCGCCGAGCGGGTCGACGCATCGACCGCGATGTCGATGCAGCAGAGCGGGATCGAGCACGCCGGGATCTACGCCGAGCTATCGCTCGCCAAGGTCAACGGCTTCGGCTCGGACAAGAAGCTCTCGGTAGGCGACAAGTCCTGGTTCGCGGGCGTGGACTTCGAGTTCTAGCGCCGCCTGTCAGCGCGCGACAACGCTCACGTGGGCGCGGTCACACGCTGCGGGTGCGCCGCGCTTGCCTGAACCTGCGGCGGCAGCCAACATCCTTGGCATGCGGTACCGGTTGCTCGCCGTCGCGCTGCTCGCCGGAGCATGCGGTACGGTCACCGAGAAGCCGGCGGACGCCGGGGTCAGCGATGGGGCCGCGCCGGATGGGGCACCCGGCGCCGTCACGTGGCGGAACCAGCCCGGCGACGTGCCGGCCGTGACGTTCGGCGGCACCTCCTCCGCAACCGGCACCATCTACTGCAAGTACACCATCACGCTGAAGCAGCTCGACCTGCAGCTCTCCATCCTGCCGTCCGGGCAGGTGACGTCGGGACACGTCCAGGACCTCAACGTCGAGGCGGTCGTCCCCTCGATGCCCCCGACCACGCCGTTCGTGTGCTCGGCGACCAATCCGGGAGCGATCCCGGCGAACATCGCGATGTACCAGCTCGCGACGACCACCGCCGGCACCGGCGGCCTGACGCTGACGTTCCAGACCGGATCGAGCAACATGCCGCCGGCAGCGCTCGTGATCAACCTGACCAAGGTCAGCTCGCTGTACTCGGCGAAGCTGACGTTCCACCGCAACGACGGTCTGGACCCGGTATTCGAATGGACGGTTGCGACGACCGTCCCGCTGGCTCCGCAGTAGCCGCTACTCGGGACCCGGCGAGCTACGCGGTCACGGTGAAGCCGCGGTTGCGCAAGATGGTGCGCAGGCTGGTGACCTCAGCGGCGGTGAACCCGAGGTTGATCGCGGCGGTGACCAGCGCGTTGCTGCCGTCGCTGAAGTTGGCACGGGTCGACAGCAGGAAGTGGGCCTGGAGGATCAGCCGGTCGGCCCGGGCGGCGCCGAACGCCGTCCGGATCTGGAACAGCGAGGCCGACCACATCTCACCGTCGTCGTGGACCTCGCCATCCTTGTCGCCGGGGTAGTGCTTGGTGGAGTCGAGCCGGCGCAAGCAGTGCGGCACGCCGGCGGCGTAGGACGTAGCGTCCCACTCGGCGATGCAGACGATCTGGAACTCGCCGGTCAGGCTGGCGTTGACGGTGGCGGCGAAGTAGTCGCCGAAGCCCTCGCCCATCGCCCCACCCTCCTCGACGGCACCGAACCCCGGGACCTGGTTATCCTGCACCGAGTGGCCGTACTCGTGGATGATGACCTCGCCGTCCTCGGCGTCGTCGACCCCGCCGGTGCCATAGGTGATGTTCCTCGTGCTCGGCGAGTACGACGAGTTGTCGACCTTCGAGCGGTCGACCGAGAACACCTGCTGGCGGTTGTTGACGTTGGGGAACCCGAGCGACTGGATGTAGCGCTCGGCGAAGTCGATGTGGAAGTAGGCCATGGTCTCGCTGAACGCGTTGTTGTTGCGCAGGAAGATGAAGCTGTTGCTGGTGCCGACCGCGCGCGACTTCGACGCCGATCCGGAGGCGAACTGACCATCGAGCCGGTTGTTGCCGTTCAGGCCCTGGAGCGCAACCGTGGAGTAGGCGCTGCTCGGCACCGCCGAGGCCGAGTCGTTGCTGTCGACCAGGTTGTTGTTCTGGGTCGCGACCACCGCGTTGTCCCTGAACACCTGGCCGGTGCCGGTCACGACGTAGCGATTGAGATCGCTGGGCGCGCCGAGCAGCGCGCCGATGCGAGCGTCGACGAAGAACTCGAGCGTCGGCCCGGTGGTCGGCACGACCGCGCGATAGGCCAGCACCGGGGGCCGGGCGTCGGCGTAGATCACGAGCTCGGGCGGCTCCGGTGCCTCGCTGTCGGCGCGATCGGCGGCAGGGACCGCGGCGAGCGCGAGATCGAGGGCCTGGTCGGCCGAGATCCGCGGCCGGGTGTCGAGTCGAACGCGCGGGACCGAGGTGTTGCTCACCGCGACGACGCGGCCATCGCGGCTGAAGGTCACCTTGACCTCCGCGCCGAACACCGGAATGCCGTCGAGCCGCTGGGCGAACGTGACGTGGCTGCCGAGCGGGCTGTCGACGGTGGCCTGCTCGTCGAGCTCGGCGAGGTCGCCGGACAGCTGGAACAGCGCGGCGTTGTCCGCGAGGAAGCGGTGCGCGGCGTCGGCCCGGATCGAGCCGAGCGGCGCGGACAGCTCGCCGAACAAGCTCAGCGGTGTGCCGTGCCCGCCCCAGCGCACGGCCGGGGTTGCACCGCTGCGCGCGATCAGCGCGTTCCAGTGCGGAACCACGGCGGCGAGCGGAGCGCCGTCCGCGTCGGGCGAGGCGACCGGGGCCGCGTTCTCCGCGGCGGGATCGGCACAACCGGCGATCGAGGCGCACGATAGCAGGGCGACGATGGGGATCCATGCCGACGGTGTGCGGGCCGATGGAACAGCACCAGGCGGTGATGACGGAGCGCTTGCTTGCATGATCGATCTCCTCCTTTGCGACGCGAACGCCAACACTAGCCAATGCCGCGGACCCGAGGGATGGCCCGGAGCTGCCGCAAAGCGAGGCGCAGGCCACCCCGGCGTGGCCCGACTCAGAACGCGAAGCCGGCGGTGACCAGTGCGCCGCCGGGCACCGGGGCGATCGCGATCGGCGGCTCGGCGTCGCGCCGGCGGCCGAGCAGGTAGAGCGCCGTGCCACCGGCGAGCGCGGCGCCGCCGGCGGCGTACGCGGCGACCGCGAGGACCGACGCGGTGTGGCCCCGGTCGTCCCAGTGCGCGACCTGCGCCGCCGTGCACGGTGCTGCGGCCATGCAGCGCTGGGACCGATCCTCGAAGTAGAGGACGTCGTGGTGAAACCAGACGCCGGCGCCGAGTGCGGCGAGGCCGGCACCGCCGAGCGCGAGGCCGACGTGGCGGCGGGTCGCGCCGGGATCGTCGGGCGCGGCCGGCACCGTCAGCCCGGGCGGCTGCGACGGCGGTGGCGGCTGCTGGCGGTGGACGCAGGCGTCCATCTCGTCGAGATAGCCGCGCACCTTGTCGAGGTTGGGTGCGCTGCTCACCGCGCCGAGGAACTGGCGGTAGGAGCGCGCCGCCGGGGCGCAGTCGCCCGCGAACCGGAAGGCTTGCCCTGCGTTGAACAGGTAGCCCGGATCGGGATCGGCGGCATAGGCCTCGAGGAAGCTGGCGGCCGCCGCGCGATAGTCTGCCGCGGCGTACTGCGCGCGGCCGCGGGCGTAGGCCGCGCTCGCCGTCGCCTTGTCCGGGGCCGGAGCCGGATCCGTGGGCGCTGCGACTGCCACGCCGCATACACACAGCGCTGCGATCAGGGCAAGCCTCGTCACTTGCGCGGGGTCTCCCGCGGGAGAGCTTCGCCCGGGCCCATCAGCGCGTGATCGTCGGTGACCGGCGGCGCCGGCGCAGGTGCGGGTGTGGTCACGGTCACGGTCGGAGCCGGAGGCGGCGCGTCGTGGGTCCATGCCACGTCGCGTTGCGTGGTCTTCCCGGGCTCGATCTGGACGGTGAACCGCCGCGGGAGCTCGCCGGCGGCGCGCACCTCGATCGTGTGCGGTCCGGGCGGCAGGGCGAGCTCACTGCGCGCACCCTGCGCGACGCCGTCGACGACGACCACGTAGCTGTGCGCGCCGCGGATCGCGAGCTCGAGCCGGCCGGTGTGCCGCGCGCGGGTCCGCGGCATCGGCTGGCCGCGCGGCTTGCCGTCGCCCGTCGCGGCGCCGGGCTCGGCCCTCGCCGCGTCGGACGCAGGGCCGGTGGCCTCCGCGGCGGGAGATGCCCCGGTGGGCTCCGTCGCCGCGCTGGGTCCGGCCGACGCGGTCACCACGCGCCGGGCGGCGGGCGCCTCGGACGGCGGAGGCACCGCAGCGGGCGCCTCGGGCGACGGCGTGGGAGGCGCCACGGGCGGCGGCGCCGCGGTCACGTCGGGCAGCGAGGCCACCGCGGCGGGCGCCCCGGACGGCGGAATGAGGGTCTCGGCGGGCGCGGCGGGTGCGGCCTCGGCGCCCTGCGGCGTCGCGGCGGCCGACCGCGAGGGCGTCGCGCTCGCCGAGGTCGGGTCACGCGGATCCGGCGCCGGCTCGGCATGCGGGCGCGCGGTGTACGCCCAGGCGAGCGCAACCGCCATGACCGCCAGCGCCGCAGCGAGCGGTGCGACCGAGCGGAGCCGCGACCGGCGGGGCCTGGCCACCATGGGCACGGCCGGCCGCGCCACCGCCGGTGCGGTCGACGCAACCGCGGGCGCCGACGGCGCGAGCGGCGGCGGTGTGGCGGCGGCGCGGTCCAGGACGTCGCAGATCCGGTCGAGCGTCGGGCGCACCGCCGGGTTCTTGGCGAGCATCGCCGCGACCAGGTCGTCGAGCTCGTCGGGCACCTGCGCGAACTGTGACAGCCGCGGCGCCGCCTCCAGCAGGTGCTTGGCGATCGCCTCGGTCACGCCGTTGACCAGGAACACCGGCCGGCCGGCGAGCAGCTCGAACAGCAGCCCGCCGAACGCGTAGATGTCACTGTGCGCGTCGACGCGCCCGCCCCGCGCCTGCTCGGGCGCGATGTACTGCGGCGTGCCAACCAGCGCGCCCGCCGCGGTGCGGGTCACGGCGTCCTGGTGCGACAGCTTGGCGATCCCGAAGTCGAGCAGCTTGACCATCGAGCCGCCGTCGACCGTGACCAGGAACACATTGTCCGGCTTGAGGTCGCGATGGATCACGCCGTGCGCGTGCGCTGCACCCAGCGCGCGTGCCAGCTGCTTCATCACCGCGCAGGCCTCGGCGAGCGGCACCGGCGCGCGCGCCATCCGCGCGCCCAGCGTCTCGCCCTGCAGCAGCTCCATCACGAGGTACTGGCGGCCATCCGGCATCGCACCGAACGCGAACACGTCGACGATGTTCGGATGGCCGATCCGGTTGACCACGCGGGCCTCGTCGACGAAGCGCTGGACCGATGCCGGATCGCTGCACAGCGCGCGGCTCAGGACCTTGATCGCCACCCGCTTGCCGATCAGCGGGTGGACGGCCGCGAACACCGTGCCCATGCCGCCGCGCGCGAGCGTGCGTTCGACCTGGTACTCGCCGAGCATCGTGCCCTGCGCGAGGCCGTCCTCGCCATCCAGTGACGGCGGTTCCATCGAGACCGTGGACTCGTCATCGGACGCAAGGCGACCGTCGCTGGCCCAGGCGGCCCGGGTGGTGGGAATCATTGCCACGCCGGCGCGTAGTATACGGCACCAGGGGGGAGGCCTTCGAGGCAATCTCGCGCGAGTCCGACATGACGCTGACCGAACCCCGCCCGAGCGAGTCGGTGCGCCGCCGCGCCACGCGGTGGTGCGCCGTCGCGGCGTGTATGCTCGCAGGCTGCTACCGGCCGGCCCGGCCCGACTGCGCGGTGAGCTGCGCCGGCGGCGCGCCGTGTCCGAACGGCCTGACCTGCGGCGCGAGCGACCAGCTGTGCCACGCCGGCGCGATCGAGTGCAGCGCGCTCGAGGTCCCGCCGATCGCCGACGCCGCGCCGGCCAGCGACGCCGGGCCGGGCAGCGACGCCGCGCCGGGCAGGGACGGTGGTGGGACAGGGACGTACTGCGCGCCGCAGCAGGGGCTGATCGGCTGCTACGAGTTCGAGAACACCGCGAACAACGCGCTCGACGGCCTCGACATCACCGTCAACGGCAACGTCCAGTTCCCGTCCGATGGCGAGGTCGGGCACGCCGCGGCGTTCAACAACACGACCACGGCCAGCATCGCGGTGGACCCGCGCCTGGATCTGTCGGCGTTCACCCTCGAGGCCTGGGTCAATCCCAGCCAGTTCGGCGGAGACAACACGAGCCTGGTGAACCGCTACTTCCACTACGCCATGGTGCTCGACGCCAAGGGCGAACCGGTCTGCGAGTACACCGCGTCGGGGGGCGCGCTCGCGTTCGCCGCCACCATCGTGCCGCTCGCGCTCGACCACTGGAGCCACGTGGCATGCACCTTCGACGGAATGAACCTGAGGACCTACGTCAATGGCCTCAATCCCGCGAGCACCAACACAACGGCCGGTCCGGTCGCGACCGGAGGCATGGAAGGCGTCTCGATCGGCGGCGCCGCCCCCGACCACGCGAACGACTTCTACATCGGCCAGCTCGACGAGCTTCGCATCTTCAGCCGGGTGCGCACCGCGCAGGAGATCTGCATGGACGCCGGCCTCGCGTCGTGCATGTAGCGGATGCGCTGCGCCTGAGCCCTCGAGAACGTCGCAGCCGTCGCGGGGTGTCGCGGCGTTCCCGGCTTGCGGACCTGCTCGCGGGTTGGGCACAGTGGCATCCGCATGACCGGATCCACCCGAGCTCTCCGATCTCGACGCGCAGGGCGAGCGCTGTGCACGCTGGCGATCGCCGCCTGCGGCTCGTCCGCCACGCGGCCCGCGACCCCCGGTGGCGACGCCGGCCGCGCCGCGCCGGACGCCGCCGCGCAGTCGCTCCACGTGCCGCTCCGATCGATGACGCTGCCCAACGGGCTGCGCGTCGTGCTGTCGCGCGACCCGACCGCGCCGGTGGTCGCGGTGGCGGTCTACTACAACATCGGGTTCCGGATCGAGCCGCGCGATCGCACCGGGTTCGCCCACCTGTTCGAGCACATGATGTTCCAGGGCTCGCAGAACCTGGGCAAGATGGAGTTCATCAAGATGGTGCAGTCGAACGGCGGCGTGCTCAACGGCTCGACGCGGTTCGACTTCACCAACTACTTCGAGGTCGTGCCGGCCAACACGCTGGAGACCATGCTGTGGGGCGAGTCCGACCGGATGCGTGGCCTGGCGGTGACCCAGGACAACCTGACCAACCAGCAGGGCGTGGTCAAGAGCGAGGTCCGGGTCAACGTGCTCAACCGGCCGTACGGCGGGTTCCCGTGGCTCGACATGCCGCAGTACGCGAACAAGAACTGGCACAACGCCCACAACTTCTACGGCGACCTGACCGACCTCGACCACGCCACGCTCGCCGACGTCCAGACGTTCTTCCACCAGTACTACACGCCCAACAACGCCGCGCTGGTGGTGTCCGGCGATCTCGACTACAAGCAGACCGAGGCGTGGATCAAGAAGTACTTCGCCGACATCCCGCGCGGCCCCGACCCGGTCCGGCCCGACCTCACCGAGCCGCGGCAGGACCAGGAGATCCGGGCCGACAAGGTCGATCCGCTCGCCGACCGGCCGGCGTTCGCGGTCGCCTACCACGTGCCGGATCGCAACACGCCCGAGTTCTACGCGTTCGCGCTGCTGCACGAGGTCCTGCTCGACGGTCACGACAGCGCGCTGTTCCAGAAGCTGGTCCAGGACAGGAAGCTGACCGGCGAGCTGTCGGGCGGCGTCAACCTGCTCGGCAACCAGTTCGACTACGCCGGGCCGATGCTGTGGATGGTCAGCGCGGTGCACGACAAGGACAAGACGGTCGACCAGATGATCGCCGCGATCGACGAGGTGATCGAGCCGCTGCGCACGCAGCCGATCAGCGCGAGCACGCTGTCGCGCGCCCGGGTCAAGATGCGCGCGCAGCTGTACGACATGATCGAGGGCTTCTTCGGGTTCGGCCGCGCCGATCTGCTGGCGTCGTTCGCGCTGTTCGATCGCGACCCGGAGCGGATCAACCGGCTCGAGGCCGAGCTGATGAAGGTGACGCCCGAGCTGATCCTGAAGACGGCGCAGGACTACCTGCGGCCGACCAACCGCACCATCCTCGCGCTCAAGGCGGGGAAGTAGCCGTGGAGAGCCTCATGCGCCCGATGCCCATCGCGCTGTCGATCGCCGCCGCGCTGGTGGCGCTGCCGGCCCGCGCCGACAAGCAGACCCCACCGCCCCCGGCGGCACCCAGGCCGTTCGCGCTGCCGTCGCACCAGGACGCCGCGTTCGACAACGGGCTCAAGCTCACCACCGTGGCCTACGGCGCGGTCGCCAAGGCGGCGGTCGTGCTGACGATCCGCGGCGGCAACGCCGAGGAGGACGCCCGCCAGACCTGGCTCGCCGACCTGATGGGCCGTTCGCTCGCCGAGGGCACGCGCAGCCAGACCGCGGCGCAGCTCGCCGAGGCCGCCGCGGCGATGGGCGGCGACCTCGCGGTCGGCGTGGAGTCCGATCAGACGACGATCACGCTGGAGGTGCTGTCGGAGTTCGCGCCGCGCGCGGTCGCGCTGGTCGCCGACGTGGCGCGCAACCCGGCGTTCCCGCCGGCCGACGTCGCGCGGGTCCAGGCCGACCTGGTGCGCACGCTGGCGATCGCGCAGACCCAGCCCGGGCAGCTGGCGCGCGAGCAGTTCGAGGGCGCGCTGTACCCCGATCACCCGTACGGCCGCATCCTGCCGACCGAGGCGCTGCTCAGGAGCTACACGGTCGACCAGGTCCGCGCGTTCCACACCGCCCACGTCGGCGCCGCGCGCTCCCACCTCTACGTGGCCGGCCGGTTCGACGACGCCGCGGTGCACAAGGCCGCGCGTGACGCGTTCGCCGACTGGGCGCGCGGCCCCGAGCACGCGCCGGTCAAGCTCGCGCCGACCGCGCCGGCGGCGGTGCGCGTGGTCGACCGGCCGGGCGCCGTGCAGTCGACGCTGATCGTCGGGCTCCGGGTGGTGACGCCGAGCAGCGCCGACTACGTGCCGCTGCTGGTCACCGACGCCCTGCTCGGCGGCTCGTTCGGCTCGCGTATCACCGCGAACATCCGCGAGCAGAAGGGCTACACCTACTCGCCGCGCTCGCAGATCGACACCCCCGAGACCAACGCGGCGTGGAGCGAGCAGGCCGACGTCACCACCAACGTCACCGGCGCGTCGCTGACCGAGATCTTCAAGGAGGTGGCGCGGCTGCGCGCCGAGCCGCCGGCCGCCGACGAGCTGCGCGGCATCCAGTCCTACCTCGCCGGCGTGTTCGTGCTGCGCAACTCGACCCGGCAGGGCATCGTCCGCCAGCTCAGCTTCCTCGAGAAGCACGGGCTGACCGACGACTACCTGCGCAACTTCGCCCAGCGGGTGTGGGCGGTCACCCCGGCCGACGTCCAGCGGATCGCGTCGACCTACCTCGATCCGAAGAAGATGACGATCGTCGTGGTCGGCGACCGCAAGCAGGTCGACGGCCAGCTGACGCCGTGGACCGGCGACGGCAAGGCCGGCGCGCCCGGCCACAAGTGACGCCGGGCTACAGCTTCGGGCCGCCGGCGCGGACCTCGGCGGACGCCTGCGCCTCGTACTTCTTGAAGTTCTCGCGGAACAGCGACGCGACCTTCTTCGCCTTCTCGTTGATCGATAGGGGACCTTCCCGTCCCCTCTGGCCCGGCAGAGCCGGTCCATTCACCCCTCCGCGCGTCGCGTCGCGCGGGGGAGGCCATCCCGGCCACGAATCAGTGCGACCAGCTTCTACAGCTTCGGGCCGCCGGCGCGGACCTCGGCGGACGCCTGCGCCTCGTACTTCTTGAAGTTCTCGCGGAACAGCGACGCGACCTTCTTCGCCTTCTCGTCGTAGGCGGCCTTGTCGGCCCAGGTGTTGCGCGGCTGCAGGATCTCGGCCGGCACGTCGGGGCACGAGCTCGGCACCGCGAGGCCGAACACCGGATCGGTGACGGTCGGGGCGTTGAGCAGCGCGCCCGAGTGGATCGCGTCGATGATCGCGCGGGTGTACCTGAGCTTGATCCGCGCGCCGACGCCGTACGGGCCGCCCGACCAGCCGGTATTGACCAGCCAGGTCTGCGCGCTGTGCTTCTTGAGCTTGTCGGCGAGCATCTCGGCGTACTTGGTCGGGTGCCAGACCAGGAACGGACCGCCGAAGCACGGCGAGAACGTCGGTTCGGGGTCCTTGACGCCGACCTCGGTGCCCGCGACCTTGGCGGTGTAGCCCGAGATGTAGTGGTACATCGCCTGGCCCGGCGTCAGCCGGGACACCGGCGGCAGCACGCCGAACGCGTCGGCGGTCAGGAAGATGACGTTCCTGGGGTGGCCGCCGTGCGCCGGGAGCTTGGCGTTGGGGATCGTGTCCAGGATGTAGCTGCCGCGCGTGTTCTCGGTGATCGACGTGTTGTCGTAGTCGACCAGGTGCGAGGTCGGCTCGTACACCACGTTCTCCAGCACCGCGCCGAACGCCAGGGCGTTCCAGATGTCGGGCTCCTGCTCCTTCGACAGCTTGATGACCTTGGCGTAGCAGCCACCCTCGATGTTGAAGACGCCCTGATCGCTCCAGCAGTGCTCGTCGTCGCCGATCAGCAGCCGCTTGGGATCGGCCGACAGCGTGGTCTTGCCGGTGCCCGACAGCCCGAACAGGACCGACGTGTCGTTGCCGTCGCGCGCCTGGGTCGCCGAGCAGTGCATCGACAGGATGCCGTTCTTGGGCATCAGGTAGTTCATGATCGTGAACACGCCCTTCTTCATCTCGCCGGCGTACTCGGTGCCGAGGATGACGAACTCGCGGCGCTCGAACGACAGGTCGACCGAGGTGGTCGACGTCATGCCGGTGGTGTGGCGGTTGGCCGGGAACCCGCCGGCGTTGTAGATCACGTAGTCGGGCTCACCGAAGCTCACCAGCTGGTCGGCGGTCGGCCGGATCAGCATGTTGTGCATGAACAGCGCGTGGTAGGCGCGCGCGCAGACCACGCGGATCTTGAGCTGGTGTCGGGGATCCCAGCCGGCGTAGCCGTCGATCACGTACAGCCGGTCGCGGGTGTTGAGGTAGTCGACCGCGCGCTCGCGGTTGACCAGGAAGCTGTGGGGGTCGAGCTTGATGTTGACGTTGCCCCACCACACGTCGTCGCGGACCTCGGGCTCGTCGACCACGCGCTTGTCGGTCGGGCTGCGGCCGGTCTTCTTGCCCGAGTACGCGATCAGCGCGCCGGTGGAGGAGATCGTCGAGCCTTTCTCGAACTTGAGCGCCGCCTCGTAGAGGAAGGCCGGCGACGCGTTGCGGTGAATTTCGGCGATCGAGATCCCTTGCTTGTCGAGCGAGAACGCCATACGCGAGGCTCCGGTCGGAGGGTAGGGGTGGAACTTCATATATACCAACAATCGTCCGCCGGGCGGGCAGCCACCGCGACTCTGCGTCACACCGCGGCGCGTGCGCTGCCGCTCGCAGGCTGCGCTCAGCCCATGTCGAGCTCACGCAACGCCCGATGACGCACAGCGTTCCCGGACCGCTGGCGGCGCGGCGCCGATTTCTCGCCGATCAATCCGCCATCTCGGATATGGCGGGCGCGACCGGAGGGGTCGCCACGATGCCGACCTCGGCAAGCACCGGGATCGCGCCGCTGACCGCGGCGGTGCGGGTCGCCTGGCGCTCGCGCGCGCGCTGCACGGTCTCGCTCGCGGTGACCAGCACGAGCCCGATCGCGGCGTACAGGATCAGCGCGACGCGGCGCGCCAGGACCAGCGCGGTGCCGCGCGCGGGGTTCTCGCCGAGCACGCGGAGCAGCTCGGTGTAGCCGCCCTCGTTGATCCCGATCCCCATCGGCACCAGGGTCGACGCCATGTAGATGAAGAAGCTGCCCACGGTGATCGCCGCGACCAGGCCGATCGTCAGGGTCTCGCCCATCGCGATCAGCAGCAGGAACGACAGCGTCATCGAGGTCAGCCGCGACACCACGACCAGCGCGATGCCGAGCCGGCGATCGCGCCGCCGCGCACCCTCGATCAGCTTCATCTTGTCGTCGACGCTGCGCAGCCGGGGCTCCCAGCGCGCGAGCCGCTCGGGGTGCAGCAGGTAGCGCGACGGCCGCGCGAGCTTCCACAGCCAGCCGCGCACGCTGGCCAGGCCGGGGACCGGGATCCGGGCGGCGAGCCGGGCCGCGCTGACCAGCACGCCGCGGCGGACCAGCGCGTAGATCGCCAGCCCGAGCGCGAGCACCAGCGCGCCGCCGCCGAGCAGCCCCCAGCGCACCGCCGCCGGCATCGGCAGGAACACCGCCATGATCAGCGCGGCGATCCCGACGGTGACCAGCTCGACCGTGAAGCTGACGACGTTGTACAGCAGGATCGTCGCGACCGCGCGCGACTGGCTGACGTGCTCGACCAGGACCGAGACCTTGACCGCCTCGCCGAGGTTGCCGCTCGGGGTGACGGCGTTGACCGCGCGGCCGGCGAGCTGGGACAAGAGCGCGCTGCCGAGCCCGACCTTGTCGTGATCCGGCGACAGGAACGCGCGGATCGCGCTGGCGTCGAGCGTGGTGATCGCGACCTCGAGGATCACGACCGCGACCCAGCCCCAGCCGATCCGCTTGAAGTAGATCCCGATCTGGGCCAGCCCGGTGTCGCGGATCGTGAGCACGAGCGCAACGAGGCCGAGCACCAGCGAGATGCGGGTCACCCACCTAGCCCACGTCGGCCGGCTCATCCAGAAAACCTATAGCAGAAGCAGGGTCGAGCGTGAGCGCTCAGTCGAGGGGCTGGTCCAGGTTGTCGGCCACGAAGCCCATGACCTCTGCCAGCATCTGCCCGAAGTCCTCATAAAACTGCTGGTCCACGGCGTTGTCCTTGGCGTCGAACATCACCACCGGGTATTCCCCGGTGCTGTTCGGCTTGGAGACGTCGAGACAGAACCACTCCTGGTGCTGCGCGCCCAGGCCGACGACGACGAGGTGATCCGCGAGCTTGCGCTCGATACGGGCCTGGAGCGTGCGGCGGACCACGTCGGTCGCTCCCCCCGCCGGGCCGGCGGCATCGACCGACTCGGCGGCGACCCCCACGAAGTCATGGACCACCCCCAGGTGAGGTGGGATCGCGATGCCGCCGAACGTGCGCAGGAAGCTCCGGTACGAGGGCGGGAACTTGCAGCCCAGCGCAGCCTCCGCCGCCGAGATCGCCGCCTCCGGCACGGGCCCGGCGATCTGGCAGCCGTTCTCGTACTCCTTGAGGTGGCGACGCACGCGTTCCACGAGCTCGATGGTGTCCGACGTCATGACGTGTCGTTCATTATGCACCGTGGATCGCGCCGTGCGGTGCGCCTCGCGGTGAGGTAGGCCAGGCGTGTCATGCCGCGCGCGATCCGCGCACGCGGCGGTTGACTTCGTCGGCCCGCTGATCCGTGGATCAGTGCGGCCGCGACATCGCCGGGGGGAAGCTCAGCGCATCGATCACGGCGAGCTCCATGTCGGTGTCGGTGATCTGAAATGCGGTCTGCATCACGCCGGTGAACGGGATCACGCGCCAGCTCGGCACCGTGGCCGGCAGCTCGGCGACCAGCGTGTAGACCATCATCCAGTAGCGATCGACCGGATCGGGCAGCGTCGATGCGACCTGCGACAGCTCGCCGAACACCTGGGCGCCCGGCGGCCGCGGCCGGCGGAACGCCTGGTAGAGCACGCCATCGAGGTCGTCCGGCGACAGCGCGAGGTCGGGGATCGCCGCGAAGAAGTCGCGGATCCGGAACCGCTCGTCGTCGGTCGCCATCCCGCGGCCCAGGGCGCGCAGCACGAACACCTCGGCCGCGACCGGGATCAGCGTCTTGATCCGGCGATAGCGGTCCTCGAGGTACTCGCCGAGGTGGCCGGCGCGCGCCTGGTCGACCAGGGACTCGGACTCCAGCGGCGCGATCCGCAGCGCGATCCGCAGCGCCTCGAGGAAGCGCAGCTCGCCGTCGACCAGCTGGTCGTCCGCGACCGCGACCTCGGCGGCCATCCCGTACGCCGCGAGCCGGTGGATCCGCGCCGGCAGGCCCTTGGCGATCGCGGGCGCGCGGTTGAACGCGCTGCCGGCGAACTCGATCGCATCGTTGGACAGGTCGATCAGCGTGCGGGCGGCCCCCGGGCCGAGGCCCTGGAACAGCGGATGGCTGCCGATCAGGCGCTCGACCGTCTGGGTCTCCCGAGGGTCGATGACGCCGTCGGCGTTCATCGCGCCGATCATCGCCTCGATCAGGAACCGCCGCGCATCGTTGGGCCGCAGCCCACCGCCGAGCAGTCCCTTGACGCTTCTCTCCATGGCTCCAGTGTAATGGAACGACGCGCCGTTCGCGACGAGCCTGCGGTCGGTTGCCGGGCCGCCGGCGGTCCCGAGCATGGAACTGGGCGGCGCCGGGGTGCGCGGGTTATGATCGCGGCCGATGTGGCGATCGCACGTCCTTGCCGCGTGCCTGGTGGCGAGCGCCGCCGGCAGCGCCGCGGCCGGCGGTCCGGGCCAGGGCACGCCGGCCACCAGGACGAGCAAGGTCACGATCGAGACCGACCCGCCGGGCGCCAAGGTCTACTTCAACGTCAAGGAGGACGGTGAGGTCTGCACCACGCCTTGCACGGTCGACGCGCCGATCGGCGAGACCCCGATCATCATCGAGGCCGAGAACCGGCGCGCGATCATCGAGAACCTGGTCGTGCCGCGAAAGACCGCGCGGCCGCTGCGGGTGTCGTTCAAGCTCCGCCCGGCGTACGGCGCGCTCGTGATCGAGGGCAGCGACGGCGCCACGATCAAGATCGACGAGCGCGCCCAGGGCACCGCGCCGGGGCGGTTCGACATCCTCGCCGGGGCCCACCACGTCGTGCTCGAGCGCGACGGCAAGAAGCTCTACGACGAGTTCGTCGAGGTCGAGGTCGACGCCGACGCCACGGTGTCGGTGCCCCGGGCCGCCGAGCCGGCCGCACCGCCGGCGTCTCCACCCCCCGCGCTCGCCGCCGCGCGCGAGGCGCCGGACGGCGCGCGAACCGGTCCGCTGCTCGCGGTCGCCGCCGCGACCGACATCGGGTTTCGCCAGTTCACCTACAACAACAACCTGACCCCGGCGCGGCAGCGCAACGACAGCGAGGGCGGCGAGGTGCTGACCGGCGCGACCGTCGAGCTGTGGCCCACCACGCTGTTCCACCTCGGTGCGCTGCCCGGCCTGTCGCTCTACGGCCGGTTCCAGATCGGCGTCAATCCGCAAGCGGTCTCGGTCAAGAACTCGATGACCGGCGCGGAGACACCGACCGCGCTCACCACCTCGTGGCGGAGCCTGGAGATCAGCCTGCGCCATCGCTGGACGATCGCGAGCGCGTGGACGCTCGAGGTCGGCGCGGGCTACACCAGCGATCGCTACCAGTTCACCACCGACGGCTCGATGGACGGCGACGCACAGCGCGCCACGGTGCCCGACGCCGCCTACAAGGCGGTGCGGATCGGCGGCCGCGCGTCGCTGCTGCTCGGCCGGTTCGAGCCCTACGTCGCCGCCGAGAACCGCCTGGTGGTGTCCGGCGGCATGATGGAGAGCCGCTACAAGGTGAGCACGTCGGTCAACGGCGTGCAGGGCGCGCTCGGCGCGGTGATCCACCTCGGCCACTTCGAGGTCCGCGGCGAAGCCAGCCTGATCGAATACGGCTGGTCGTTCCGCTACGACCTGACCGACGACGACAAGGCCGACGGCGGCAGCGATGTGATCGAGCGGATCGGGCTCAGCGTCGGCTACGTGTACTGAGGCCGCCGCGCGCTGCCCGGCGATGGTTCATGGCGTCGGCAGCAGGTGGCGCATCCGCAGCAGCCCCGACATCGAGCCGTTTTGCTCGAGCAGCGTGAACGGCAGCGTCGAGTCGTAGAAGAACTCGTCGTTGGGGAAGCCATCCGGGCCGATCGTCGGCGGGATCGCGTCGATCGTGTTGGGTCCGAACTCGAGGTCGGCGGTGCCGAGCAGCGAGCCCGACAGCTCGATCGTGCCGTCCGGCCTGGCCGACACGGCGTACGTCAGGGTGCCGCCGCTGAAGCCCGCGGCGAGCGTCGACAGCGTGCCGATCTCGTCGTTGTAGAACTCGGCCGCGACCGCCGTCGACGGCAGCGGGGTCGGACCGAGCGAGCCCTGCTGGCCGAACGCGGTGTAGACGTGCTGCTTGGTCCCGTCGGGGAGCGTCACCGACTCGAGGGAGAACAGCTCGAAGAACACTCCGAAGTCCAGCGTGCTGGCGGTGCCCACGGCGTAGTCGGCGAGATCGCCGCTCGCGCCTTGCACGACCACGCCGCCGGCCAGCTCGCGCGGTGACGCGACGATGCCGAGCGTGATCGCCAGCATGCCGTTGGTCTGGCGGATCAGGAACGCGAACTCGACGAACGCCGGCTGGTTGGCGAGGATCCGGAGCGCGTTGGTCTGCGAGCTGCCGAGCAGCGCGTCCACCCGCTGGAACGAGATCCCGCCGTCGGTCGACTTCTCGAGCGACCAGCCGTCGAGCAGCGTGACGTCGACGATGCCGGGCGGCAGGCTCACCGTGGCCGGGCCGTCGAAGCCGCTGCCGTCGACGAACGTGGTCACGCCGTCGTCGGTGTGGACGATCTCGAAGGTCGCATTGGCCAGGTGGTAGATCTCGCCGTGCGGCCCCGGCTGGGTGAGCGCGATGACCAGCTCGCCGGTCGGTCCCTCGGGCGGGGCGGTCGCGTGATCCGTGGCACAGCCCTGGGCCAGCGGGAGCGCGGCCGCGACCACCGCGGCGGCGATCCACGACCGCAGGGCGCGGGTCGCGCGAACAGGTGTCGATCCGGACGTCGATTCATTGCAGATCATCAGAGGCTCCTTGGTTGACAATGCGGCGCGCCTGGCCAGCCGACATGGCCGCCACCCTGCGCGCCGGTTTGACAGATTCGGTGCACAGACCCCGGGGTCCTGGCTCCAGCCCTTGGTTGTAGGGCGCCGAGATGCGAAGTCGCGCGCTCGCCGTGCGGCCAAAAGTGGAAGCAGACGAGGACGAGACGTGGAGCGAGAACTGAAGATCGTGCGTCAGGCACGGCTCTCGATCAGCTGTCATGGCGCAGCACGCTTCCGGTCTCGAACGAGAACCGCGCCACGCGGTGCACGGCATCACAGACTGTGTTCCATTCAGTGAATTCGCAGTCTCGCCCGGCTCGTCGGCGACCGCGCCGATCCGCGCGCGCTGTGAGCCGCGCCGCTCACAGCGGCATGCCGAACTGCACCACGAACGGCTGGTTCTGCGGATCGGCGGCGAACGCCACGGTCGACAGCAGGAAGTCGTACCAGAAGTGCATCGCCACGCTGGTCTCCAGCCTGTGGCCGGTGTGGATGTACGCCAGGCCGGCCGCGGCACCGACCGACGCGATCACCGGCAGCGCGAACGCCGCCTGCTTGATGTCCTGGCCGGGCCCGATGAAGTTCACGACGTGGAACGCGCCGAAGATCCCCGACGCCGCGGCCAGGCCGCCGTACGTGCCGAGCTGCTCCTCGAGCTCGGTCTGCAGGTAGCCGCGGAACAGCGCCTCCTCGCCGACCCCGACCGGGGCGAACAGCGCGGCCCAGTACGCCTCCCCGGCGGCAAACCCGAGCGGGCGCGACTGGAACGTGTGGCCGAGCACGTTGATGCTGCGGACGTCGAAGATCGAGCCGTGGCTCGACAGCGAGCCGCGATCGAACAGGTACTCGAGGCCGAGCGCGGCGCCCAGCGCGAGCGGCACGCCGCCCCACACCCACGGCCGGGCCAGCACGCTCGGCCGGAACGGTGCGGTCGCCAGCTCGGGCAGCGTCTCGCGCGTGATCGGATGGCGGTAGCCGGCGTCGTCGCGCAGCACGCGCGCGCTGCGATAGGCGTCGAAGATCGAGTAGAACCACAGGTCCTGGCCGACGCTCGCCATCGCGAAGCCGACCGCCGCGCTGGTCGAGCCGGCGGCGTGATCGACGTTGACGCTGTCGTTGCCGACCAGCAGCTGACCGCCGGCCAGCAGCCCCGCCGTCGCGACCAGCTGGGCCTCCGCGGCCGTGCTGTCGTGCAGGTAGAACTGTCCGCACCCCGGACACAGCACCGACCACGCCGCCGCGACATGCGGATCCCGGCTCCGCCGCCACAGCCGGTCGCGCGCGCGCTGCGCCGCCTGGCGCACCGCCGGATCCGGATCGGCGCGCGCCGAGCTGTCGAGCACGTCGAGGAACGACGGATCGCTGCGCTCGGCGACCGCCGCGGCCGCGTGGGCGCGCACCGCCGGGTCGACGTCGCGCTGCTCGAGCACGAGCAGGAAGTCGATCCCCTGCTGCGCCGGATCGGCGACCAGCTCGTCCGCCGCCCGCGACCGCACCGCCGGGTCCGGATCCGCCGCGTGCTGGTAGCGGTCCGGCGCGAGCGGCGGCAGCGGTCCGGGCCGCTGCACGACCGCGCACCCGACCTGGACGGCGACCAGCGCGGCCAGCGCCACCGCGGCAAACCCGGCTCTTGACGACCCCACGAGATCGACTCTATAGCGCAGTCATGCGACGGATCGGGGCCGCCACGGCGCTGTTGTTCGCGGGATGCTCGCTGGGCTTCGTCGCCGGCCCGCCACCCGAGCACGCCGCGCTGCCGTCGTTCAGCTGCTCGGACAGCCGCGTCGCGCCGGTGCTCGACACCGTGCTCGCCTCGCTCGCCGGCCTGACCGCCCTGTCCGCGGCGGGGTCGACCGATGCGATGTGGGAGATGAACAACAACCGCCTGGGCTCGCGCGCCGACGCGATCGCCCTGTTCGCCCCGCTCGCCGCGCTCGAGGCCGCCAGCGCCTACTACGGCTACACCCGCGTCCACGCCTGCGTCGAAGCCCGCCAGCAGGCGCTCGCGCGCGTGCAGACCCGGCTCCCCGGCATGCAGCCGATCTGGCCGCCCGCCGCGATGACGCCGGCCCCCGCGCCGCCCGCGCCCCGCCCACGCTGAGGTCCCCGGGGAACGATCCAGATCGTCACGTCCGATCCGCGTCCGGGTCCCTCGGAGATGCGTTCAGTTCTGGCTGTAGATGAAGGTGACCACGGTGCACACCGGCGACGGCACACCCGCGAGCAGGAACGGCCGGTACCGCAAGCCCTCGCGCATGTCGTGGAGCAGCTTGCTATCGTAGACCGGAACGCCGGTCGACTTCAGCGTGGTGATGGTCTGGATCCGGCCGCTCGAGCTGATGCACAGCTTGAACGATCCGACCACGCGGACCCGCTGGGCGGTCGCGAGCGCGGCCCGCGCGAGCGCGGTCTTGGTGGCGTCATCGGGCACGATGTTCAGCTGGCCGGTGATCCGGAACGCAGCGAGGGCAGTGGGCGGGACGTCCGGCGGCGGACCGCCGGGTTCGGCCATCGGGGCGAGGTTCGCCGGCTGCTCGCGATGCCCGGCCTGGGGCTCCGGGGAGTCGGAGAACGTCTTGATCGCGCACACCCGGACCGGCTTGCCGCGCGCGAGGAACGGCGTGAACCGCCAGGTCGCCGTCGCGGCCAGCACGGCGCGCGCGTAGGCCGCGGTGAGCGGCGTGCTCCGCTCGATCCGGGTGCCGTCGACCCAGCCCGACCGATCGACGCACATCTGCACGGCGACGGACATCGCGCCGGCCGGCGCGCCTGCGGTCGTGCGCGCCGCCGCGCCGGGTCGGACATCGAGCGTCCCCGACACCAGGTGGGACGCGAGCAGATCTGGATCGATCGATGCGGCGTCGGGATCCTCGATCCGCGCCACATCGGCCCAGATCTGCTCGACGACCCGGCCGCGAACGCCGAGATGGATCGCCAGCCCCGGGTCGTACGCGAGCACCGGGGTCTCGTGGCTCGGGCCCGGCGGCTCGACGTGGGCATCGAGCGTCGCGAGGCAGCGCAGGAACTCCGGCTGGCGGTCGGCGGTGAGCGTGAAGTCCTGCGGAAACCGCCGCGCGCACGCGCGATCGGCGAACCACACCCCTGTGACCTCGACCGTCCCCGACCACAGCCGCGCGAACGCCGCGGCGTCCTGACCGTGGATCGCGTCGAGCACCTCGCGCGCAAACGCCGCGCCGGCGGCCTCGAGCCGGGCGAGCCGCTCGCAGGCCGCGGGATGGGCGACGTCGCACACGCTGCGGTAGTCGCGCAGCTGCCGGTACTCCGGCACCACGGGGAGCTCGGCATCGCGCTCGATCAGCGCCTGACAGCCCGCCGCGGCGCCCATCCGGCACGCCTCGGTGGCGAACCGCCGCGCGGCGGCATCGTCATGCCGCGCCGCGGCCAGTCCCAGGGCATCGCGACACGCCTCGGCATTGCCCAGCTCGCAGCCCCGCCGGTCCAGCCGCTCGATCTCGGGCTCGGGGGCGTCACGCGCGGCCGCGTCCTGGGCGAGGTACAGACAGGCCTCGGCCAGCCCGCGCTCGCACGCGCTGCCGAGCCGAC
>DATAPF010000261.1:0-10855 GCA_036265355.1 Kofleriaceae bacterium | reverse complement strand
CGGGTGATGGTGCTGCCGAGGACGAACGAGTCCATGGCAGCGCGGAGGCTGCTGGAAGTGCGGAGTGGAAGGAGAGGTCGGCTAGAAGTGCAGAGTGACCGGGTGAAGGTGGGTGACAGCGGCGGTGTTCAAGACGAATGCGTCCAGGGCAGCGCACAGGCTGCCAAGGACACGGACGAGGGTATGCCGGGGAGTGGGACGGCCGGCGCTACCGAGAACAGAGGACTCCGGCGCGGCGCGGGGCTTGCTGGAGATATCGAATGTCGGAGTGAAGGTGAGCGGCATGGCAATGTTCAGGACGCAGGCGTCCGCGACAGCGCGCAGGCTGCGAATGCGTGGAGCTGACGGGAGCGCGGAGTGGTTGGCTGGATCGTGCGGAGGATGAACGAGTCCGTGGCAGCGCGGAGGCTGCTACAAGGGCAATATGGGAGTGAGGCGGAGTGGTCGAGTCGGGTCGGCAGTGCCGGGGACGAACCGGTCAGTGCTGGAGTGCCTTCTTGAGCTCGTGGAGCAGCTTCTCGGCTTCCTCGATGGTGCGCAGCGCGTCCTCGTCGCCGCGCAGCTCGGCGAGCGCGGTCCACGGGTGCTTGCGGATCGACGCGACGATCGCGCCGAGGTCGCCGGCGAGGCCGTTGGCCCGCGGCGGCGGCGACGGCTCGCCGAGCTTGTCCAGCGCGTCGTTGATCGACGTGCCGCCGGACAGGAAGCAATCCTTGGCCACGGGGTCCTTGAGGATCGCGCGCAGCCGGCGGACGTCCTTGGAGTTGGTGATCAGCTTGCCGTTGATCTTGTCCACGATGGTGTCGAGTACGGTGGGCGGCAGCAGGTTCTTGTTGATGCTGTTGATCTCGCGCGCCCAGGTGATCGAGGCGCTCGGATCGCGGATGTGCTTGAGCCGCTCGGCGAGCCGGTAGACGCCGACCAGCTTGTCGACCTCGCGCACGGTGATGCCGAGGATGTTGGCGGCGCTGGCGCGGCCGACCAGCTCGACCAGCCGGCACGCGACCATCTCCTTCTCCTTGGCGTCCCACTCCTTGCGCTGGCGGTGGATGTAGATCCAGACCCGCAGCCGCTCCTCGTCCTCGAGCGTGTGGTCGGTGATCTCGGCCGGCAGCTGGCGGTACTGCGGCTTCCTGAGCTGGTCGACCAGGACCTTGGAGTTGGACCACCGGCGGTCGCCGTCGATGATCCGGAACTTGTCGCCCAGCGTGGGGTGGGGCTCGAGCAGTAGCGGCTCGAAGATGCCCTCGTTGGCCTCGATCTGGCGCTGCAGCTCGGGATCCTCCTTGGGGCCGATCCGCGGCTGCTTGTCGTTGGGCAGCACGTCGTCGAGATCGACGATCGCTCGCCGGGTCTTGACGATCGTGCGGCCGAGCCGCCGCTCCTGCCAGACGGTGGCCGCGTCAATCATCGTCGCGCCCGTCGACGATGTCGTTGATCTCGCCGACCACCTCGCTGTTGACGGTCTCGAGCCGCTTGAGCAGCCCGCCGCGCAGCTTCCACACCCGGTTGTGCTCCTTGAGCTCGTCGACGTCGAGCTCGAGCAGCTGCTGGGCGAGCTTGCCGGTGTCGGTGAGCTTGCGGCGGAACAGGTCCGACGTGAGGTGGTCGTACAGCCGCAGCTTCTTGTCGTTGCGCTCGACCTGGCTGAGCCGGGTCTGGTGCATCCGCACCATCGCCTGGCGCAGGATGCCGATGAGCTCGACCACGCGCGCAGGGTGGACCAGCAGGACGTCGTCGTGCCGGCACATCTCCGCCGCGCCGCGCGGGAAGTACAGCGTCGACAGGATCGCGTGCTCGGCCTTCTGCTCGACCATGTCGGTGCGCAGCCGGTTCGCGTACGACGTCTGCCAGTTGCCCCGGTTGCGCGAGTCGAGGATGATCCGGCCGCAGATCTCGCCCTTGTACTTGACCTCGTGCAGGACATCGCCGCCCGCGTCGCCCCTGGGCAGGCGCAGCACGCGGTCGTCCGTGAACGCGGCCTTGAGCTGCTCGAACACATCGATGTCGACGACCTCGGGCTTTCGTGCGGCCTGGTCCTCCAGCCGGCGCTGCAGCTCGCTGACCTGCTTGCGCAACGCCACCGCCGCCTTCTGGTTCTCGGCCTCCTGCTTGAGCATCTTCTGATCGAAGTCGGCCTTGATCAGCTCGCGCTCGTGGTCGCGCTCGGCCTGGTGCTTGCGCGCGGCGTCCGCCTCGGCCTTCCTGCGCTCGGCCTGCGCCGCGGCCTCGATCGCCTCGCGCAGCCGCCGGTCGAACTCGGCCTGGTCCTCGCGCGCCTTCTCCAGCTGCTCCTTGAGCTGGTGGACGGCGAGCTCCAGGGCCGTGCGGTCCGCCCGGTGGCGGATCTCCAGCGTCTCGCGCTCGGCGGCGAGCCTGGCCTGCGCCTCGGTCTCGGCCTCGACGTACCGGCGCTTTTCTTCCGCGCGGATACGTGCTTCGATGTCGAGGAACTGCTTGTGGGTGATCCGCTGACCACACCAGGGACACGCTTCTAGTTGCTTCGCCACCGCGATCGCCATCGGTCTCTCCAGGATAAAAAAGGACCTGGTAGGACTCTATAAGTTCCTGACGGCGGATCAAGGTGTATGCTGCACGTGCTTGTAAGTCCCTACCGGGGCTTCACTCCCGTCGACGAGATGACTCCGGATTCGCTCTAAGCCCTCGGAACGTGGATTTCAGATGGACCCAATCCGGATCCGGAGGATGCCGATCTCTCTGCAACAGCGCCGATCCGGATTGGAGAGGCAAGGCGACGCCAGACGTGCTTACGAGCTCCGCAATCCGGATTGGACGGACGCTTCTTGGCTGGATGAGTCCAGCGATCTGGCTGCAGGGACGAATCCTGTCGCTGCGGAGCTGAAGCCGGGAGCCCCTCACCTGCGCTCGGCGTCATGCGCATGTTCGTGGGCACCTCAGGGTGATCGCGCGGCCGCATGCTTCGAACCGCTCGGTGCCGAGTTGGCGCTGCTCGGCTCGGCCGGATCACTTGTAGACGGTGAAGTTGTCGATGTCGAACTCGCCCGTGCCGACGGCGACGACGCCGGTGTCGCCGTGGCGCAGGCCGCCGTCGTCGATGAGGCGCACCAGCTGATCATCGATATAGAGTTCGACGGAGCTACCTGACCCGGCGATGCCGAGGCGGTGGAATCCGGCGCTCGCAGACGCCGTGTGGCGTTCAGAGTGGACGAACCGGAAGCCGCGCTCGTCGCGGATGCCGAGCCTGTACTGGTTGTCGGGTCCGGTCACGAACGCAAGGTAGTGCCGCCGCTCGCGATCGAAGCGGTAGAGGATCCCGGCGCCGGAGGCGTTCGCCGCCTCCCGGCAGCGGACCTCGGCGGAGACCGGGGCCTCGCCCATGTCCCGGTCGGCGATCCGCACATGGATGTAGCGGATCGCCGCCGCCTGGGTGTGGTTCGTCAGCCGGTACACGCCTGCCGTCACCATCGACGACCAGACCTCGTCCTTGCTGGACAGCCAGACGCGGTCGTAGGCGCGGGCAACCACGTCGGGGGGATCGACGGCTGCGTCCGCGATGTCGAACGTCTCGACGTGGTCGGTCTGAAGCTCGATCCACCGTAGGGGCCGCCTCCGGGTCGCGGCAGGGGCCGGCGCGGAGGCTCCCTGCAGGCGCTGGAGCACCAGCTCGGCGATGGTGTCGCTGCCGTGATCGGTCCAGGTCACGAACTGGACCGTCGGGAGGATCCCCGGAATGTCGGTATCGTCGAGCCGGACGGGGAGGAGGTAAGGCTCCTTCTGGGCGAAGGCGCGGGCCTGCGCAGCCTCGAGCTCGAGGCGCGTCCACGGCTTCTCGGCGTAGTGCCGCGACAGGAGCGGGATGCAGTAGCGGGCGCGCTTCAGGTACAGCTCGGGCAGGTGCGTGCGGAGGTTCACGCCCCACAGACGTGCCGTCTCATCCCGGTCGTAGAACACGCGGATGCCGCGACGCGCTAGCGCATGGGCGAGCTCCTCGGCGCGCGCCCGATCCTCCCCTGCGAACGAGAGGGCCACATCGTAGTCGTATACGTTCTCCACCTTCCGCTCGTGGTCGTCAGGATACCATGGCGACCGCCACGCAGCCGGCGTCGGGGAACGCCGGCTGCATCCACCGACCTTGGCCACCAGTTGCGTGGCCGGTCCGAACTCGGGCCGAAGTTGAGCAGCTGTCCGGAAGGCGGACGGCAGGTCCCGCCTACGGCGCGATGCCGTCGCGGGCGAGCTCGGCGGCGGTGGCCTCGCTGGCGACGTCGGTGCGCGGCTTGTACCAGCCGGGATCGCCGTCGCCGGTGAGCCGGTCGCGGATCTTGAGCAGCGTGAACATGCCGCCCATGTCGATCGTGCCGTAGGGGCCGTCGCCGCCGACCATGGAGATCGAGTTGCGCGGCCTGGCCATCGCCATGCGCGACATCTCGCCCATGCCGCTCGCGCCCATGATCATGGTGCCGGGGACGGCGCGGCCGAGCGCGGCGCCGAGGCCGTCGGTGTCGACGCCGACCAGGTTGGCGGCCTCGTGGCCCATCTGGTTCATCGCGTGGTGGGTCATGTGGCAGTGCAGCGGCCAGTCGCCGGCGGCGTGGGCAACGAGCTCGATCGTCCGGGTGGTGCCGGTCGGCACGAGCACGGTGGTCTCGGGGAACCGGGCGGACGGCGGGATGGCGCCGCCGTCGGTGCCGACCAGCTCGAAGGTGTGGCCGTGGAGGTGGAGCGGGTGGTGGTCCATCGGGCCGAGGTTGGCGAACCGGATCCGGACCCGATCGCCGAGCTCGGCGACCAGCGGTGCGGTGGCGGGGAATGACTTGCCGTTGAACGTGAGCACGTTGAAGTCGTTCATCGCGAGCGGGTCGGCGCGCCGGGCGCCGATCGGGATCTTCCACTCGTGGGCCATGAGCGCGTAGTCGCGGACGCGGCGCGGCTCGGGCGCGCGGGGATGGACGACGATCATGCCCATCATGCCGAGGGCGATCTGGGTCATCTCGTCGGCGTGCGGGTGGTACATGAACGTGCCGGGGCGATCGAACGTGAACTCGTAGCGGAACGTCTTGCCGGGCTCGATCGCCGGCTGGGTCAGCCCGGTGACGCCGTCCATGCCGTACGGCACGAGGATGCCGTGCCAGTGGATCGAGGTCGGCTCGGGGAGCCGGTTGGTGACGTAGATCCGGACCCGATCACCGGCGACCGCCTCGATCACCGGCCCGGGCGTGATGCCGTTGTAGCCCCAGGCCTCGACGTCGAGCCCGGGCGCGATCTGGTGGCGGATCGGCTCGGCGCGCAGGTGGTAGATCTTGGCTCCGCCGTGCGCCGTCCACGGCAGGAGCGCGCCGTTGGGGACGACAACGCGATGGCCGGGCGCGCCGGTGTGCGCGGGCGGCGCCGCCGATGTTGCGGACGCGGGCGCGGGGGCGGGCGGGGCCGGTTGCGCTGCGGCGCGCCCGCCGATCAGCGAGGCGCCGGCGACCGCGCCGGAGCGAAGCAGCGTGCGTCGGGTGATCTTCATCGCGGGCTCTCGAGGTTGTCCGGAGCGTCTGCGCCGGAGGTTGCGCCGGAGGTTGCGCCGGAGGTTGGATCGAGCATGACGCCGCGGGACAGCGCCGTCACCTCGGCCATCGCGTTCCAGTACCGGCGCACGGCGTCGAGGTACTGGTGCGCGGCCTCGACCTGGCCCTGGTGGGCGGCGATCAGCGCGAACGGGTCGGCGTCCATCGCATTGTAGTGCTTGAGGGTCTCGTCGACGATCTGCTGGCGCAGCGGCAGGACGACGTCGCGCAGGTGTCGGGCCTCCTCGTAGGTCGCCAGCGCGGCGTTGCGGGCGGCGCGTGCGGCGGCGGCGAGCGCGAGCTGCTGGGCCTCGAGCTCGTGGCCGGCGCGCCGGACCAGCGCGCTGGCACGCGCGCGCGGGCCGCTGCGCGGATCGAGCAGCGGGATGCCGATCCGCAGCGCGGGGCCGACACCGCGGCCACGGCCGTCGTCGGCGACCGCGATCCCGACGCCGAGCTCGGGCAGCACGCTGCGCAGCCGCTCGTCGCGGGCGCGCTGCTCGGCGGCGTCGCGGCGGTCGCGGCCGGCGGCGAGCTCGAGGCTGGCGGCGGCCGCGGTGGCCTCCAGCGCGTCGAGCGCGGGCGGCGCGGTGGGCAGCGCGCGCAGCTCGCCGGCCGCGCTCCATGTCCGCGATCCGGACAGCCCGATCGCGGCGGCGGCGGCCTCGCGGCGCGCCGCGACGGCGGCCCGGGCGCGGGCGAGCTGCAGGCGGGCCTGCTCGCGGGCGTCGCGATCGCGGGCCAGCGCGAGATCCGTGGTGTTGCCGGCGGCGTGCATGCGCTCGCGCAGCGTCGCCGCGGCGTCGGCGGCGTCGAACGCGGCCTCGCGCAACGCGGCGTCCTGCTGCGCGGCGAGCAGGTCGTCGAATGCGATCTCGACCCGGGCGGCGAGGCGCAGCGCGGCGGCGGCCGCCGCGGCGCGGGTGGCGGCCAGGTCGGCGCGAGCGGCGGCGCGGCGGGTGGGCGCAGTGACCAGGCCGAGCAGGCCCTGGATCACGTCGACCTCGTACTCGTCGTGATCGCCGGCGAACCGCAGCTGGGCATCGACCGTCACCGGCCCCACGCCGAGCGCGGCGGCGACGTCCGCGGCGGCGATGTCGAGCTGGTCGAACGCCACGCGCAGCCGCGGGCTGGTCGCCAGCGCGATCCGCACCGCGGTCGCGGCGTCGATCGGCCTGGCGAGCAGCGCGTCGAGCTGGGTCGGGCTCAGCGCGGCCGGCGCGGCCTCGGAGCCGAGCCGCTCGCTGACCAGCCGGTCGACCGGCGCGCGCACCTCCTGCGACGGCGGCACGCAGGCCAGCGCGAAGGCGAGGGCGGCCGCGAGGGTCGGCGCACCGGGCCGCCGCGCGATCGGGGCGCGGCCGGGCAGGTCCGCGCTCGCGGCGTGCGATGCGATGCCTCGACGGGCAGGGGCTTCCACGGCCGGTGACAGCGTGGCACAACTCGACGGCACCCGGGTGGCTCGGGCGACCGGAACTCGGCCGCGAGCAGCGGCGCACCCTGCGAGCCAGGCAGACGCTGCGCCGCGCGCTACGGAGCGACGACCGCGAGCAGCTGCGCGAACGCGGCCGGCCGGAGCGACAGCCGGTGGCTCGTGTCGGTCATCGCGTCGGGGAGCGTGTAGCGATCGACGGACAGGCCGAGCCGGCACTCGACATGGACCGTCCCGACCGCGGCGACGCCGAGCTCGCCGAAGATCGCGCCGCCCTCGCGGCGGGTGTCGATCGACTGGCGCATGCCGCGCACCAGCCACTTGTCGCCGTGGACCTCGATCCCGAGCGCGCCGTACCAGCGCGGCGTCAGAGCGTAGACCGCGCGGACATGGTGCGGCAGCAGCGCATCGAACCGGAACGGCGCGCCCGCGCGCTGATGGACGTAGCCGAGCGTCGGCAGCCACGGGTAGAGACTCGAGCCCGAGGAATACGCGACCCCGGCCGTCCAGGCATCGCTCGGACCGAGCGGATGGTGGACCAGCGCTGCGACCGTGAGCTGGAACGGCTGCCACGACAGGTCGTGCTCGTGGAGATCCGACGCGTACGTCGTGCCGACCGCGCCGCGCAAGGACCAGCCAGGCGCGAGCCGGGCACCACCGCCGAGCATGAGATCGAAGCGGTGCAGCACGAGCGCGCCGGGCAACAGCTCGTCGCTGTCGATCCAGGTGGTCGCGTAGCGCTGGAACACACCGAGTCCGTAGCCATCGCCGCGAACCAGCGGCGCCCCCGCGCCGATCCGGAGGTCTCGTGACGCCAGCAGATCGTCGTGGATCTGCGAGATCGAGAGGTACACCACGTCGTTGCGCGGCGACAGCCGGCGGTCTGCGCTCGCTGCGTCGGCGGCGGGGACCGGTTCCTGTGATGCCGACGATTCCGCTCGAGCCGGGCCAAGCCTGGACGCAACCAACGCGAGCCAGAGGACGACTCGCGTCACCGCGCGACCCGCGGTGCCACGCTGCATGCGGCGGTCGATCGGCTCGGTGGCATGCTCGCCGTGCCGACTACAGCAGGACGTCCGCCATGCGGGTTGCCGTGACGGGATCGTCCAGCCCGGGAGAGAACTTCCGCACCAGCTCCTCCTGCGTCGGCATCGACATCGGAACGCACTCTAGCATGGTCACCACCCGGTCGAGCGGCCTTGTGGCGTCGAATCTCGACGGTGATCGATGCGGCGCGACGATCGAGTCATCGCGCTCGATCCCGTATCACGCGCTGCCATGGTGCATGGCTGTGCGGGCAGCTCGGATCCGCAGTCACGCGTGAGCGGCGCGGGTGGCGGCGATCCAGCCGGTGACGCCGCCGGCGACGAGGCCGAGCACGACGCCGGCCGCGCCGCCGAGGCCGGTCGTGCCGCAGCCGAGCAGGCCGGTGAGCGCGGCACTGGTGATCGCGGCGATCGCGAACCGCCGCGGCGAGGCATCGCTGACCGCGCGGTGGCCGACCGCGAGGCCGACCAGCGCGCTGGTGGCGAGGCAGGTGACCAGGCACGGGACAGTGGGGCTCTGGTCGCACATCGCACAGTGCCAGCCGCTCGACGCGGCGAGCACGAGGGTCGGCGCGATCAGCGGGGGCAGCCCGGCGATCATGCCGGCGAGCGCGCCGCGCTGCCACGCGCCGCCGCGCCAGCCGAGCCCCGCGAGGGTTGCGGCGAGGCAGGCGCCGGCGAGCCAGGACGCGCTCGACATCCGGTGCAGGCCGTACGCGATGGCGGCGAGCCCACCGGCGAGGACTGCGCCGCGCAGCGCGGCGAGGAGGTGGGCGCGCTGGTAGGCCCGCCGTGCGCGGCGAAGCGCGTGCTGCTCGCGATCACAGGGTGCCATGGCGGGACCTCCACGAGGTGCGAAACCGGCCCAGCGCGCGCTCGAGGCGCTTGCGGAAGGTGGCCGGGGCGACGGCGCGGTCGGCGTCGGTCACGGCGAGCGTGATGGTCTCGAGGTCGCGCGGACCGAGCGACTCCAGCGCGGCGAGCGCGGCGCGCACCAGATCGCGGTGCTCGACGAACGAAGCGCCGTCGAGCGAGCCGGGGTCGGCGGTCTCGCGTTCGGGGTCGGCGGCCCTGGGGCCGGGGTCGAGCTCGCCGCGGCGGGCGCGGCGGCGGCGCACGCTGCGCACCTGCCAGGTCGTCAGGGTCAGCGCCCAGGTCAGGGCGTCGCGCCCGCGGTCGTAGCGGTCGAGCTGACCGAACAGCTGGACCAGCGCGTCCTGCGCGCAGTCCTCGGCGAGGGTTGCGTCGCCGACCAGGCGCGCCGCGTAGCGCACGACGACCGGCCACAGCGCGTGGAACAGCGGCGCGACGGCCGTGCGGTCGCCGTCCGCGGCGGCGGCCATCCAGCGGTCGAGCGCAGCGCGATCGATCATGTGCGCAGGGACCTGCCGGCCATCATGTCATGGCAACCGGCGACGCTCGGCCAATCCTTCCGCGCGACGACGCGATCGCGCGGCCATCGGCTCCGGCCCCCACGTGGGGGCGACCCGGGCCGTCGTGGGACCTGGCGGGAGGCCGAAGCGCGGATCTCGCTCGCGATAAAGCGCACCGGGTCGCCGGCGAAGGCGCTCCGGGCAACATGGCTTGCGAATGCGATGCGCGGCGGCTTGGCGAGGTCCGTGGCGGCCCCCACGTGGGGGCGGACCCGGGACCGTCGCGGGGACAGAGCGGGAGGCCGAAGCGCGGATCGCACGCGCGGCAGGCCGGTGCGTGCGAAGCCTTCCGGGCGGGGGTGGGCGCCGGCGGTGTCCGTCATGGCGCCTCGGCCGGAGTCACTTGCCGTGCGGGCAGTCCGGGCAGTCCGGGCAGTTCGGGCAGCACGGGCAGCAGTCGGCGAGGCTGGAGGCGGCGCGCGCGGCGATGGGGACGAGCAAGGCGATGGTGAGGCTGAGAGCTTGGATGATCCGCATGCCCGGTATGGGCGCGAGCGGGTAAAGCGTGACCGCGAATTGCTGGTCGGCGCGGCGCGCTGGTAGGCTGGCGGCATGGCGGCGCCGGCCGCACCGTCCACCCCGCTGCTGGAGATCCGCGATCTGGTGACCGAGTTCCGCTCCGGTGACGGCGCGGTCCGGGCGGTCGACGGGGTGTCGTTCGAGGTCGCGCCGCGCACCACGCTCGGCGTGGTCGGCGAGTCGGGCAGCGGCAAGAGCGTGACCGCGCTGTCGATCATGCGGCTGGTCGCGTCGCCCGGCCGGATCGCGTCGGGGTCGATCCGCTACGCCGGCCGCGACCTGCTCGCGCTGCGGCCGGCCGAGATGCGCGCGATCCGCGGCAACCGGATCGCGATGATCTTCCAGGAGCCGATGACGTCGCTCAACCCGGTGTTCACGGTGGGCGATCAGGTGGCCGAGGCGGTCCGGTTGCACCAGCGCACGTCGCGCCGCGAGGCCCGCGCGGTGGCGATCGAGATGTTCCGGCGGGTCGGCATCCCGTCGCCCGAGGACCGGGTCGACGCGTACCCGCACCAGCTGTCGGGCGGGATGCGGCAGCGCGTGATGATCGCGATGGCGCTGGCGTGCAAGCCGGACCTGCTGATCGCCGACGAGCCGACCACGGCGCTCGACGTGACGATCCAGGCCCAGATCCTCGACCTCTTGCGCTCGCTGCAGCGCGAGCTCGGGATGAGCATCCTGCTGATCACCCACGACCTCGGCGTCGTCGCCGAGACCTGCGACGAGGTCGTCGTCATGTACGCCGGCCGCGTCGTCGAGCGCGCCAAGGCGAAGGATCTGTTCGCGCAGCCGCGGCATCCCTACACCGCGGGCCTGCTCAGATCACTTCCGACCTTCGGCGAGGGCGGAAGAAAGCGCCTGCAGGAAATTCCCGGCTTCGTGCCGCGATTG
>DATAPF010000260.1:0-30330 GCA_036265355.1 Kofleriaceae bacterium | reverse complement strand
GCGCTCAACCCGGCCGGCAACGCGTTCAACCCGGCCGGCAACGCGTTCAACCCGGCCGGCAACGCGTTCAACCCGGCTGGCAACGCGTTCAACCCGGCCGCCAACGCGTTCAACCCGGCCGCGCTGCGCGCCGACGGCACGCCGATGCCGCCGTTCCGGATGGGGTACGCCGACGTGCGCGGCGAGGAGCTGGCGAGCGTGGTCGGCGGCCACACGCTGAGTCACGGGCCAGGGGTCGCGGTCGAGTCGCGCGGCCATCGCTGGACGATCACCGTGCTCGGCCTGGCGGCGGTGGTCGGCGCGATCGCCGCGATCGTCATCCAGCTCTCGCCGTCCCAGCGATCCGAGGCCGCCCCCGAGCGCGGCCAGGTCGCGGCCCGGTTGACCGACGATCCGTCGAGCCGGCCGGCGGCGCCCGAGGCCGCGGGCCGACCCGGGGCGCGCGACGACCGCGAGCTCGCACCGGCGGCTTCGCCGCCGCAGGCCCCGCCGGCGATCCCCGATCCAGCTGCGTCCCCGCCGGCAGCTCTGGGCGCGCAGGACCCGACGCGGCCCGCCGGCGCCGATCCGACGCCGGATCCCAGGGCGGCCGAGGCCCCGGGTGCCGACAACGCGAGATCCACCGACGGCAAGGCCGCCGCGGATGCGAAATCCATCGACGGCAAGGCGGCTGACGGCAAGACCGCCGACGGCAAGACCGCCGACGGCAAGACCGCCGACGGGAAGGCGGCCGACGGCAAGACGGCTGACGGCAAGGCGGCTGACGGCAAGACCGCAGATGGCAAGACAGCCGACGGGAAGACGGCCGACGGCAGGACGGGCGACGGCAAGATGACTGACGGCAAGGCGGCTGACGGCAAGGCGGCCGACGGCAAGGCGGCCGACGGCAAGGCGGCCGACGGCAAGACGGCCGACGGCAAGACGGCCGACGGCAAGACGGCCGGCGGCAGGGCCGACGGCAAGTCCGGCGAGGGTCGGTCGACCGGCCGGCGGTCGGTCGCGGCGCGGGACACGAGCAAGCACAAGGGCACCCTGTCGGTCGATTCGAGGCCGTGGTCGTGGGTCACCGTCGGGGTCGAGACCCTCGATACCCCGGCCAAGTTCCACCTCGAGCCGGGCGTCTACACCGTGCGGTTCTACAACGAGGTCAACGATCGGACCGAGTACGCGAAGGTCACGATCGAACCCGACAAGATGTCCCGGCTCAGCAAGGACATGAACTAGCGGATGATCCGTCACAGGTCCTCGACATGTGTTCGGGATCGTTGACGTTGACCTGGTCGTTGACCCAGAGCGTTGACGTCGACGGCGACGTACGACGTTGAGCCCACCCTCGACGTTGGACGTCGACCGATGACTGTGCTGCGAGCCTCGATGGAGCGCGGCAATGGGACCAGGTCGAGGTCGACGTGGGGGTCAGACGTCTACGTATCGCTTCGCTGCCGTCAAGCTCAACGCTGGAGTCAAGGTCGACGTCAAGGTCGACGTCGAGCGCCAGGGGAACGGCCACGAGCACGCAACTTGTGATGCATCATCGGCGCCGCGGGCGATTCGCCGGCGCTGGATCAGTCAGTGCTCGGGCGCCTGCCAGCGCAGGCTGATCCGCACCGATCGGTAGCCCGACGGCAGCCGTGGCGCATCGCCCGCGGTGGCGATCGCCGGGTGCGCCTGGCGTAGCGGGCGCGCATGGATCGGCAGCGTCCGGGGCCGGTGCGGAGCGATCGCCGCGATCGCAGCCAGGATCAACGCACACACCATCGACATGCTCCGAGGAACGTGAAATCGCTCGATTGTTCCCGCGCGTGATTATCGGGAAGATCTCGCGGATCGCTCGTTTTCAGGGATGGATGGACCATGCCGCGTTGTTGACCGCCGGCGAGTCTGCGTGGGACCGTCGTCGTGCTGTGACCGTCGCGGAGCGTTCATTCAGCGAGGCGGTCCGCGAGCACGAGGCGCTGCTCACTGCGATCGCGCGCCGGCTGTGCGGCAACGACGCCGATGCCGCGGACCTGGTGCACGACACGTACGAGCGCGCGCTGCGCGCGTGGGACCGCTACGTCGATCGCGGCAACCTGCGCAGCTGGATGGTCGCGATCCTCAACAACCTGTTCATCGACCGCTGTCGCAAGCACCGCCGCACGCCCCGGACCGAGGCGATCGAGGGCCTGGAGCTCGCCGCGCCCGAGCCGGGCGCCGCGCCGGCATGGGTGCGGGTCACTGCACAGCAGATCGACGCCGCGCTCGCCACGCTCGGCCCCGAGTTCCGGCGGGTCTACGAGCTCCACGTCCGCGGCCGGTCGTACGACGAGATCGCGGCCGAGCTCCGGATCGCCAAGCCGACCGTCGGGACCCGCCTGATCCGCGCGCGCAAGAAGCTCAAGGAAGCGCTGCTGCGCGAGCTCGGAGGTGAGTGATGACCGCGGATGACTGCCCCGAGAGCTGCGCCCAGATCGAGCGCACCCACGCCCTCGCCGACGGCGAGCTGACCGGCGCCGCCGCCGACGCGGCCCGCGACCACCTCGCGACCTGTGCGACCTGCCAGGCCGAGCTCGCCGAGGTGCTGCAGCTCGACGCTGCGGTCGCGGCCGCCGGTCACCGGGCGCCGGTGATCGAGCTGGCGTGGTACCGGCAGCGCCGCCTGCAGGTCGCCGCGGCCGGCGTGGCAGCCGCCGCCGCGGTGGTGGTCTACCTCGCGCTGCCGCCGCGCCAGCCGGGCGCGCCGACCGGCGCCGACGGCGAGGTCGCGCTCGCGCTCGCGCCGCACCGGGTGACCGAGGCGCGGCTGGCATGGCCGGGCGCCGCGGCGTACCGCAGCTACGACGTGCCGCGCGCCGGCGACTCGCCGCACGAGGCGGTCGACCTGATGGCGATCGCCCAGCTCGACAAGCGCGGCGACCGCCACGGCGTCGGCGTGCTGGAGCTGCTCAACGGCGAGCGCCGGCAGGCCGCGAGCTACCTCGAGCGCGCCGGCGACTCGCCCGACGTGATGGCGGACCGCGCCGCGCTCGCGCTCGCCGACCACCAGCCCGAGCGCGCGCTGGCGCTGGCCGACGCCTCGCTGACCGGGCGTCCGCGCCACCCCGCGGCGCTGTGGAACCGCGCACTCGCGCTCCGTGATCTCGGCCTGTCGCGGGCGTCCGCGGCGGCGTTCCGCGAGGTCGCCGGGCTCGGCGAGCCGGGCTGGGCCGAGGAGGCGCGGCAGCGCGCGAGCCTGGTCGAGCGCGAGGTGACGGCCGCGCAGCAGCGCTACGACCGGATCAACCGGGCGAGCGCGGCGCTCGCGCAGGGCAAGGACCGGGCCGAGATCCTGCTGTCGCCCGAGGACGCCCGCGCCCAGCCCGGGTTTGCGCGCGGCGTGCTGTACGACGCGATCCGGTCGGCCGCCACGCCGGCGCAGCTCGCGGCGCTCCAGCCGCTGGCCGACGCGATCGACGGCGCCGACCAGGACACCGCGATGGCCGATGCGATCGCCCGCGCCCGGGCGAACCTGCACCCCGAGCTGTCGCGGCAGTACGCCGAGATGATCCGCTCGCTCGCGGCCGAGATGCAGATCATCCCGCGGACCGGCGACGAGCGGCCGGTGCCGGCCGGCGCCGAGCGCGCGAGGCTGATCGCCGCGCTGCGCGCCGCCCGCGCCGACGACCTGCTGATCGGCGTCCTGATGAAGATCACCGACGATCGCCGGACGGTCAACGCCAGCGAGATCGACGAGTTCGCGCGGCTGACCGCGGCGGCGCCCGATCCGTGGATGCAGCTGCTCGGCCTGCAGCAGCAGGCGCAGCTCGCACTCAAGCAGGCGGACTACACCCGGGCCGAGGCGATCCTGCTGCGCGCCCGGCAGCGCTGCACGCCCGCGGCGCCCGCGTTCCGCTGCATCACGATCAGCAAGCTGCTCGGCGAGATCTACCTCGAGTGGCAGCGGCTGCCCGAGGCGCGCACGGCGCTGATGGCGGCGTGGTTGCGGGCGCGCGAGACCAGCGAGTGGCGGCTGCAGCACATGCTGCTCATCCTGCTGCCGCAGCTGTACCTGCTCGGCGACGAGGTCGGCGCCTCGGGGCTGCCGCTCGTGCGGGCGTACGTCGACGAGCTCGTGCGCAGCTCGCCCGAGGGGGAGTTTCGCTGCGGCACGGAGGCGTGGGGGCACGACATGGTCGCGCAGATGCTGATCATCCAGCTCCGGTTCGACGAGGCGCGCCGCGAGCTGGTCAGGCCGACCTGCCAGTGGCGGCACGAGGCGGTGACGGAAGCCAACCACCTGTTCGCGCGCTCCGAGGTCGCCCAGGCCGGAGACACCGACGTGGCGATCGCCGGCGTGCGGCGCGAGATCGCGGACGCGCGCAAGCTGCCCGACGCGTCGCCCGCCGATCAGGTCCTGCTCGATCACGCCGAGGGCCGGCTGTTGATCGACCGCGATCCGGCGGCGGGGCAAGCGCTGCTGGAGCGCGCGATCGTCGAGGCCGGGGCGCTGCCGGCGTCGGTCAGCCGCGCCCACAAGGCCGCGAGCTACAGCTACTCGGTGCTGGTGGTCGCGGCGGCGCATCGCGGCGAGGGTGACGCGGCGCTTCGCCTGCTCGCCCGGGAGCAGGGGCTGACCGCTCCCGACCGCTGCGTGCTCGGGCTGGCGATCGAGGATCGCGCGCGCGCGGTCGTGGCCCGCGATGCCACGGGCAAGACCCTGGTGCACTTCGACCAGGGCCGCACGATGCCGGCGATCGATCCGGCGAGCCTGGTCCCGCCGGATATCGCCGGCGCCCTGACCGCCTGCCCGGTGGTCGACGTCATCGCCCGCCCGCCGGTCCATGGCATGGCGCGCCTGCTCGGCGATGCGATCGCCTGGCGCTACCTCGCGCGCCGCGACCGGCCGGTTGCGCCGCCGAGCCCCCGGTCGCTGGTGGTCGGCGACGTCGAGCCTCCGCCGGCGCTGGAGCTGCCGCGGCTGGCGACGTGGTCGAGCTCGGGGGAGCTGCTGTCCGGCGCCTCCGCCACGCCGTCGCGCGTGCTGGCGGCGATCGGCGCCGCGGGGGAGGTCACGATCCACGCGCACGGCCTGATCGACGTCGCACTGCCCGAGGCGTCGTATCTCGCGCTGTCGCCCGACGCGGGCGGCCGGTTCGCGCTCACCACGACCGACGTGCGCAAGGCGCGGTTCACCACCAGCCCGTTGATCGTCCTGGCCGCCTGTCGTTCCGCGAGTGCCGCGCCGGTCCTGCACGAGACCTGGAGCCTGCCGGCGGCGTTCGTGCTCGCCGGGGCGCGCGCCGTGATCGCCTCGGCCGCGCCGATCCCCGACAGCAACGCGTCCGCGTTCTTCGACGCCGTGCGCGACAAGGTCCGCGCCGGCGCGCCGGTGGCGGTCGCGCTGCGTGACGTGCGCCGGCAATGGCTCGGCGACCGCCGCGCCGACTGGGTCCGCGATGTGATCGTGTTCGAATGAGCCGTAACTGTCAGCTCGAAAGGAAGCCATGAAGCTCGCCGCCGCGTTTGTCATTCTCGCCATCACCGGGTGCGCCGGTGCGTTGGATCCGGACACCTCCACCGCCGATCAGGCTGCCGCGGTCAAGACCGACCTGCCGTCGACCAGCACGACCTGCCAGTGGTCCGTCGACACGACCTGCTACGGCCAGCGCAACGACGGCAACAACCTGTGGCCAACCGGCATCGGGATCACCGATGCGTACGTGATGACGCGCCGGGGGCCTACGCGGCTCAGCGGTCGGCAGCCAACGTTCCTGGCGTTCGTGGTGTGGAACGACTCGGTGGTCGGGCGGATCTTCCGGGTCGACGTCGGTAGCAGCAACGCCGCCAACTTCAACAGCGTGCTCGCCAACACGTTCGCCGCGCGGACGTTCAGCATCCCCGACGGCTCGGAGGCTGCGGCCGGCGCGGTCGCGGGCGGGCCAACCCCGGCGCCAGGCCCCAACGTCGAGCCCCCGATCGTATTCGAGTCCAGCTACCTCGGCGCGGTGGTCAAGAGCGCGGCGACCATCCATGGCGCGACCAGCGAGTTCCTGGCGACCAAGTCGTCCGCGATCGACTGACCTCCGCGACGCCCGGCTCGCCGGCCGGCGAACCCGAGCACCGGCCCGCCGGAATACGCTACGATAGGCGGTGATGAGGAGCGTCATGCGGATCGCCTGCGCGGTGGGGATCGCGGTGGCGGCGCTTCGCCCGGCGGCGGCCGCACCGGCCAGCCCGCAGCAGCAGATCGCGATGATCGCCAAGCCGTCGGTGATGCGCGTGCTCGGCGCCTACGTCGGCACGTTCCGCACCCCGGCCGGTCAGTTCCAGGAGTCGATCGGCGGCAGCGGCACCGGGTTCTTCATCACCGCCGATGGCTACATCGCGACCAACGCGCACGTGGTCGCGACCATCAACGACGGCGACGCCAAGGCCAAGGAGGCGCTCAAGCGCGCGCTGTTCGGCGAGCTCGACAAGAAGTTCAGCGCGCAGCTCCAGAAGCTGTCGCGCGCCCAGCTCGGCGAGTTCATCAACAGCGTCGAGCTGGTCGAGCTCAAGAAGCTCGCCTACGTCGTGCTGCCCAACGGCGACCACCTCAACTACGAGATCAAGCAGTACGGCGCGCCCGGCACCGGGCGCGACTGCGCGCTGATCAAGGTCAAGACCGACAGCGCGCCGAGCCTGCCGATCGGCGACTCGTCGAGGTCGCAGGTCGAGGATTCGATCGTCGTGCTCGGCTACCCCGGCGTCGCCGACTTCGAGGGCCTGCTCGATGAGAAGTCGCAGCTCGAGGCGTCGGTCACCGACGGCGCGATCTCGTCGCTCAAGCGCGCCGCCAGCGGCGAGCAGATCCTCCAGATCTCGGCGCCGATCACCCACGGCAACTCGGGCGGCCCGGCGATCGACCAGCACGGCAGCGTCATCGGCCTGGCGACGTTCGGCAACCAGGGCGAGGTCCAGGGCTTCAACTTCCTGGTCGCGTCCGCGACGCTCAAGGACCTGATCAAGGACGCCCAGCTCGATCTCAAGCCCAGCCCGACCAGCGAGGCGTGGCGCGCCGGCCTGACCCACTACTGGAACGACGAGTACACCGAGGCGATCGCCAGGTTCGAGGAGGTCGACACCGCGTTCCCGGCCCACTCCGAGGCCCGCAACCTGATCCGGCTGTCGCGCCAGGCCCAGAAGGACGGCAAGGAGAAGCAGACCGGCGTCAGCGCCGGGCTCGCCGCCGCGCTGATCATCGGCGGGTTCGGGGCGATCGGCGCGGCGCTGTGGATCGCGCGGCGGTCGCGGCGGCCCGCCGTGCCGCCCGGTGCGCCGGGGTACGCGGCGCTGGCGATGCCGGGTGGACCCGCCATGCCGGGGGCGTACGGGCCGTCGCCAGCGGCCCCGCGGCCGCAGCTGCCGATGTACGGCCGGATCCCGTCGGCGCCGACCCCGCAGCAGCCGGTGCCGGTCCCGCAGATCGCCAGGACCGTCGCGGTCGGGGCCGGCGGCGGCATCGCGCCGACCGCGTTCGGCTCGCTCAGCGTCGGCAGCGTCACCTGCACCCGCGGCGAGCTCGCCGGCCAGCGGTTCGCGCTGACCGCGACCGGCATCATCGTCGGCCGCCAGCCCGGCGTCGCCCACGTGCTGGTCAACGACCACCGCGCGTCGGGCAAGCACGTGTGGATCGGCCTGGACAACGGCGTCCTGGTCGCGATCGATCAGAACACGACCAACGGGACCTACATCAACGACGTCGCGCGCGGCCGGATCACGCGGTCGCCGCTGCGCGACGGCGACGTGGTGATCGTCGGCGAGCCCGACTGCCTGAGCCTGCAGATCCGCCTGGGCCAGGGCTGACCCGCGGAGTCGCCGCCCGCTCAGTGATAGCTGCTCAGTGGTAGCCGATCGAGGCGTCGAACGCGCGGGAAAGCCCCTTGCCGTTCCACTCGTAGAACACATCGCTCGCGGAGTCCGCCGTGCCGCCGTTGCAGTCGCGGCCATGGCCGCGCACCCGGACCAGCGTCTTGCCACCGACCGTGCCGGCGGCGATCGACCTCAGGTTGCAGCACACCGAGTCGTCGCCGAGCGCACCGCCCGGCTCACTGCCCGACAGGTCCTGGTAGTCGAGGCCGGCCTTGGCGCCCTTCCACGCCAGCACGACCCGCGGGCACGCCACGTCGCGCGACTCGGGGTCGTCGTCGGGGGCCTTGGCCGCCGGCTTGCCGCGGACCAGCACGACGCAGGCCGCCGATGCGCCCCTGGGGACCAGCGCCGCCGGGGCCGCGGCGGTGGCGATCGCGCGGCTGAGCGGCAGCGTGCAGCCGCCGGTCTTGACCGCGGCGTACCTGGCATCGAGCCCCTTGGTGCAGCGCTCGAGGTTGTGGTCGATCGCGCGGATCAGCTTGTCGTCGCCGGACTGCTGGACCGCGGACCGCGGGTAGGTCAGCGGGCCGAGCAGCTTCTGGCACTCGACGAACTGGCCGGTGGCCTCGTAGGCGACGCCGAGATCGCTCGCGACCCAGCCGTGCTCGACCGGCTCCTTGTCGTCGCTGCACTCGCGCAGGAACGGCTCGAGCAGCGCGATCGCCCTGGCGGGGTCCTTGGCGCTCGCCGCCTGGTCGGCGTCCTTGCGCAGCTTCCTCGCCGCCGGCTTCGAGCAGTCGCGCGCCGGGCCGGCGTCGGCGGCACCGCCGCCGCAGGCCAGCGCCAGACCGAGCACGCACATCGAGATCGCTCGCATGCGCGCAGTATGTCGCGGCGATTCGACGAATGCATCCATCGCGCGCCGGCAAGCCCGCATCAGCAGCGCTTCGCGGGCAGCTGGGTCACCTTGCCGGTGGCGACGTCGATCACGACGACATCACCGGCGCGCGCGCCCGCGTGGACCAGGACCAGGTGGGCGGCATCGCCGACCAGGGTCGCGGTGTCGTCAGCGCCCGCCTTGTCGACCGCGATGCGCTGCACGACCTTGCCGGTGACCACGTCCTGGAGCACCACGACGTCCCCCGCGGCGGGCGCGAAGGCGTACGTGTTGCCGGTGACGTGGACCGGCGGCGAGTTGCCGTGGATCGGCGAGCCGCCGCCGAGCGGGGCGATCCGCTTGCCGGTCCGGGTGGCCAGCCACTCGGGGCCGTCGGGCCCGCCGCACTCCGACTGCGTGATGTCGAGGGTGTCGCCGGCAAACGCGAGGAACATGCACATGCCCCCCTGGGCGGGCAGCTTGAACGTCGCGACGTGCTTGCCGGTGGTCGCGTCGAAGGTCTCGACCTGGGACTGCCGGTGCGCCGCCTGGGTGCCGAACGCCGCGAGCGTTCCGGTGCGGTTGACGGCGCTCACCAGGCCGAGGCCCGGGTCGACCAGTCCCCTGGGCACGAGCTTGCGGCACGCGGTGCCGTCGTGGTGGCACACCGTGATGTCCGCGGCGGCCTCGGTGACCTTCGGCGCGTCGGGCGCCGGCATCACCTGCGGCCGGTCGGCCCCGGCGGGTGCCTGGTTGCCCGCGACGGCGCCGGTCTGGAGGTTCACCGCGTAGCAAGCCAGGCCGCCGGGCTCGAAGCAAAACCGGGCGCTCGTGGCGTCCAGGTCGACGTGGCTCGAGTGCTTGCTGCCGCGCACGCACACGCCATCCGCGTGGGCGATCGCCGATGCCGACAGCACGACCAGGCCGATCCATGACCAGCGATGCATGGGAGCTCCTTGTTGGACGCGCGCCGGCTCGCGCGATTCACAGCGCCTTGACGGTCGCGCCGGGCGCCAGCTGGAGCTTGGCCTGGACGAACCAGTCGATGACCTGCCCCTCGCCGCCCTCGCCGTGCTGGATCGAGAGCCGCCAGGCCGTGATGGTGTCGCCATCGTGGGCGACCGCCACCGCTCCGCCCTTGCCGTGCCGCACGTACAGCAGCGGGCCGGCGAACGGCAGCGGGTTCGGCGCCTCCGGGGCGTCGGTCTTGCTGAACGGGTGGGGCGGCGACAGCGGCGCGTTGAGCACGAGCGCGCCATCGGCGGCGCCCTTGTGCGCCGCGGAATCGTCGAGGTCATACGCGATCTCGACGATCATCGCGCTCGCGCCCGACAGCACCAGCATCTCGTCGACCCGGCGCGATCCATCGTTGTCCTCGCCGAGCTTGTCGACGAACCGCAGCGCGAGGTCGCCGCCGAGCGCCGTCGCGTCGGCCTTGCGCGCGGCGTGCTCGTCGATCGTGCGCGCACCGGCGGGCAGCGTGTAGGGGCCGCTCGCTGCCGCCGGGGCCGGCGGGGCCGTGGCCGCCGGCGCCGGCGATGCGGGCGCCGGCGCGGGTGGCGTCGGGGCCACGGGCGCGGGGGAGCTACCGGTGTTCGAACCGCCGGTCATCGCCGTCTCCTTCTTGCAACCCGGTGCAGCGGCGAGCAGGGCCACCGCCACCAGGGTCATTCGCGTCATGCGCTGCATGGCGAGCACGATACCTCAGCCCCACCACTCCCAGTGCCACGCCTCCTTGATGTAATTCTTGAACCCGTACGTCGCGGCGTGCTCCTTGAGCCAGAAGTAGGCCCACGACTTGTGCCACGCCTTCTGGTCCGTGAAGTGGTTCGGGATCGCCCCGTTGCTGGTGAGCACGGTCAGATCGACGGCATTGCCGTTGGAGTGATTCGATCCACCGGGCGGGGCCTTGCGCCACTTGTAGACCTCGATGAACTCCTCCACGGCCTTGTCGCCGAGCGGATCCCCGGTGGCTGCCCGCGCCTTCTCGGTCTCCTTGAAGGTCGCCTGGAACTGGCCATCCCAGAGCGTCATGTCGTACTCCGGCGACCGGTAACCCGACTGGACCTGGATGCCAGTCACGTTGCCGATCGCAATGTCGCCGTCGGGGCCATGCGCGACTTGCTTCGCGGTGATCGCGGCCCGGAGCCCGGACAGCAGGCTGTCGAGGTGCGGCAGCACATCCTTGCGGATCTCGTGGCCGTTGTCGCACGGCGCCAGATCGCCCTTGGCGACGCCGCCGTAGATGTGGTCGCCGAGGCGGCCGGTCACCTTGTCATAGACGCGCTGCTTGAACTTGTATTCCTCGTCGCTGAGATTGAACTGGGTGAGCTTCTGCTTGGACAGCTTGCCGCCGTCCTTGTAGACGTCCCGGGTCGCCGGGAGGAACGCGCGGGGCTTTCCGCCCGACTTCTGATCGGGCTTGTGATCCGCATCCTCCTTGGGCGTCGGGTCGTGCTTGGTCTCGGCGGCGGCCTCGGCCTCGGTGTGCTTGGCGTCGGCCTCGGCCGCGCGGACCTGGTTGTCGCGATGGCCGTCGGCGGCCGGCGCCTGGGCCGCGGGTCCTTCGCGGAGCACGCCGTGATCGCGCTTGCCGTAGGTGTCGTTGCCGGCCGCGCCCTCGCCCACCGAGAGCACCGAGTCGTCCATGACCTCGTCGCGCAGCGGGTGGTGATCCTTGAGCTCGTTGTGGCTCTTGTCGTACGCCAGGATCAGGACGTCGCAGTGATTCGCGCCGTCCTTCATCAGGCGGGTGTGCTGGAACACGGACATGTACGGCCCGCGCTTCTCCCCCTCGGGCCCGCGCTCGATCGAGTACCCCAGCTTGCCGGCCATGCCCTCGAGCACCCCGCGATCGAAGTACTTCTTCCAGTACGACTTGCCCGCGGTGTGGAGCTGGGTCGGCGTCTCGATGATCCGGACGGTCTTGCCGGGGCTGCCCTTGAGCATCCACTTCTGCGTGCTCTCGTAGTGGCCCGGCGCGTAGTCCGAGTCCATCAGCGTCACATCGGTGATCGCGTCGGCGAGCTTGCCTGCGCCCTCGAGCGCGCTGTGGACGCCCTGGTAGCCGCCCGCGCTGTGGCCCGCGATCGAGATGTGGCCAGGGGCCAGCGGTCCGCCGCCGATCTGCTCGGTCAGCGCCCGCAGCGTGCCCGCGAGGAACGCCGGCAGGCTGTCGGCGCCTTGCAGCCCCTTCATGTAGCCGCCCTCGTCGGAGCGATCCTTGCGCTTGGGCGCGCGGCCGCTCACGCCCTGCGGCAGGACCGCGATCGTGTTCTTGTCGCGCGCTCGCGACATCGCCTCCTGGGCGACATCGGCGCCCGAGATCACGGCGTTTGGATCCTTGCCCTTCTGCGCCGCATCGATCCCGTAGTCGGCATCGAACCCGTGGAGGAACATGAAGATGTTCGGGGTCGGCGTGAGCTTGCCGGGAGACACGTAGACCAGGACCTTCTGCGCGTCCTCTCCGGACCCGACGGTGACCACGTGAGAGTCGATGTGCTCGGCCGCGGGCGTGACCTCGGCGGCCGGGGTCGGGGCGGTTCGCCGTCCGGCGTCGGGGACGGGAGTCGGCGCGGCGACCTTGTCGGCGGGCTTGCTCGGCGCCGCGACGTCGTGCGCCACCTGCGCGCTCGGCTTGGGCGCGGGCGCTGGCGTGGGCGCCGCGTTGCGCGCAAGCATGACCTTGACGAGGTCGGCGAGCAGCACCGGCAGCAGCACCAGCCCCTCGACCGACGGCTTGCCGCCGTTGAGCTTCTCGTCGTACGCGATCAGGCTCTTGACCGCCTCGCCCTGATCGATCTTGCCGCGCACGAACTGCTTCATGATCGCGGCGTACTGCGCGCGCAGCTTCTGCTGGCGGGCCGCATCGAGCTTGCCGTCGCCGGCGGGCTGCGCGGCGGCGGCCTGCGGCACGGCGGGCCTGGCCGCGGGCGCGGCGGCCGTGGTCGCGGGGGCGGCGGTCTGGCCCTGCGCCTTGTTCCAGAACCGGAGCGTCTTCTCGACCCGGCCCTCGTTGTCGCCCTCGCTGTGCCAGTTGTCGAGCGTCTCCTTGCACTTGGCCTCGACCAGGTTGCCGAAGTCGTCGCCCCAGCTCGCGGGCCACTTCGCGCGATCGGTGCCGTGCCCGTCGTAGAACGCGTCGATCGCCTTGAGGAACGCCGCGTTCGCGTACTTGGGGTTGTTGACCCGCATCGAGAAGAACAGCGCGCCGGCCTTGGGGCTCGCCGTCGTCCACGCCTCGGCCTTGCCGTACTGATCGCGGTACCTGGCGTGGAACGTGTTCTTGCACGCCTTGAGCGACTGGTCGACGACCTTGTCGGTGAACCTGATGCCCTGGGTCTCCTGGTACATCTCCTTGGCGCGCTCGAACTCGGCCTTCTGGACCCGCGGATCGGCGCCGGCCGCGGCGAAGATCTCCGACCACTTGCGCGCGGTGTCCTTGTCCTGGCGCACCAGCTTGTCGATCGCGTCCTTGCCCTCGCCGTCGGCGCCGAGCGCGTACTCCTTGCCGTTGTACGACAGCTGGTACTGGCCGCCGCTGGGCTTGACGTCGATGCCCTTGGCGACGAAGTCGTCCTGGAATGCCGCCCGGCCGTCGGGGCCGGACTTGTCCTTGAGGAAGCCGAGGAACTTCTGCAGGCTGCCGGCGTGCAGGGTCCACTGCATGATGCCGAATGACAGGATGCCCGCGTCGTAGGTCTGGACCGAGTCGTAGCGGCCCTCGACATTGGACACCGCGTAGATCGCGTTGCCGGCGTCGCCCCCCGGGTTCTTGACGCCGTGGGTGCCGCCGAGGTCCCAGCCGTAGGTCTTGTTGTCGCCCTTGCCGTAGGACGTCCAGCGATCCTTGCCGGGCTTCTTGAGATCGTCGGTGCCGGTGAAGCTGTTCGCGGTGGCCGGCGCGGCGGCGGCCGGCCTGGGCGCGGCGACCGCGGGCGCCTCGGCCGGCTTGACGGGAGCCGCGATCGCCGGCCTGGCGACCGGCGGCGCCGGGGTCACCGCCGGAGCGGGGGCCGCAACCGGCACCGGCTTGACGGCCTGGGGCGCCGCGGTCACCGCCGGGGCGGGGGCCGCAACCGGCACCGGCTTGACGGCCTGGGGCGCCGGGGTCACCGCCGGGGCGGCAGCGGGCGTCGGCGCGACCGCGGGCCGGGGTGCGGCGGCCGGCGCCGGAGCGTCCGCCTTGGCCGGCGCCGCGGCGACCTGGGTCGCCGCACCGAGCGTGACCGGTCCGATCCGGCCGTCCGCGGGGATGCCATGCGCCCTCTGCCAGGCCGCGATCGCCTCGGGATCGGCGTCGCCGCCGGAGCCGCACACGTTGCCGGTCGCCGCGTTGAACTGCGCGACCAGCCCGTGGCGCTCGTTGTAGGTGCGCGCCGCGGCCTGCCAGCTCGTCGCGGCCGCGGGGCCCTTCGGCGCGGCGGCGGGCGCCTTGGGCGCGGCAGCGGGGGCGGGATCGTCGAGGAACTCGTGGAGCTCGGCCTGGCTGAGCGGGTGCGCATTGCCCGGGGGGGCAGCGGCGGGCGCCTTGGGCGCGGCAGCGGGGGCCGGATCGTCGAGGAGCTCGTGGAGCTCGGCCTGGCTGAGCGGATGCGTGTTGCGCGTGGCGGTCGCGGCCGGGGCCGGCGAGTCCTCGAGCATCTCGTGCATCTCGGCCTGGGTCAGCGGATGCGCGGGCGGCCGGGGCGCGGCGGCGGGGGCCGGATCGTCGAGGAACTCGTGGAGCTCGGCCTGGCTGAGCGGATGCGCGTTCCTCGGGGCGGCCGCGGCCGGGGCCGGCGAGTCCTCGAGCATCTCGTGGAGCTCGGCCTGGCTGAGCGGGGGCTTGCGGCCCTGCGCCGCGCCGGGACCCGGGGCCGCGGCGGCGACCACCTGGAGGCCTTGCGCGGCTCCCGACAGCGCCGACGGAGACGGAACGTCGTGGGTCGCTTGCGTGGCCCCGCCCGGCGCGTGCTGGATGGCGCCGGCCTGCGGCCCCTCGGCGTCGCCGGCCTCGGCGTCCTGTGCGTGGTCGTGCGCCGCTGCGGCGGGCCGCTCCAGCTCGGTCTGGGCGACCGCGGTCGCGACCGGGTCGACGTGCGAGGGCTCGGGGGCCGCGCCGTGCAGCGACAGCTGATCGAGGTCGGGGCCGGAGGCTGCGGCGGTGTCACCTGCCGAGTCGTACTGCGCGCTGATCTCGGCGAGCGACTGCCCGGCGTAGCCTCCGGGCACGCGGGTCCCGCCGGCGGACTCACCGTGGTCGGCCAGTGGCGCCGGAGCATCGCGCAGCTGCTTGTCGTCGTCTTCGTCGTAGCGGTAGGCGATGGCCATGGTGTCCTCGGTGGTTACAGCTCCGATGTCGCGGCCAGCACGTGGCCCATCGACAGGTATTCTCCGCGCGCGGCCTGCATGACCGTCGCCTGGTCGATCCGGCTCCTGCCCTCCGCCGCCGCGAGGAACGCGGCCGCGAGCGCCGCGTTGCGGATGTTGGCGCCCGTCATCTGCGGATACAGCCGCGACAGCTTGCGCGCATCGAGGTCGCGGCCGAGCGGCGCGCCGTCGGCGGCGAGCAGCTGGGTCCACAGCTGCTCGCGCTCGTCCTCGTCGGGGTGCTGGAACACCACGTGGGCCGCGAGCCGGCGCTTGAGCGCCTTGTCGATGCTGGCGTCGAGGTTGGTGGTCAGGATGACGATGCCGTTGAACCGCTCGATCCGCTGGAGCAGGAAGTTGACCTCGAGGTTGGCGTAGCGGTCGGTCGCGCCGCGCATCTCGGTCGAGCGCTGTCCGAACAGCGCGTCGGCCTCGTCGAACAGCAGCAGCACGTGGCCGGCCTCGGCCGCGTCGAACACCTTGGCCAGCTGCTTCTCGGTCTCGCCGATCCACTTCGAGACCACCTTGCTGAGATCGACCTGGTAGAGCTCGAGCTCGAGCTCGTTGGCGATCAGGCCGGCGACCATGGTCTTGCCGGTGCCGGGCGGCCCGGAGAACAGCGCCGCGACCCCGACCCCGCGCGGCATCTTCGAGCGATAGCCCCACTGCTCGTACACCATGTGGGCATGGCGGACCCGGCCGACCAGCCCGACGACCCGGGTCATCACGTCGTCGGCCAGCACCAGCTCGCTCCAGGTCTGCTTGATCACCACGCGCTCGGCGAGCCCGCCCAGCCGCTCGGCCACGTTCTGCCGGATCCCGGCCTGGAGCTCCGACGGCGACAGCCGCGATCCCGGCGGCCGCCCGGCGAGCACCTGCGCGCTGGCGATCGCGCGGCGGATCGCGCCGGCGCCCAGCGGGAAGCGATGCGCGAGCAGGTCGAGCGAAGCGAGATGGGAGGTGGGGACCCTGCCGGCTTCGCCGGCGGGGCGGGGGGCAAATCCCCCCGTGGGATCGAGCTCCGCCCCGCCGCCGCCCGCGCCCGCGAGCGCGCGCCACAGCTCGCCGCGCGTCGCGACGTCGGGGATCGGCCACTCGACGCGCACCGAGGGCAGCTGCGCGCCGACGTCGACGCCGCGCCAGCTCGACACCAGCACGATCGGCCCGTCGCACTGGTTGAGGTACTGCGCGAGCAGCCGCATCCGCGGATCCTTGCCGCCCTCGGCCGACATCAGCTCCTCGATCCCCGCGATCACCGGGGTCGCCCCGCGCAGCGCGGCCTCGCGGCGCAGCGCGACCAGCGCGTCGTTGAGCCCGTCGGGCGACGGCGACAGGTTCGCGAGGTCGAGCGCGAGCACCGGCCCGCCCGACGCCAGCGCCACCGCGGTGCGCCGGCCGGTCAGCGGGGCGCCCTCGATGTGGAGGATCAGCGGCTGGCGGTTGCCGAGCACCGACCGGAGCTGGTCGACCGCGCGCCGCTGCGCCTCGTCGAGCAGCGCGCCGTCGGCCGGCGGCGCGACCGCCGACAGCACCGCGACGCCGACCGGCTGTCCGGCGAGGTAGTGGATCAGCTCGGGCGCCGGCATCCACGGCAGCGCCGCCGGCACCCACTCGCCGCGCGCCGGCACCAGCAGCCCGTGGCGCGCCGCCGGGTGGCCGGGCAGCAGCGTCAGGCCGAGCGCGCGCGACGCGTCGGCCTCGAGGTTGGCGATCCGGCCGTACAGCGACACCGACAGCCCGCGCGGCGCCGTGTCGTCGAGCCCGCGCGCATGGACCAGCACGCGCGGATTGACCGCCAGCGCGACCGCCGCCCACAGAAACCCGATCTCGTGCTCGCCGCCGCCCAGCCGGTGCGCCAGCGCGAGCATCGGCCGGTGGTCCGCGCTGCGCGGCAGCTCGGCGATGTGATGGTCGATCGCGTCGAGCTCCTCGATGATCGGCGGCAGGGCGGGGTGGTCGAGCTCGCGCTGCACGCGCTGGGTCTGCAGCATCGCCCGCATCGTGCGGAGCAGCGCGGCATGGAGCTGCAGCTCGTACTCGACGCGAGCAAGGCTGTACCCGGCCGGTGGGCGCGCGCCCCCCGGATCATACGAACGCTCGAACATGGCCGCTGGACTCGCCATCCTAGCCGAAGCTCCCCGGAGCTCGGCGTCCTTTTCTACGTCATCGCCATTACCGGCGTTCCCTACACGGACCACCCAAGTTATCTGAGGGACAGTCGTTTCGGCGCGCCCGGTGTCTCCGAAACTGTCCGATCAGTGTCTCCGCGGGAGACACCGACGACGCGACGACAATCATCGCGGCCACTTCGCGCACCGGGGTGTCTCCCGCGTGGATGCGTACGGGACCTACACCGGGAATCTGCGAGGTCAGGTGCTCCGATCGTGAGTCGGGCACCGCGTGGCACCTCCGATCATTCCATCGCGGTGGTCGGCCGCCGCGCGCTCACGGCTCCTCGCCGCCGCCACCTCCCCGGTTCGGGATGCAGATGTCATCCCAGGGATCGACGGTGAGGTTGCCGTTCTGGCAGATGAACGTGACCTCGCCGACGCCCATGCCGGGTCCCGGCACACTGTGGAACGTCGCCGAATCGCCGCTCGGCAGCATGAACACGATCGGCGGGCTGCCCGGCGGGATCGAGCCCTCGTGGCATGCAGCGGCGGCCCCCGACCAGCCGACCGGCCGCAAGATCGTGCAGGCCTCACCCAGGCCCTGGCTCGCCGTCGCGGTTTCGGGCTCCTCGGCGGCGCAGCCGGAGACCAGCGGCAGCGCGACCGCCGCCGGGATCAGCGCCGCGAACAGAGCACCGCGCCGGGTCACATCGAGAATCCTCGTCTTCATAGCCATCCCTTTGTTCGATTCGCGCCGGCATCGCGCGCAACATCGCGGCGATCGGCCGGCAGCGCGCAGACCAAGGGCAAGCCGCGCGCCATGGCCGCGCGGCCCGCAACGCGCCGGAACCGCTCGCGGCGCGATGTCCGGTCGCTCCGACGGCGCCCGGTGCGACCGGTTCCGTCCGCGTTCCGCGCGGTTTCGGTCCGGCGACGTCGATCGAAACCGCGACAGCGCTCCGGCTGTTCCGGGTCGGCGTGTCTCCGGTCAGGAGACATGTATCTTATACGGAATGATTAAGACCGCCGCGCGGTGCGGCACGGCGTGGCGATCGCGCACACCCGCTGGTTCCAGCGGCCCGCCCGGACATCGACCGGACCGCGTCGAGCCGGCTGGCCACGCTGTCAATGAGCCGCGATCACTGCGGCTCGCCGCCGCCGTCGTCCGGGATGCAGATGTCTTCCCATGGATCGAGCATCAGCGCGGTCGATCGGAGAGCAGGGTGGCGCCCGCACCCGGCAAGCCCGGCATCCGCCGTTCCGGGAGTGTGTGGGTTGTCGTCGCGGCCCTTGCGACGTCGGGCTTGTCGAGGCCGGGCCAGCGGATCATCTTCCGGATCGATGTGTGCGCGATGCCGGCGGCGCAGAGACCGGCCGGCGATGGAACGCCGATGAACCGAGACGACAAGCTGCTGTATCACCAGATCCATCCGGCCAAGCTCGCGGTGGACGTCGCGACCAGCGCGGTCTCGAGCTGGCTGCTGTGGCGCGGTCAGCTGTGGCCTGCGCTGGTGGTCGGCTGGTCGCCGTCGGTGATGGTCACCGCGGCGATGGTGCGCTGGATGGACTTCCCACGCCAGCGCGACTCGCGCTTCGGGCGCTACGTGGCGCACCACATGACGCGGCAAGCGACAGCGATCCGGCTCGCCGGCCAGCTCGCGATGTGGCTCGCGGCCTGGTTTCACGCGGCGTGGGGGATCGCCGCCGGCGCCGCCCTGGTCATCGCCGGATGGACGTACTCGCTGCCGTCCTGGCGCGCTCGCGTGCGAGGCGGGCCAGCTCCCTTCGACCCGCAGGGCGGAACGGGCTAGCAGCTCAGTTGAGCTCTGTTGCAGGAAATGGGGGCATCTTGGTCTCTGCACATCGCGGGCATTCGCCAGGACGGAACGTGGGCCATCGGGCCTCGACCAAGAAACGCCCGGGGACACCCCAGTCCGCTAGGCGGGCGTTTAATGTCCTTCCATCGAGCGTCGAGAACACTACGATGCCTGCTACCGTCGCGCCGTGCGATAGAGCGAGTTTGTGTAGCGTAGTGAGCGACTCTCCGGTCGTGGCCACATCGTTGACTATAAGGACACGTGTGCCCTGAGAAATTGCACCAGCGCGCAGTTGCTGGATCGGGGCACGGCGACCATCTATCTGCGCGATAGCAAGGTCAAGATTGTTGAGACGTGCGAACGCCTCGCCCAGAAAGAATCCGGCGCTTTCTGGACTGAGCACGACTGTCCCAGATACATCGAAATCCAAGCAAGATTTCAGCCGTCGGGCGACTTCGTCTACCAATTGGCGGTCTCTCCCGATGTTGCGGAAGCGAAGAAACTTCTCCGCATGGGCACCACTCTGCAACGCAAAGTGGCCTTCGAGCACGGCATGCGACTTCAGCAGGATCTCATGCATGAAGTCTGGCAATCCAGGACTCGCGAGGACCGCCACCGCACGGCGTATCTCGTCGAGACTAGACGCCCACATCGTCCATCAACCGAACGGGCTTGAATGATGGATGGATCGTTTGACCTGCGGGAGGTACCAGGCAGAAGCGCTGGGACGCGGCCGCTAGCATGCCTCGCGATGGTTCATGCTCTACATCTCGGTTGACCATGATCGGGTCGTCATAAAGGACCTGATAGGGGGAGCTTAGCGGAGGGCCAAAGTGCAGATCGGCGATGTTGAGCGTAGTGACATGATCGAGACCACCGATGCGAGCCCACTGATCCCAGAGATATTGCCAGCGACTTGAGCATACATACGTGCGAACCCCATCGGCGATGATGGGCTTCAGAGACTGAAACTGGAGTGGTTCTCCGCGGGTTACTGTTAATACTTTCGACAGATCTGGCACTTCGAATACAGCGATAGCGACCTCAGGCTCACGCACAGCGAGTGCGGACTTCTTGGCCGCATCGAAGATCTCTTCGACGAGGCACTGTGCCGGGCCCCAACCCACCTTCGTCCCCGCCATCTGCAGTAGCTCGATCGAAGTCACTCGGCGCTGCGAGATCAGCGATGACCAGAAGCGCATGATCACGGGAAGCACGTCGCGAACGGCCGCGAGCCGTGGATCAGCATCCTTGAACAACCGATGAGCAAGCTCAGCGCCAACGCTCGTGAAGGCGCAAGGCCGCGAACGAGCATCCGCTTCCACACTTGGCAAAGGCCGCTCGATCAAGGACGCTTCTTCGAGCTCCTGCAAAGTTCGGGTGACAGACGATGCCGGCATGCCACTCGCCACGGAGATGTCTTTGGGCAACAGGTGACCCTCCATGAGCGCGCGCAGCACCTTCGTCCACCTCGGCTTGGCTTCAACAGCACTTCTTGCCTTGGCGAGGTCCTCTTGATTTGAGGACTCGGCGACGAAGGCCGCCGTGACATGTTCAAGCGCATCGCAGAATCCATGAGCATACGAGTTGCTCGGGGTCTGCTCTGTCAGCACCGCGAGCCCCCGGCGAAACTGGTTCAGTACCTCCGCGCGACGGCGAAGAAGCTCATGCCCGACGTCCCTGGCACCTTCCGCCATGCGTTCGCCCTCCAGTGTCCGTAGAGCCGCTAGGGTCTTATCGGGCCGCATGAAAACTCCAGAATCTTGGCAGATCCTTGATGGTTACAGGCTCGGAAACAAGTGTCAAGTTTTAATTTAGCCCTTGCTTCAGCGAAGTTTAGACCTTTCGTTCAATTCGTCAAGATCCTTCGCCATCGTCCGAGGATCCGCGGTTTCCGGACAGGTCGAACCAGAGCAACTTCGGTCCCTTGATCGTCGCCACAGTCACGCGTCGTTGAGCATCCCGAACAGGGCGGCCGAACAGAGCGGCCGGTGCCGCCGCGGCACCGGGAGGTTGGCCACCAGCGTCACGGTCTGGGGATCTGCGGCAAGTGTATGTGCGAGCGTAAAGTAGTCGTCGGTCGTGTCCGACCATGAGGGCACGACCATGAGCTGGACCTGGAGCGCTCGCAGCAACTCCGCGATGTCTCGATCAATCGCGTCCTTGCAGATCAAGATCACCACCGACCAGCCGCCCGAAACGTAGAGACGCAAGAGTGGTGCTCGTGGGGTGATGTCTTCTCGTCGACGCATGGCAGGGGCGATCCGGCCGGCGCCGTCATCGCCGTCGTCATCAAACTCGTAGGGACGGAACTTCTGGTGCCGGCCCACTTCGATCCCGTGCGCGAAGAACACCGACTCGTTCTCACCTGGCGCTGACGCCTCGATATGTCGGCTGCCAGCGATCAGGAGGGGTACCCTCTCCAGCTGGGCGTGTCCACGCAGCCGATCGAGGAGCTCGTCGGTGAGGCACAATTCCGGGAGAGCCAGGACGGTAACGCCGCTGTCCGCGGCCTCCTCGATGAGCGCCACGAGCTTGCTCCAGTGTGCTTCCAGATCGAGCGGACGGACCCCGTAGAACAGGCCGACGCCGTCGCGCTCGTAACGGCGCCATAGAAAGCTCTGTGACGGCTCTGACACCGGGTGCGCGACAGCGAACTTCGATGAGGGTGCGAGGGCGGTCAGATGAGCAAGCACCGCCGACTTCCATACGATCTCCACGTCGATCCCGCGCATGTCCTCGGGCGCGAGGCGCAGGTGCGGGAGGCGATCAAGGGGCGGCGTTCGAAGCAGTGGGCTCCCACTGCGCTCACCCTTCGTCACGAGCTCGTATGCAGTCGGAGGATGAACCGGGAACGCGTCGCGAGGTTTGAGACGCAGGCTCGATCGACCGCTGAAGCTACCTGCGAAACGAATGCCCAGCACTTGGTCGAGCGCTTCGGCGGTTGCGCGCACCGTGAGGGCGTCGCTTTTCTCGCGAGTCTTCTCGAGGAAGGCGATGAGCCGCGCTAGGTCGTCGGCATCGAGGCGTTCTCCGTCTACGGATCGAAAGAATGTAGAGGCGCTCTGTCGCATCGCGTCGAACGTGCGCGACAGCGACGAGTCGTTCAGGTCGCGGCGAAGCTCGCCCTCGAGCGCTCGACAAACGAGCAACAAGGCCTTGGCGAGATTGACGATGTGAAGATCATCTCGCCACCGTAGGCTCGCCAGCAGATCGTCGAAGGTCAAGGTGTTCTCCCGGCCGGAGACCACCCTCTACCACCGGTTCCTGTCGTCCGGGATCTCAAGCAAGGTGGGAGGAGGCACGGGGGGACGCTGCGCACCGGCCGATACCCGGCCCGCGCGCCATCGTCCCGGAGTTTCGCTGCGCAAGGCGCTGCGCTTCTCCGCCATCCCCTTGATCTGGCTGTGCTACCGCTGGTGGTCGGTCGACTCGTCTTCGCCGTCGCCGTCGTTGCCGTTCTTGGCCTCGGTCTTGTCGAGCCCGAGCCGGCGGATCATCTTGTAGATCGACATCCGCTCGATGCCGGCGGCGCGGGCGGCGGCGGAGATGTTGTTGTCGTGGGCCTCGAGCAGGGCCTCGAGGTAGCGGCGGTCGAACTCGTCGACCAGCTTCTGCTTGGCGACCTTGAACGGGACCTCGATGTCGACGTCGCCGAACTGGCCCTCCTTGCGCGGCGGGGCCTCGAAGCCGAGCGTCGGGTGGTTGGGCAGCAGGACGGCGCGCTCGACGGCGTTGCGCAGCTCGCGGACGTTGCCCGGCCAGGCGTGGCGCTGGGCGCGGGCGAGGAAGTCGTCGGGCAGCCGCGGGTCGCCGTGGGTGGCGACCAGCTGGCGCAGGAAGTGCTCGACGAGCAGCGGGATGTCCTCGCGGCGCTCGCGCAGCGCGGGCACGCTGAGCTTGGCGACGCTGAGCCGGTAGAACAGGTCGGAGCGGAACGTGCCGCGGTTGACCTCGGTGGCGAGGTCGCGGTTGGTGGCGGCGATGATGCGGACGTCGGACGCGATGACCTTGGTCGAGCCGATCCGGCGGACCTTGCGGGTCTCGACCGCGCGCAGCAGCTTGGACTGGACGTCGAGCGGCAGCTCGCCGATCTCGTCGAGGAACAGCGTGCCGCCGTGGGCGGCCTCGAACACGCCGACCGTGGCGCGGCCGGCGCCGGTGAACGCGCCCTGCTCGTGGCCGAAGATCTGGTCCTCGAACAGCTGCTCGGGGATCGCCGAGCAGTCGAGCACGACGAACGGGCCATCGCGGCGCGGCGAGCACTGGTGGATCGCGTCGGCGACGCCCTCCTTGCCGGCGCCGGTCTCGCCCTGGATCAGGACGGTGGCGTCGGACTGGGCGAACCGGTTGAGCATGTCGAACAGGTGACGCATCGCGGCGCTGCCGCCGATCAGGCCGTGCAGGCGCGACTCGTGCCACAGCGGGACCTGGACGGCGTCGTCGAGCGGGTCGAACACGATCGCGCTCTTGCCGATCTGGATCGTGGCGCCCGGGGGGATGAAGCCGTCGACGATGCGCACACCCTTGACGTGGGTGCCGTTGGTCGAGCCGAGGTCGCGGATCCGGTAGCCGTCGGCCTGCAGGCGGAGCTCGCAGTGCAGGCCGGAGACCTTCGGATCGTTGACCGTGAGATCGGCGCCGGTCCGGCCGATCATGATGCTCGGCTGGGCGAGCTCGATGCGCTTGCCTGCATCGGGGCCGGCGACCACCTCGAGGCGGCAACGGCGCACGTTGACCGTGCGCGGCAGGCCCGCGAACGAGGTGACCCAGGTGGGGGTTTCGAGATGGTTCCCGTCGACCACTTCGACTGCTGTTTGTATCACGCTCATCGCTTTGCTCCTCGTTCTGCTTCGGCGATCCGAACGCGGGCGACCGCTGCGACCCGGAGCTCGCCCTGGGCGAGCCTGGTGTCATCGATGTCCGCTTCGACCACGGTGAAATTGATCGGCGGCTCTTGCGCCGCCAGGATCTTGGTGACCTGAGCCCAGATCGGCCGGGAGTTGCCCTCGACCGTGAGCTGGACGCGCCCGACCCGCCGGACCTCCTCGATCTGCTCGCGGGGGACCGCGAACTTGAGGATGAAGTCGCTGGGGTCGAACACCCGGGCCAGCGGCGTGCCGTACTGGACGGCCTGGCCCTCGTGGACCCGGATGTTGGTGACGACGCCGTTGATCGGCGCCACGATCTTGGCGTTTTCCAGGTTCTTGCGGGCCTGGTCGACCTCGGCCCGGGCGGCGACCGCCTTGGCGCCGGCGGCGGCGGCCTGCGCGCCGACCTGCCCGAGCTCGGCCTGGGCGGAGCGCAGCGCCATGCTGGACGACACGCCGAGCCGCTGCAGCCGGGTCTCGGCGACGACCTTCTGGCGCAGTGCGCCGAGCTGGGCGCCGAACGAGCCGGCCTCCATCTCTGCCGCCCGCTGGTTGGCCTGGGCCTGGGTGAGCTTGATCTCCAGCTCGCCGGTGTCGAGCTCGGCGATCGGGGCGCCGGCCTTGACGTGATCGCCGGGCTGGACGTGGAATGCCTTGATCGGGGCCTGGACCTTGGCGGTGATCATCTGGGAGTCGCGGGTGGTGATGACGCCGACGAACTCGGCCGGGGGCGGCGGTTCCTTGACGACGCGGGTGGTGGTCGCCTGGGTGGGGCTAGGCTCGGTAGGCAGCGGAGCGGGTGCTCCGCACGCTGCCATTAGCAGCGTTGCCAACAGGAATCGCGGCATGGACATGGGGGTGCTCCGTGGTGGCCGGGTTCTGGGAAGCGGCGAGCAGGCGCGCGTACAGCCCGCCGGTCGCAAGTAGCTGGTTGTGGTTGCCCTGCTCGATGATCCGGCCCTTGTCCATCACGACGATCAGGTCGGCGTTGCGCACCGTCGACAGCCGGTGGGCGACGGTGATCCGGGTGCAGCGCTGGCGCTCGAGGTTCTCGATCACGCGCTTCTCGGTCGAGTTGTCGAGCGCGCTGGTCGCCTCGTCGAGCAGCATCAGGCCCGGGTTGCGGATCACCGCGCGGGCGATCGCGACGCGCTGGCGCTGGCCGCCGGACAGCGAGCCGCCGCCGTCGGACACCACGGTGTCGTAGCCCATCGGCATCTCGGAGATGTCGTCGTGCAGGCACGACACCTTGCACGCGGCCATGATCCGGTCGAGCTGGGCGCCGGGCGCGGTCAGCGCGACGTTCTCGCGCAGCGAGCCGCCGAAGATGAACGGGTGCTGGGGCACGATGCCGATCTGCTGGCGGACCGCGCGGACGTCCATGTCGTGGAGCGGCCGGCCGTCGTAGGTCACGTCGCCGGTGGCCGGCTTGTACAGCCCGGCGAGGATGTTGAGCAGCGTGCTCTTGCCCGAGCCGCTCGGGCCGACCAGCGCGACGCTCATCCCGGGGGTGATGTCGAGCGACACGTCCTGGACCACGAGCGGCGCCTGATCGCCGTACTTGAACGACAGGTTGCGCACCGTGACCTGGCCGCGCAGCCGGGACGGGGCGGCGACCGCATCGCGATCCTGCTCGAGCGGGGTCTGCAGCACGTCGTCGATCCGGTCCATGTGGCTCTTGACCAGCTGGAGGTCGAGCGCGCTCGACACCAGCGCCGACAGCGGGGTGAACAGGCTGGTCGCCAGCGAGTTCATCGCCAGCATCATGCCGAGCGTCATCTTGCCCGACATGACGTTGACCGCGCCGATCGTGAGGATCAGCAGGGGGCCGAGCGAGGCGACCGCGCCGCGCAGGCCGTCGACATACGCACTGACCCGCGCGCGCCGCAGCGCGACGTTGAGCTGGTCGGTGTACAGGTTCGACCACTTCTCGACGCCGAGCCGCTCGGCCCCGGCGCACTTGAGGGTCTCCATGCCGCCCAGCATCTGGATCATGTAGCTGTGGGTCTTGGCCTGCTTGTCGAGGTCGGCGGCTTGCAGCCGCAGGTAGGTCGGCCGCGCGCACAGGAACACCAGGGCCTCGAGCGCCGCCATCACGATCGTGATCACGCCGAGCAGCGGGCTGACGTAGAAGATCACGATCGCGTAGAGCAGCACGAACACGCCATCGAGCACCGCCGACATCGACTTGCCGGTCACGGTCTCGCGCACGATGCCGTTGGAGTCGACCCGCATCATCAGGTCGCCGGTCGAGCGGCGCTGGAAGAACTGGAACGGCAGCGACACCATGTGATCGAGGAAGCCGAGCGTCATCCGGGTGTCGAGCGCGATCCGCAGGTGGAGCAGCAGGTGCATGCGGACGATGTCGGCGATCAGGTTGAACAGCGTCATCCCGCCGATCGACGCGAGCACGACGTAGAGCAGGTCGTAGTCGGCGCGCGGCACGACCTGGTCGATGATCATGCCGGTGATCAGCGGCAGCGCGAGCGCGATCAGGCGGAGCGCGAGCGAGATGATGATGATCCGGGAGAACAGGCCCTTCTCGGACATCAGCTCCTGGACGTAGCGGGTCAGCCGGCCCTTCTCGCGCTTGATCTTGGTGAACCGGTCGGTCGGGATCAGCTCGATCGCGACGCCGGTGAACGCCTTGCCGAACTGGTCGAGCGGCACGTCGCGCGGGCCAGTCGCCGGATCGACGATCCGGATCGCGCCGTTGACGATCCGGTCGAACACGACGAAGTGGTTGAACTCCCAGTGCAGGATCGTGCCGGTCTTGACCAGCTTGATCTGCGAGATGTCGACCTTGATGCCGCGGCCGGTCAGGCCGTAGCGCTCGGCGGTGTCGAGGATCGCCTTGGCCGACACGCCGTCGCGGCCGATCCCCATCGCGTCGCGGACCTCGGCGAGCTTGGTCTCGCGGCCGTAGTACGCCATGACCATGCACAGCGAGGCAGCGCCGCAGTCGGTCCACTCGAGCTGTTGCACGAATGGAACGGAGCGCTTGCCGGTGGAGAACCCGAGCTTCTTGAGCGCGGGAAAGCCGTCGACGATGTTCTTGGTGGTTGCCATGGGTGGTGAGTCCCTTTGAGGCGATGGCGGGCGGGCGGGCGATGCGGGCGGGGCGAACCGGTCGGGCCAGTGGGCGCTGGCCGCAACCGGTGGGGGCGTCACTCGGGCAGGTACTTGTGGAGTCCGGGCAGCAGCGTGACGAGGAACGGCTTGGACTGGATCTTGACCTCGACCTTGGCGTGCATGCCGTGGTGGTAGTTGTAGATGTTGTGCTCGGCCTTGAACGTGCGAGCCGGCAGCCGGGCGCGCGCGGTGGTCCAGCTCGTGGTCAGCGTGTTGGCCTGGAGCTCGCGGGCGATCGACTCGGCGAGCATCTCGCCGCCGAGCTTGGCGGCCTCGGTGCCGCTGACCGCGTCGGACTGGACGTGGGTGATCGTGCCCTTGACCCGGGCCTTGGTGTAGCCGTCGAGCGCGAGCTGCAGCTCCATCTTCTCGCGGATCCGCGGGCTGTCCTTGCTGGGCAGGAACGCCAGCACCTCGATCTCGCTGTTCTCGTCGGTGATCTGCATGACGTAGCCGCCGGAGGACAGCGCGACGCCCTCCTTGACGTGGAGGTTGGTGACCACGCCGTCGCGCGGCGCGCGGATCGTGCGGGCGTCGACCCGGGCGAGCGCCTGGTCACGCTGGGTCGCGGCCGTCTTCATCTGCTTGCGGGCCTGATCGTCGGTCGGGTCGAACAGGAACTGGATCTGCTGGTCGCGCCACTCGGTCTCGGCCGCGGTGAGCTGCGCCGCCTCGTCGGGGGTGTTCAGCCGGACCAGCGGATCGCCCTTCTTGACCGCCTCGTTCTCCTTGACGAACACCTTGTCGACCGTGCCGCCGATCGTCGCGGTGACCGAGGTCGAGCCCTCGAACACCACGACCGCCGTGCCGGTCGAGTAGGTCGGCACCCGGACGAAGATCGCGAAGCCGACCGCGATCAGGAGCGCGAGCACGAGCATCGGGTACGCGCGGCGGACCCAGCTCGGGGTCAGGTGGACCAGCTGGCCCTCGTTGCCGCGGTTGCGGTGGGCCTCGAGCGCCTCGCCGCGGTACAGCGAGCCCTTGTCGGCCTTGATCTCGGTGGCGCGCTGCAGGTGCTGGACGGCGAGGTGGTGGAGGATCGGCGCGACCTCGCGGGCGAGCGCGACCATCGCGATCTGCTCCACCGGCTGGTACGCCGGCTGGCGGGCGTTGCGGGCCAGCGCAACGACCGCCACGGTCTCCGTGGTGGTGATCACCGGGATCAGCGCGGTGTGGCTGCTGATCAGCGCGCGGCGCGCGGTCGCGACCGCGACCAGCGGCTGGGTGTCCTTGGGGAGCTCGTCGTCGGCGCCGAGCGTCCACAGGCCGTCTGCGCCAGGGTAGACGATCGTGCAGGACAGCGAGGAGGTGAGCTCGGCGAGCGCGTCGCGCAGCACGCGATCGGCGCCGGCGAGGTCGGCCTGCAGCGCGACCCGGCGGATGTGGGCGTAGATCGATCCGGCGAGCTCGGGCGGCGTCGGGGTGGCCAGTGGATCGAGCGCGCCCATCCCGCCGGGCAGCGCGACCGGCGCGGCCGGCCCCGGGGGCACCGCGCCAGCCGGCGGCGGACCGGCCGGTGCCTGGGGCGCAGGCGCTTGCGGGGCGGCCGCGGGGATCGGGGGCGCGTCGGCGGGCAGCGGGACGCCGGCGGCGATCTGCGCCTGCAGCGCCTGCACCGCGACGGGCAGCGGGACGCCGGCGGCGATCTGCGCCTGCAGGGCAACGACAATGTGCGGCGGCAGGGCCGCGAGGATCTGCGGCGGCAGGACAGCGGCGATCTGCGGCGGCAGGCCAGCGGCGACCTGCGGCGGCAGGGCCGGCATCTGGCCGGCGGCGATCTGCGCCTGCAGCGCCTGCACGGCGGCGGGCAGCGGGACGCCGGCGGCGATCTGCGCCTGCAGCGCGGCGGCGATCTGCGCCTGCACGGCGGCGGGCACCGGGCCACCGGGCAGCAGCGGCGCGGCCGGCACCTGCGGCTGGGCGGCGCCGGCGGGGACCTGCGGCGTCGGCGTCGGCGCCGGCGTCGCGGCCGCGGCCTTGGCCGGGGACGGCGTGCCGCGCGCGGCCTTGCGCGCCGCCGGACGAGCCGGAGGCGTGCCGACGCTGCCCACGCTGGCGCGCTCGGTGATGACGCGCGGCGTGGCGTTGCCGCGGCTGCGCGACCGGCTGATGCGCGACCAGGCGCTGGCGCTGGCCCGGCTCGCGGACACGATGCTGTGGTCATCGACGTCCGGGATCGCCGGCAGCGGCGCGGGCTCGGGCCGCCGCTTGGTGCGCGACGCCGATGCCGAGTGGTGACTACCGCCGTGCGACCCGCCCGAACGATCCCGCTTCCCCGGCTCGATCTGCCCTCGCTCGATCTGCCCCCGGTCGATCTGCCCACGGTTGCTCTGATCGAGATGATCGAGCAGGTCCGGCGGCAGATCTCCCGCACGCAGGTGCGTGGGAGCTTCCAGTGCGCTGTGGCTGGGCCGCATGTGAGCGACCGAAAGTGCAAGCCGAGGACCACGGTGGGCAGTGGCGCCAACTGGCGGATTCACACGCGCGAGTCCGGCGGGTGATGGGGGGTGGGGGCTCGGTTCGTAACCCGAGGTAGTCGAGTCCCACGGGGCACGCGGGCTGGATCCCCAGGTAGACAGCGAGGTTACGCATGGCATGGCGACTGCTCTGGTCAGCCCCCATGAAGCGTTTCACCTCGCTCGCGGCTGCAGTCGCCACCGTGTTCGGGACCCTCACCTCGCTCCCGGCGGCCGCCCAGCCGCGCGGCCGGTCGCAAGCGAACACGGGTTCGGCACCCGACGCGCCCGCGGACGATGACGGCGACGGCCCCGAGGCCAAGGCGGTTGCGACCTTCAAGCTCAACGACATTATAAATGTCGCGGTCCGGCTGTCTCCCGAGCTCGCGCGCGCGGTGACCAACCGCGACGCGGCGCGCGAGGAGGCGATCGCGGCCGGCAAGGATCAGGCGTGGCGGCTGACCGCCGAGGCCAACGTCGAGGTCGACGCGATCGGCGCCGACACCGCGACCGACGCGCTCGCGCCACTCGCGCCGCTGTCGAGCCAGAAGATCAGCGGCTCGATCGGCCTGGGCCGCAAGCTGCCCACCGGCGGCGAGATCGGCCTCAAGCTCGGCCTCACCTCGCAGCACCAGGAGCTCAACGTGACCGGCGAGGCGCTGGCCCAGCAGTCGGCGCCGACGCAGCTGCAGAGCCAGTGCGGCGAGAACGCCGACGTGGTCTGCCAGGTCCAGGCCAGCGCGAGCCTGAGCTTCAAGCAGCCGCTGCTCAAGGGCCTGGGCTCGGACGTCGCGCTCGCCGGCGAGCACAAGGCCGAGGTCGCCGCCGCCAAGGCCACGGTCACGGCCCAGCTCGCCGCCGAGCAGCTGATCCTCGCTCTGGTGACCGCGTACTGGGAGCTCGCCA
>DATAPF010000259.1:0-36509 GCA_036265355.1 Kofleriaceae bacterium | reverse complement strand
CAACCCCGAGGGCGTCGCCGCCGACCCGATCACCGGCGTGTTCTTCGTCGGCGCCACCGGCGACGGGACGATCTACCGCGGCACGCTCGGTAACCCCAACGTGGACGTGTTCATCGCCGGGGCGACCGGCAAGTCGGCGGTCGGGCTCAAGATCGCAGGCACCCGGCTGTTCGTCGCCGGCGGCACCACCGGCGACATCCTGGTCTACGACCTGGTGTCGCGCCGGCAGCTCGCCGCGTTCGCCACCGGCGCGGGCGGCTTCCTCAACGATCTGGCGATCACGCCGGGCGGCGACGTGTTCGTCACCGACTCGTTCCGGCCGACGCTGTGGCACGTCACCGCCGCCCAGGTGCGCGCCGGCCGCGGCACGCCCGAGGCGATCTCGGTGGCGCCCGAGATCCAGTACGTGGGTGGCGGTCAGTTCAACCTCAACGGGATCGTGCCGCTCGGCGAGCACAGCCTGGTCGCGGTCCAGACCGTCAACGGTGCGCTGTTCCGCATCGACCTCGAGCGCGGCGGCCGGCGGATCCAGCAGATCGCCGTCGATCCGCTGGTCGGCGGCGACGGCATGCTGCTCGACCGCGGCCGGCTGGTCGTGGTCCAGGGCTCGCCGGCGCAGCTGACGTTCGTCGACCTCGACCGCGGCGCGTCGCGCGGCAGCGTGGTCGGCCACCTCACCGACGCGACGCTGCGCGGCCCGTCGACGGTGGCCCGCTCCCGCGATCGCTTCCTCGTGGTCAACGCCGACTTCGCGACCAGCACGACGCCGTTCACCGTGTCCGGGATCGCCGCCCGCGGCGACGGCGATGACCGCGACGGCGATGACGGCCACGACGGCCACGAGGGCGACGACTAGGGGCGCTGGGTCGGTCGCTGGCTCAATCGCCGGGTCAATCGATAGACCAGGACCGCGGCGCGCTTGGTCTGCGCCGGCAGCATGCGCAGATCCGCGGTCTCCTTGTCGGTGTGATCGTCCGCGCCGGACAGGCCGATGCCGTCGAGCGCCATCGGGACCCGGGCGGCGACGAACGAGACGTCCGCCGCGCCGGTCTTGAGCGGGTCGACCGCGGTCACCGGCCCGAGGCCGAGCTCGCGGCTGATCGCGTCGTAGAGCGCGAGCAGCTGGCGATTGCCGTCGGTCGGCGCCATCGGCGGATAGCCGACATCGAACTCGATCGCCGACGTGGTGTGCGGCAGCGGCTGCCCGACGATCTCGCGCATCGTGCCCTGGGCCTGCGCCAGCTGCTCGGGTGACAGCGTGCGGAGGTCGCCCTGGACCACGACCTCCTTGGAGACGACGTTGAGCTTGCCGGCCGCGCTGCCCTGGTTGTGCGGTGCATCGAGCGTCACCGCGCCGCCGCCGAGCACGACGCCGGGGTTGAACGTCAGGTACGGCTGCCCGGCGAGCCGGACGCGGAACGCCTCGAGCACGCGCGCGGCCTCGAAGATCGCGCCCGGCCCGACGTCGTCGCGGAAGATCTGCGACGAGTGGGCGGGCGTGCCGGTCGAGCGCAACGTCCACGCCGTGGCGCCGCGCCGCGCGATGTTGGCCAGCTTCGGATCGCCTGCGCCGTCCTCGAAGCCGATCGCCGCGGCGGCGCCGGCGGCCGCGTCGACCAGCGCGCGCCGGGCCTCGGCCAGGGGCTCGCCGGGATGCTCCTCGTCGCCGGTCATCACGACGGTGATCGCGAGCCGGTCGAGCGCGCCCACCGCCTTGAGCGCGCGCAGCGCGTGGACGATGATGACGTCGCCGCCCTTCATGTCGCACACGCCGGGGCCGCGCGCCGCGGTGTCGCTGAGCCGCTCGAAGCGCTGGAACGGGCTTGCCAGCTCGAACACGGTGTCGAGGTGGCCGATCAGCAAGAGGTGCGGCCCGGCGGCGCGGTGCTCGGCGATCAGGTGCCCGGCGCGCCCGAACGCCGCGCCGTCGACCCACCGCGTGGTGAAGCCGAGCGCGTCGAGCTCCGCGCGCAGCACCCTGCCGACCTCGCGGACCCCGGCGAGGTTCATCGTGCCGCTGTTGATGTCGACGATCCGTTCCAGCAGCGCGAGCGCCGCCGGGTTGCCGGCATCCACCGCGCGCGCGATCGCGGCCTCGGTGGCATCGCCCGCCGGGGCGCCCGGGTCGGCCGGTGGGTCGCGCTGCTCGGGCCCGCCTGCCGCGCAGCCGAGCGCGGCCGCGACGGCGAGCCCCCACCCGGCGCGCGCGGCCGCGATCACGGCGCCGCGCTCCGCGCCGACCACTCGGTGCGCACCGCCTCGCGCAGCGCCGGCGAGCCGAGCAGCTCGATCGCCGTCTTGGCCATCGCCCGCGCGGCCTCGAGCGCGGTATCGGTGCCCCGATCGCTGCCCGCGGCGGCCGCGAACCGGTGCTCGTGGCACATCGCCTCGCCCTCGTCGACGATCGCCAGGTAGGGATGGATCGACGGCACCGCGTGCGACACGTCGCCCATGTCGGTGCTGCCCGCGCCGAGCCGCGGATCGCCCTCGGTGGCGCGCCGGCCGCCGGCGGCAAGGTGCTCGCCGAACACCCGCGCCAGCGTCAGGTTGTTGCGCATGTCCTTGTAGCCCGGCCGCGTGTGGAGCGCGAGCTCGACCCCGCTCGCCATCGCGGCGCCGCGCGCGCAGCGCTCGACGATCGCCCGCACCCGCTCGAGCTCCTCGACGTCGCGCGCCCGCACGCTGAACTCGCACGCCGCGCGCTCGGGGATGATGTTGACCGCCTGTCCGCCGTTGGTGATGTAGCCGTGGACGCGCACGCCGTCCTTGAAGTGGACGCGCTGGCCGTCGATCAGCCGGAACGTGTCCATGCACGCGGTGAGCGCGCTGGCGCCGATGTGCGGCGCGGCGGCGGCATGCGACGGGACGCCGGTGTACTCGAAGGTCAGCCACAGGCTGGCGAGCGCGGCGTGCGCCAGGAGGTCGCGATCGGCGGGGTGGAACATCATCGCCGCGTCGAGGCCGTCGAACGCACCGGCCTCGAGCAGCTTGATCTTGCCGCCGCCGCCTTCCTCGGCCGGCGTGCCGAGCAGCACGACCTCGCCGCCGGTGCTCGCGACCACCCGCGCCGCGGCGAGGAACGCGCCGACCGCGCCGGCCGCGATCAGGTTGTGGCCGCACGCGTGGCCGATCTCGGGCAGCGCGTCGTACTCGGCCACGATCGCCACCCGGGCGCCCCCGGCGGCGCCGGCGCGGGCGCGCAGCGCCGTCGGCAGGCCGCCCAGGCCGCGCTCGACCGCGATCTGGCGCGACGCGACCAGCTCGCAGATCCACGCCGCCGCCTTGACCTCCTGGAACCGGAGCTCGGGGTTGGCGTGGAGGTTCGCCGCCAGCGCGATCAGATCGCGGGCATCGGCGGACACCGCATCGTCGATCGCAGCGCCGAGCTGTCTTGGAATCGCCATGCCGCGACGATCGGCCGGCCGCGCCGGGGCGTCAATAGCGGCGCGCTCAGTCCGCGGCCCGGACGTCGATCCGGTTGTCGTAGAACGTCGAGCCAGCGCCCTGATCGGTGAGCCGCTGCGAGGTCAGCGCGTTGACGTTGCGCGCGCCGGGCGCGTGGGCGAGCCAGAACACGCCCTCGGCCACCGCGATGCCGGGCGGGACGCCGTCGCGCACCCGCAGCACGAACGTCGCCTCGCCGCGCTCGTTGGCCGCGATCACGCGCTGGCCATCGGTCAGCCCGCGCGCGGCCGCCTCCGAGGGGCCGAGCTTGAGCACCATGCCGCCGGCGCGGGCGCGCAGCTCGGGCCGCTCCTGGAACGTCGAGTTCAGGGTGTGCAGCGCCGGCGCGGTGACCAGCCGCAGCGGCAGCGCGCCGCCGTCCTCGTGCGACGCCAGGTCGCGCGGCAGCGGCTCGGGCTGGCGCGGGTTGTGGAGCTCGATCTTGCCCGACGGCGTGCGCCAGCGCGGCCCGGCGGGCGGGACCAGCATCACCGCGCTGCCCGCCGCGAGCCTGGCGCGATCGCCCTCGGCGAGCCACGCCGGATCGATGCGCTCGATCAGCCGATCGATCACCTCGTCGGCGGTCATCCGGAAGGTCGGCTCGTCGTAGCCCATCCCGGCCGCCAGCCCGCAGAACACCTCCCAGTTCGGTCGCGCCTCGCCGAGCGGCGGGATCGCGGGCCGCACCCGCTGGACCGCGTAGTGGCCGTAGGCGCGGTACAGGTCGGCGTGCTCCAGCGAGGTCGTCGCGGGCAGCACGACATCAGCGCACCGCGCGGTGTCGGTCAGGAACCGGTCGTGGACGACCAGGAACAGGTCGTCGCGGGTCAGCCCGCGCAGCACCGCGTTCTGGTCCGGCGCGACCGCCGCCGGGTTCGCGCACCACACGTACATCGCGCGGATCGGCGGATCGCGGAGCTCGGCGAGCGCGCGCCCGAGCTCGTTCATGTTGACCGTCCGGGTCGAGCGCGGCAGCAGATCCTTGCGCATCACCGGCGCCAGGTCGAACGCATGGGCCGAGCCGGTCGAGTGCAGGCAGCCGCCGCCCGGGCGATCGTACACGCCGAGCACCGCCGCCAGCGCGACGATCGATCGCACGGTCATCGCGCCGTTGCCGTACCGGGTCAGCCCGCCGCCGATCCGGATGAACGGCGCGCGCGCCCGGCCGAGCGTGTGGGCGAGCGCCTCGATCGCCGCCGGGGCCAGGCCGACTCGCTCGCTGACCGCCGCCGGCGAGTACCCGGCGAGCACGCGCGCGCGCAGCTCGGGCCAGCCCACCGCCTCGCGCGCCAGGAAGCCGTCGTCGGCCAGCCCGTCGCGCGCCAGCACGTGGATCAGCGCCAGCGCGAGCGCGCCGTCGGACGCCGGCCGCACCAGCACCACCTCGTCGGCGACCGCGGCGCTGTCGTTCGCGTAGGTGTCGATCAGCACGACCCGTCCGCCGGCCCGGCGCGCCTGCTTGGCGCGCTGGACGAAGTGCAGGTTGGTCGCGACCGCGTTGATCCCCCACAGCACGACCAGATCGCTGTCGCGCGCGACCTCGGGGCTCGGCCCGGGCGTCGTGCCCATCACCGCCTCCCAGCCGGCGTCCTGCGCGGGCGTGCAGATCGTGCGCGCGAGCTGCGAGGCGCCCATCCGGTGGAACAGCGCCATGCCGGCGTTGCGCTGCACCATGCCCATCGAGCCTGCGTACGAGTACGGCAAGATCGCCTCGGCGCCGTCGGCGGCGATGATGGCCTTCCACCGCGCGGTCACCATCGCCAGCGCCTCGTCCCAGCTCGCCGGGCGGAACTCCCCCGCGCCCCGTGCGCCGGTGCGGATCAGCGGATGGGTCAGCCGGTCGGGCGAGTGCACCGTGCGGTCGTAGCCGGTCATCTTGGGACACAGCGAGCCCTGCGAGTACGGGTGCTCGGCGTCGCCGCGGACCTTGAGCACGCGCCCCGCTCGCTCGCTGCGCTCGACCTCGACCAGCAGGCCGCAGGCATCCGGACAGTCGAACGGGCAGACCGAACGCACGGCGCTGGGCATGACAAGCTCGTGATACACCGGCCGCGCCGCCGGCGCCACGCGTCGGGCGGTCAGGCCGTGGGGAACTGTACGACGCGGCCGTGCTCGGCCGAGGCGCGCGCGGCCTCGAGGATCTCCAGCCCGCCGACCGCATCGCCGGGATCGACGGGAAGCGGCGCGTCGCTGCGCAGCGCGGCGGCCAGCGCCGCGTAGAACGCGGGGTAGCTGCCGGGCAGCGAGGCGACCGGCTGCGCGGTGCCCTCCTCGCCGAGGAACCCCCAGCGGTCGGCCGGCTCCTCGCCCCAGCCCTCCCCGCCGGGGACCACGCCGACCGCCATCGCCGCCTCCTGTCCGTCGAGCCCGTACTTGACGAACGTGGCCCGGTCGCCGAGCACGCGGAACCGCGGCGCGCGCTGCGCGGCGACCTTGCTCATCCACAGGTGCGAGCGCACGCCGGACGCGTGGGTCAGCGCGACGAACGCGTCGTCGTCGATCACCACCCCGGAGCGGCGGCGGTCGAGCTCGCCGTAGACCGCGCGGACCGGCCCGAACAGCTGGACCGCCTGGTCGATCAGGTGCGAGCCGAGGTCGAACAGCAGCCCGCCGGCGTCCGCCGGGTCGCCGCTCTCGCGCCAGCCCGGTCGCGGCACGGGGTTCCAGCGCTCGAACCGCGACTCGAAGCGATGGACCGCCCCGAGCGCGCCATCGGCGATCAGCTTGCGCAGCGTCAGGAAGTCGCCGTCCCACCGGCGGTTCTGGAACACGGTGAGCCGCCGGCCGCGCGCTCGCGCCTCGTCGATCAGCGCGCGGGCCTCGGCCGCGCTGGTCGCGAACGGCTTGTCGACCACGACCGGCAGACCGGCCTGCATCGCGGCGCGCGCGAGCGGGGCATGGCTGCGGTTGGGCGTCGCGACCACCACGAGATCGAGCGAGCCGGCGCGCTGCCACAGCTGCTCGGGCGCATCCAGCGCCTCGGCGTCGGGGTACACGGCGCGCAGCGCGGCGCGCCGCTCGGGATCGCGGGTGACCACCGCGGCGAGCACGAGATCGGGGCACGCCGCGATCAGCGGCGCGTGAAACGCCCGGCCGGCGAGGCCATAGCCGAGCAAGCCGACGCGGAGTGGACGCGGAGAGTCCGACATTGCACCAGTAAACAACAGCCGGCGCCGCGCCGCGCCCCCGATGGGCAGATCTCACCGCGGCAGCGGTCCCGTCGCAGGGGATGTGTCGAAGCCGCACGCCGTTACCCCGCGAATACCCGATCTTGAAAATCCACTGGCTCCCGCCACGTGATATTGTGGGCTATTCGATCGGGAGGATGAGGACGATGAAGCCGATCATCGGCTTGGCCCGTCGTTGCGCTCGAGTATGAAATGAAGTAAGAAAGACGTGATGGAGCGCGTGACCGCCAGCATCGATACGGAGACCATGGCCCGGGTTCGGCGTCTTGCCGGGCGGCGCGGTGTCTCCAGCTTTCTGGCTGCGGCGGCGAGGGAGCGGGCTGCGCGACTCGAGCTGCTCGGGCTCCTTGACGAGCTCGATGCCAAGCATGGTGCACCGAGCGCCGCGGTCCGCGCCGAGGTAGCTCGCGACGCTCGCCGGATCTTTCGGCGTCGATGAGCCAGAAGCGCCGTCTTCCGCGCCGGCCCATGCGGCCGCGCTGCGTGCTCGACAGCGGTGGGTTGACCGCCCTGATAGGTGGGTCACAACGGGCAAGGGAGTGGTTGCGCTGGGTGGTGGAGCACGAGGGTCGCATCGAAGTTCCGACGCCGATCCTGGTCGAGTCCACCACAGGGGATGGAGCGCGAGACGCCGAGGTGAACCGTGTCCTCGGCATCCTGGAGCGCGCAGCCGCAGTGCTCCAGGCACCGGACGAGGGGGTTGCACGGCGAGCCGGACGGCTGCGGTTCCTTGCCGGATCGGACGACGGCATTGATGCGCTGGTCGCCGCCGCAGCCGTTGCGAACGGTTCACCTGCCATTCTTCTCACCTCGGATCCTGACGATCTCGAGCGCCTGCTACAAGGGGAGCCGCAGGTGCACGTGCGCAAGGTCTGACGACACGGCGGTGGCGAGATAGCCAGTGCGCGACGTCAGGCGAGGCGCAGGATCGCCGCGGCGTGGCTGTGCTGGAGGTCGGCGAACGGCTCGGGGTGGATGCACGCGGCCATGATCTCGAGCGACTCGACGAGCCGCGGACCGGGGCGGTTGAAGTAGGCGTTGCCGTCGGTGACGTAGACCCGCGGCCGGGTGGGGCAGGCGGCGATCACGTGCTGCTCGATCAGGGGGCGCTCCTCGAGCGCGCGCGGCAGCGAGAAGCCGCACGGCTTGACCACGACGACGTCGGGCGCGAGCGCGGCGAGCTCGCCGGGCGTGATCGTCGGGGCGGGCGCGCCGGCGGTGGCCCCGACCGGTTGGCCGCCGGCGAGCTCGATCAGCTCCGGCATCCAGGTGCCGCCGATCATCAGGGGGTCGATCCACTCCAGGCTGACCACGCGGGGGCGCGCGGGCGCCTGGGCGGCGCGCCGGGCGATCGCGGCGATCCGCTGCTCGAGCTCGGCGCGCACGGCCGCGCCTCGGTCGGCGCAGCCCAGGGCGGCGGCCACGCGCTCGACGTCGCCGAGCACGTCGGCGAGGCGCGTCGGGTGCAGCGTGACGATCGCGATGTCGCGGCGGTGGGCGAGCCGGGCGACCGCGGCGCGCACATCGTCGAGCGAGACCGCGCACACCTCGCACAGATCCTGGGTGACGATCACGTCGGGCGACAGCTGCGACAGCCGATCGGCGTCGACGTCGTAGATGCTGAGCGCGCCGGCGATCACCGCGCGCACCGCGGCGTCGATCGCGCGGCTTGCGCCCGTGGCGTCGATCCGCGAGCGGGTCAGCACCGGCCGGTCGCGGATCGCCGGCGGGAAGTCGCACTCGTGCGAGATCCCGACGAGCTGATCGCCGGCGCCGAGCGCGCAGACGATCTCGGTGGCAGACGGCAGGAGCGACACGATCCGGGGCACCTCGCGATGCTAGCCCTGGCTCGCCGGCCGGTCACCGCGGCAAGGCTTGCCAGGCGCCGATTCCGGCAGCGAAATATTCCATGTAATTTCATGCAGATCGGTATTTTACCGCAGCTTTTCGCGGCATATTTCGCGAGACTTGCGTTGAAGCAGGCATGGAGGGGAAACCGATGACTCCGGTTCACGATTGCCCGATCGTGGGCGTCGATTGCGATCCGGTGCTGTGCTTCGGCGAGTCCGACCGGCCGGACCCGCGGCCGCGGTTGCTGGTCGATCGCCTGCTCTACGCCCGTGTGCTGCTCCAGGCCAGCCCGGTGCTCGCGCCGCGCTTCCAGCTCGGTGCGTGCGCCGCCGCCCACCACATCATGCTGGGCAGCGCCATGACCGGCGTCGCGGCCGCCGATCGCCTGCTGGCGTTCGGCTTTCGCGTCGAGCCGTCGACCGACCCGCCGGGGATCCGGTTCGTCGTGTCGTCGTCGCACAGCGAGGCCGAGATCCACGCGCTGCTCGTCGCGATCACGATCGCGGTTCGCGAGCTGGCCGCGGCCAACGGCATGCCGGCGCAGGTCGCGCACCGCCCATCGTGAGCCCTCGGGGCCGGACCGGCGAGCGCGAGCCGCCCGGCGTGCTACGCGTCGGCGGTCGCTATTTCGGCGGGTTCGCCAGGTCCTGCTGGTCGTGCTGGTCGTGCTGGTCCGGCTCGCTTTGCGGGTTCGGCTGGTTCTGCGAGCTCGGCGGGGGCTGCTGGCTCGGCGGGGGCTGCTCGTTCTGCTCGCTCGGCGGGTTCTGCGGGCTCGCCTGGCCTTCACGCATCACCGTGATCGCCGCGGCCTCGGTGTACGTCGCCTGGATCCGGTCGCCCTCGTGGACGCTGGCGAGCTGGGCCTGCAGCGCCGGGTCGGTCACGTTGAACGTGTCGATCACACCGTCGGTGCGCCGCACGGTCAGCCGGTTGCGAGCGCGGTCGACCCGGACGACCTCGACGGTCGCCGTGATCCGGTGCGCCACCATGCCGCCCGGCAGCGCGCCGTCGTTGTGCTGGGTGACCGTCGTCTCGTCGGCGCGCTGCGGCGCGCCTGCTTCGCGCTTCTTCAACGACAGCGCGAGCGCCTCGTAGTAGTTGACCTTGACGCGGTCGCCCTCGTGCATCCGGTCGAGCCGTACGCTCTGGGGTACCTCGACCGTGAACTCGGTCCCGTCATTGCTTCGCAGCGTCAGATCGCGCTTCTGGGCATCGACCTTCACGACCGTCGCCGTGGCGGTGATCTTCTTGGTCTTCTGGGCGATCGGCGCCGGCGCATCTTGCGACGACGGCTGATCGGCAAACGCGGGCGTCGCGATCGAACAGCTCGCGCCCGCGAGCACGAGCGCAGAAAACAGTCTCCTGATTCGCCTCATTGAGTGACCTCCTGCACCGCTGGAGATGCAAACCACCCTCCAGCTGCGTCGCGGGACCGTCGAGCGGTCGAGTCTCCCTAGGCGTCGGGACGACCGCAGCATCCGGGGCAGGTCCGGATCGCCGCGGTGGGCTCGAACGCCGGTGCGCCGCTGGCGAGGCGATCGGTGATCCGGATCAGGAACATAATCGCCGGACGGTCGGCCAGCGCGATCCGGGTCCGCAGGCCGAACATGAGTCCAGCCCATCGCGCGGACGGACTGCACTTCATGCGCGCTCGCCGCCCGGCACCGACGAGCAAGCCACCCGGGTGCGCTGCTTGCACGGCGGCCCGGCATGCACATGCGATCCCACGTTCTTGCAATCATCGGTCTGCTGCTCGCGTGGCCGGCGGCGAGCCGCGCGCAGGACGGAGCCCCGGACCCACCCGAAACGGCGTTCGTCGAGGCGGAGGGCGGCTGGGGCTTCCAGCTCGGCGAGCTGCCGTACCTGTTCGATGGCTCGCCGACCCGGTACAAGCACCCGCTGGTCACGGGCTGGTCGGTGGGATTCACCGCGGGCTGGTTCCTGACCAGCGATCTGGCGGTGATCGGCAGCTACCAGTACCGGACCGCATCGACCCGCGAGGGCAGCATCGCCGGTGTGCTCGACCGTGCGCAGGGCAACATCCACTACCACTCGTTCGCGCTCGGCGTGCGCCTGTACCGCGCCCTGGGACCGGGGCGGCTGCGCACCGAGTTCGCCGCCGGGCTGGCGTTCCCGTTCCACACCGAGGCCGACGTCGACTATGGTCCGGCGCTCGCTGCCGCCGGCATCCAGGGCAGCGGCTCGATGATCGACCACTACAACCTGGGCTACGGCGCGCAGGCGCAGATCGGCTACGAGCTGCCGGTGGCCGCGACCTCGTACGGCAACCTGTACGCCGCGGCCGCGATCGAGCTGCGCGCGTTCCAGAGCAGCAACAACGGCAGGACGACCGAGCTCGACAACTTCGTCACCGACTTCGCGGCGACGCCTCCGGTCGCCACCACCGCCGTGATCGACAACGAGGACGGCGCGGCCCAGCCGAGGCAGTACGCGGTCTCCGATGTCACGCTGCGGCTCGCGATCGGCGCGCGGTTCTGACCCGGAAGCGCGCCCGGGACGCAGGATCGCCGCGCGGGACACGATCCCGGCCGCACCGACCTGGAGCTGCTCCCCTTGCGCGGCCCGAGCGCGCAAGGCGTAGCCGCATGGTCACGCTGCGCTCCGGGGTCACCGGCCGGATCGGGTCACCGTCGCCGAGCGCCCAGGCTCGGACCGATGCTAGCTGCGCCGGCCGGGGGGCGCCGGGGTCCCGGGCCGGGTCATGACGATCTGGAACAGCTGCTGGCTGCGCGCGCGGAACGCACCGGCGCACGTCAGCAGGTAGTACTTCCAGCGCCGGTAGAACGTGTCACCGTAGCGGGCGCGCAGCGTGGGCCAGGCGGCGTCGAAGTTGTGCCACCACGCCATCAGCGTGCGGTCGTAGTGCTCGCCGATGTTGTGGACGTCCTCGGGGATGAGGATGCCCTCCATCGCGGAGGTGACGCGGGCGAGGGTGGGCAGCACGGCGTTGGGGAAGATGTACTTGTCGAACCACGGCTCGATGTGCGCGCGCGGGATGTTGCCGGCGATGGTATGGATGAACGCGACGCCCCCGGGGGCGAGCAGGCGATCGACGAGCTGCATGTAGCCGCGGTAGTTCTTCCAGCCGACGTGCTCCATCAGGCCGATCGAGACCACGGCGTCGAACGTGCCGGTCGCGTTGCGGTAGTCGTCGAGCCGGATGTCGATCGGGAGCTGGGGGTAGTGGTCCTTGGCCCACCGGACCTGCTCCTGGGACACGGTGTAGCCGGTGACGGTGACGCCGTAGCGCTCGGCGGCGAACGCGGCGAACCCGCCCCAGCCGCAGCCGAGGTCGAGCACGCGCATCCCGGCGCGCAGGCCGATCTTGCGGCACACCAGGTCGAGCTTGGCGTCCTGGGCCTCGTCGAGCGTGGTGGCGTTGTGCCAGTACGCGCAGGTGTAGAGCAGGCGGCCGCCGAGCATCGGCTCGTAGAGGTCATTGCCGATGTCGTAGTGGTGCTGGCCGTTGTCGAACGACCGCGTGATCGACTGCAGGTTGAGGACGCGGGCGCGGACCGCCTGGGCGACGAGCGTCCAGTTCTCGCGCAGGGACTCGTCGAACCGGGCGCGCAGGATGTGATCCATGAACTGGTCGAGGGCCGGGGTGTCCCACCAGCCGTCGACGTAGGTCTCGCCGGCGCCGAGCGTGCCGTCGCGCAGCAGCCGCGTCCAGATCCGCTCGTCGTGGATCTGGAGATCCCAGGGCCGGCTGCCGCCGACCTGGACGTCGGCCTTCGCGAGCAGCTCGAGGAACAGATCCTGCGCGCGGCGGGGATCGAGGCTGGACAGCAGCTTGCGAGTGGCGGTGGCGACCATGTCAGTCTCCTGTGCCGAGCAACAGATCGAGCAGGCGAGGCGCCGGGAGCTTGGCACCCGAGAACATCCAGGCAAAGCCCCGGGCGACCGTGGCGGCGCCCACCGAGGCGCCGGCGGGGGGAGCGGCGGGGGGAGCGTGATCGCCGGCCGCCGCGCCATTGCCCGGGGCGGCGGTCAGCGGCGTCGCGGCCCCGGCGCCGGTGATCCGATCGACCACGCTGGCCAGGCCGGTCCACCGGCTGATCCGGTCGCGCAGCTTCTGCACGGTCGCGAGGGCGGCGTGGACGCGGCGGTAGTCGGTCAGGATCGGATCGCGGCGCAGCCGGGCCGGGTAGCTCGCGGGATCCCCGGCGAGGATGGCCTCGGCGGCGTGGCGGCCGGACAGCGTGGCAGGGAGGATGCCCTCGGCGGTGATCGGGTGGGCGAGGCCGAGCGCGTCGCCGACGATCAACGCCTGGTCGCGGTAGGCGGCATCGAGGTGGACCGGATCGAACAGGAAGTACGAGTGGCCCTTGATGTTCTCCAGCGCCGGCTCGGCACCGGGCGGCAGGTGGCCGGTGGCGCGCAGGTGATCGTGGGTGTGGCGCCAGGCGCCGCGGGCGGCGGTGGCGTCGAGCGTGCCGCAGCCGACGTTGAGCCAGTCGGACTTCGGGACGTTCCAGCCGTAGCCGCCGATGTCGTCGAACAGGAGCAGCTCGGGCTCGCCGTCCTTGCCGAGCCGGGTCCGCGCGACCGAGATCGCGTCGAGCTGGAGCTCGAGCTCCTGGACGCCGACCGCGCGCCTGGGCCGGGCCGGCGCGAGCATGCGCGCGACCGGGCAGTGCGTGCCGCCGGCGCCGATCAGGTAGCGCGCGCGCAACGGGCCGATCGCCCACTGGCCGCTGGCGTCGCGCTCGATCTGCTTGACGTGGGTCCCGAGGTGGAGGTCGGCGCCGCTGCTGTGGAGCAGGAACTCGTCGAACTCGTAGCGGCGGATGAACCAGCCGCGGCACGGGATCGCGTGATCCTTGCCGCGGTAGTGGACGTGGCAGGTGTTCCACTCCCACAGGCCGCGCGGATACGACCCGGGGGTGAGCCGAAGCACGTCCCAGATCCCCGGGGACAGCCAGCCCGCACAGAGCTTGACGCGCGGGAACTCGGCGCGATCGATGACCGCCACCCGGGCGCCGCCGGCGGCGAGCAGGCGGGCGCAGGTGCTGCCGGCGGGGCCGCCGCCGACGATCAGGACATCGTAGAGCGCTGGCAAGGTTCCGGGCACGTTACCTCCGGCTGTGCACCTGACGTGCCACGACTTGCCCCGGATCCGCCAGCGCGCGGTGCGATTTCTTCGCGACAATCGCCGGCTGCCGTCTCCTGGGTCCCCGGGGGCCGCAATGGCCCGAGGAGACACAGATGCTAGTTCGGACGATTGCAGGATTCATGATGCTGGCCGGGGTGGCGGTGGCCGGCTGTGGCGGCGGCGACGGTGCGTCCCCCCGCGCAGCGTGCGAGGAAGTCGAGGCGAACACGTGCGAGCGGCTCTACGCGTGCTTCACGCCGACCGAGCTGGCGGCGGCGAACTTCCCGGCCGACGAGGCAGCGTGCGTGTCGCAGATGCAGGCGATGAAGGGCTGCGCGAACGAGACGACCGCCAACGCCTGCACCGGCAACCAGCACTATCATCCGGATCAGGCGAGCGAGTGCGCCGACCAGATCACCGGGCTGACGTGCGGCCAGATCCGCGACCAGAGCATGGCCCTCGACGCCCAGATCCCGGCGTGCGGCAAGATCTGCGCGGTCGACTGAGCGAGCGGCGGGGCCGTGACCGCCGCCTACGACTTCTTCAAGGTGACCAGCACCTCGTCGATCAGGCCGTAGTCCCTGGCCTCCGCCGAGGACATGAAGTTGTCGCGCTCGGTGTCGTGCTTGATCCGCTCGGCCGGCTGCCCGGTGTGCAGCGCGTACAGCTCGTTGATCGTGTCGCGCGCGTGCAGCACCTCGCGGGCGTGGATCTCGATGTCGGTCGCCGGGCCCTGGAAGCCGGCGAGCGGCTGGTGGATCATCACGCGGGCGTGCGGCAGCGCGTAGCGCTTGCCCTTCGCGCCGGTCGCGAGCAGGAAGCTGCCCATCGACGCCGCCAGCCCCATGCACACCGTCGCGACGTCGCAGTGCACGTGCTGCATGGTGTCGTAGATCGCCAGCCCGGCGGACACGTCGCCGCCCGGCGAGTTGACGTACAGCATGATGTCGCGCTTGGGGTCCTCGGAGTCGAGGAACAGCAGTTGCGCGATCACCACGTTGGCGACGCCGGCGTCGATCTCGGTCCCGAGGAACACGATCCGGTCCTTGAGCAGCCGCGAGTACAGATCCCAGCCGCGCTCGCCGCGGTGGGTCTGCTCGATCACCGTCGGGATCAGCGCGACCGGGTCGGCGGCCTGAATATCCCGCCGATATCTCATCGTGGCTTCTCCGGCCCGGCGAGCCAGGCGACGAGGGCCGCGCGCGAGAACCGCCACTCCGGGCCGAGCTTGCGGCCGGGCAGCTTGCCGGCCTCGGCGAGCTCGATCACGACCCTCTCGTCGATCTGGAGCAGCTGGCCGGCCTGCCCGGCGTTCAGCACCTCGGGCGGGTCGTAGGGCTGGAACGAGTAGGTCCCGAGCGTCGGGCTCGGCTCGCCGAGGTCGAGCGTCACCCGGCGCGGCTGCGACAGCGAGCCGAGCGCGCTCAGCCCCTGCCGGCTATCCGGATCGACGTACTTCGAGACCAGCCCCGCGACCAGATCCTTCTTGTGCACCCCGAGCGCCTCGGCGGCGCGATCGAGCTTGTCGACCGCGATCGCAGGCAGCCGGACGTAGAGCGCCGTCTCCGGCGCTGTCTTCTTCGACATATCCGCAATATATGCGCAAAATATCCGATGTCAAGGCGGCGCGGTGCGGGTCACGCCCCGTGCTCGCCGCGGTCGACCAGCGCGTAGGGCCACGACTCGACGCCCGGCCGGAGCGCCTCGCCGCTGGCCTGGAGCCGGGCGACCGCCGGAGCCTGAGACCGACCCGGCGTCCGGGCGGCGGGCAGCGCCAGCCCGCAGCGCGCGAGCACGAACTCGACGGCGCGCACCCGCTCCTGCATCGACACGCTCTCGATCGGCAGGTACGCGATGCCGTGCTGCTCGAGCATCAGCTTGACCATGCCGTCGATTCGCAGCACCGAGTCCCACGACACCCCGGCGCGGATCCCGTCGTCCTTCAGCAATGACTGGTGCGGGCGGAGGAAGAACACGACCCCCTCGCTGACCCACCGCATGTAGTCGCGGAACCGCTGATCGTTCATCATCGCCGCCGCGTTCGTGGTGTGCTCGGCGACGTACGCGAGGTTGTCGAACGCGCGGTCCGACACGAAGTGGTCCGCGTGCTGGCGCTCGACCGCGACCTGGCGGGCGAACACGCGCTCCTGGTACTCGGCGACCAGGTCCATGTCGGTGCGCAGCGCGTCGAGCCCGGTCTCCATCTCGGCGAGCACCGCGCGCGCGACCTCGGTGATCATCGGCAACCCGTAGCGCCGGCTGACGTGCCGGCACAGCGTGGTCTTCCCGGTCGCGTGGCTGCCCACGAAATAGATCCGCACCCACCAGCCATACTCGATCGATCTGACAGCGCGCCGATCCGGTCCGCCCCGGCGCCGGCCGGCTCAGCCCGCGATCGCGACCGGGCGCACCGCACCCTCGAATTGCGCCGCGCCGGCCGCGAGATACAGCACGCCGCCGGTGACCGACAGGTCCCAGCGGTTGACCCGGTCGAGCGTCGCCACCACGCCGTCGAGCAGCTCGACCGGCAGCGCGCGCAGCGCGATCTCGCCGGCGCGGTGCACCCCGCGCTCCGCGATCGCCTCGGCGAGTTGCTCGACGTTCTTCCAGCCATACACCGCGACCCGCGGCGCGAGCTTGGTCGCCTTGTGCAGCCGGTCGGGTGATGGCGAGCCGACCTCGATCCACGCCCGCAGGTCGCCGCGCAGGTCGCGCTGCACGATCGCCGGTTCGTCGTCGTCGGAGACCCCGCCGCGGCTGAACTCGACCCCGTCGCCGTGCTCGAGCACCCGCGCGATCACCCGGGCGACCAGGTGGCGCTCGCTCTCCGACGGGTGCTGCGCGACCCGCCAGTCGAGCTGCTCGTACAGCTCGCGGTCGGCGTCGGCGAGCGCGATCTCGAACCTGCGGAGCGTGGCGGGCAGCGCCATGCCGGCATGGTACGCCAGCTGCGCCGGCGGCGGCTCGACCGGGTCGAAGCATCGCGCCGATCGTACCGACACTCGGAACATCCTCGGGCACCGTCGTGATCTGAAGCTGTCCGTCATCTCACCCTGGCAAGGCCAGGACGCCGAGGAACAGGTACCAACGGCGGTGCTGCGCTATACTTCACAGGTGACCGCAGCCGTGGCAGATCCGCCGCCACCGAACGACCGCCTGGCGCGCTTTCGCGCGATCCGGGCGAAGCTCGATCCGGCCGGCGACCCGGCAGACGCGATGGATGCGTTCTATGTGGATGTCCCTCACTCCGTCAGCGCCCGGCTCGCGGCGGAGCTTGCGATCGCGCCCGCGTCGAGCCACCTGCTGGTCGGTGGGGTGGGCTCGGGGAAGACCACCGAGTTGCTCGCGCTGCAGCGCCGCATGGCAACTGTGGCGGATACGGCTGCGCTGTACGTCGACGTCAGCAAGCAACACGACATCGCCCGGATGACGCCCGGCGCCGTCATTGCCCAGGTCGGCCTGGCGCTCGCAGAGCTAGCGGCCAGCATCGATCCCAGGAACCGAAGCATCGAGAGTGCGCGTGACGTCGCGTACGGCGCATGGGAATACTGGGATAGGGACGAGCCGCCACCCGGGGACCACTACGTACCGGGGATCTTGGTGCCCCCCGAGCAGATTGCCGCGAGTGTTCGGCGGGCGCGGATCCCGCTCGAAGGACTGCTCCAGGTGATTCAACGCCAGTTCCAGCACATCGTCGTCATGCTCGACGGATTAGATCGCATCGGCGATCTGCAGGCGTTCGAGCAGCTCATCATCCATGATGTGAAGACTCTGCACTCACTCGGAGTCGGTACGGTGCTCGTGGGTCCCCTGCGTACGCTGTATGGACTCGAGCGAGTGCTCACCCAGCAATTCGACTCGTTCCACTACCAACCATGGATCGACGTGAGTGCGAATCCCGCTGGTCGCGAGCTTCTCGTCGGCGTACTCACGAAGCGTGCGGGTGAAGCCCTTCATCAGCCAGGCATCGAAGGGCTTGTTGCAGCTTCGGGAGGCGTGCTGCGCGATCTCCTGTCGCTCGCGCAAGCGGCGCTCGTCGAGGCTTACATGGACGGTGGGGACCATGTTGGCTCACACGAGGTCGATGACGCCGTCGATGCATTCGGGCGCAAGCACATGCAGGGGCTTCGGCCTGCGGAGATCGAAGTGCTGCAGCGAGTGCGGAAGAACGGCACGTTCGTGCAGACCTCGGAGGACGACCTTGCGCTGCTGATGACTCGGCGTGTCCTCGAGTACCGGAGCCGGAACGTGCCGCGGTACGCTGTCCATCCAACGATCGAGGGGTTGCTGCGAGATCTCGAGGACAGATGACCGAGGCGATCGGTGTCGGAGAGCTGGAGGCCGGTCCGTTCGCGCTGCGGATGAACGCGTTGCGTGGCACGGCGACCTATGCGGCTTATCTCGCAGCGGCTGACGACGTCGACCTCGCGCTCACCGAGATCGAGGAAGAGCTTCGAGGGTTCGATCCCGGCGCACAGATCATGCGAATCTCGCCGCCGGACACCAAGGAGCTGGTCGCCACACTCGCAGCTGAGTCGCACGAAATACTTCTCATCGATGCGAAGTCGTTCTCGACCGATGATTGGGCAGTTCTCGATCGACGGCGCTCCGCGATTGCGCATCGAGGCGTGACCGTCTTCGTGACGACGCGGCCGAGCTTCGACGACCTGATGCGGACGGCGCCCAATCTTGCCAGCTGGCTGGGTGGCCAGGTATTCATGTTCCCATCCCACGGTGAAACGGGCGTGGCCGCTCATCGTGAGCAACGACTGGCAGCTCTCCGCGCGTGGGCATCACGTTCCGATCAGGAGATCGTCGAGGCGGCCCATTCGGGTACGCTGCCGCCTGATCCCGAATATGCCGAGTGGCTTGTGTTGCTAGGCCACGGAGAGCTGCTGGACACGCGGACACCATGAGCTTGGATGCCGTTCGAGCCCACGCCGACTCGCGCAAGCTGGAGCTTCCGCGCCACGCCAAGTTGCTGTGCCGAGAGTTGCGCAACATGCTGATCGCCGCGTCCGACGCCGGCACGCTGAGTACATCGCACAATGAGGTTTATGGATTGGTTCGAGTTCTTCGCGAGCCGCCACCCGTGGTTGCGGAGCAACTGCGTGCGCGCTCCATCGCCGGAAACGCGTGTTGTGTCGTCGGTGGTGAAAAGAACCAGGATCGCGAGCACGTCGTGGCTCACCTCAAACGCAACGACGACGCCTGGTTCGATTTTACCATCACGGTACGCGAGCATGCTCGCGAGCTCGAGCTCCTTGCCTACAACTTCGAGATCCGCTTCCCATCCGCCATGGGGACGCCGTTCTTGCGTTTCGACTACAACTTACCAGGACACGAGAACGAGCTGCGCTCGCACCTCCATGCTGGCTCGGATGATGTCTACATGCCTGCTCCCATGATGAGTCCGGCCGAGCTCATCACATTGTTCACTGAACACCTTCGCCGTCCAGCGAATCGTGAAAAATGGCGCGACCCGACGCCATTCGAAATCGAATGGTTCCGGACGACGCATGAAGAGCTGGCAGCCCGAGGATCCCGGGCTCACGACCTGTGACCGCTACAGCTTGCCGGCGGCGGCCTCGGCGGCCTTGGCCCACGGGCCGCCCGGGTAGAGCTTGACGTACTGCTGGTAGGCGCGTTTGGCTTCGTCCTTGTTGCCGGCGAGCTCGAGCGTGCGGGCCAGGTTGTACGACGCGGCGCGCCTGGCGGCCTGCGAGGTCAGCGCGTGCTCGAACGCGGCCCTGGCCTTGTCGTAGGTCCGGGCCTCGGCGAGCGCGATGCCGCGGATCAGGTCGATGTCGCCGGCGGTGACGTCGCCCGAGGCGGTCACCTTGGCGAGCGTGGCGGTCGCGTTGTCGAGCTGGTTGGCCGCGATGTACGCGGCGGCGAGGTTGAGCCGCGCCTTGCTGTAGTTCTCGTCGAGCGCGAGCGCCTCCTTGAACGCGGCGATCGCGTCGCGCAGCTGCTGCGGCAGGCGGGCCTTGTCGCCGCCGCGGGTCCGCGACTCCTCGTCGCGCGTCAGGCCGACGTAGCTGACCGCCGAGCTGCGCTCGAGCGAGAACCGGGTCTGCCAGCGGCCGAGCGGGGAGTCGGCGGCCATCGCGAGCACGCCGAGCTTGGTGTACGCGACGCCGAGGTCGTTGGACGCCTCCTTGAGCGACGGCAGCATCGCGTGGTAGCGCTTGAAGTCCTCGACCGCCTCGTCGTACGCGGCGACCGCCTGCTTGAGGTCGCTGGCCTCGAGCTTGGCGCCGCGGTCCATCGCGGCGACGCCGAGCTTGAACGACACGAACGCGTAGCGCACGTCGTTGGTCCAGTACTCGGTGAGGTAGGCGACCCGCTCGTCGAACGTCGGGTGGTCGAGGTGCTGCGGGATCTCGAGCTCCTTGCCCATGATCTCCATGAACTCGATCCCGCCGCGCGGGTGGTAGCCGGCGAGGAACGCCATCACCATGCCCTGGCGGTCGGCGTCCATCTCCTGCAGCCGGGTGACGTGGGTGAGGATCGATGGATCGATCGGGGCCGACGCGTCCTTGACCGCGGCCTGGAACACCGCGGAGTTGACGTTGTGGCGGCGGAGCACGTGCTGCAGCTCGTGGCCGAGGATGTGGCCGAGCGCGTCGTTGTCGGCGTCGATCGGGCGCTGCGGCTGCTGCTTCTTCATCAGATCGATCATCCCGCGGGTGACGTAGACATGGCCGTCGGGCAGGGCGAACGCATTGACGATGCGGGTGGCGAGCATCGAGACCCGGAACTGCTGCTTGACCGCGCTGGCCTCGGTCAGCCGGTGGACGATGTCCTCGATCACCGGCTTCTCGGGCGCGGCATCGTCGACCCCGCCGAGCGCCTGCTCCATCAGACCGACCGCGGCCCGGTAGCGATCGGTGGAGAACACGTCGCCGGAGGCCTTGCCCTCCATCATGCTCTGGACGACGCGCGGGTGATCGGGCTTGACCTTGGCGAGCTCGCCGAGCGCGCGGTCGCCGACCGGGCCGACCGGGTCGGCGTCGAGCGCGGCGACGAAGTGGTCGACCGCGGCGTCGGTCTTGCCGTCGAGCTTGTCGAGGATGCCGAGCTCGACGTGGGCATCGGCGGCGTGCGGGCCGCGCGGCGCGATCGCGAGCGCCCGGTCGAGCGCGGCGCGGGCGTCGACCGGCTTGTCGGCGGCGCGCAGCAGCACCGCGGCCTGGATCCACGCGGCGGGCAGCGACGGGGCGAGCGCGAGCTCGGCGAGCGCCTTGGCCGGATCGTAGGCCTCGGACGCCTTGACCGAGGCGTGGACCAGGCCGAGCTGGTAGTGGCACTCCTCGCGCTTCGGATCGATCTGCACGCACTTCTCGAACCCGGCGCGCGCCGCGGCCATGTGCTGGTTGATCTTGCCGATCTCGCCCGAGTCGAACGCGGCGGCGTAGGCCGCCCGGGCGTCGTAGATCGCGATGTCGATCGGCTGGCCCGACAGCTTGATCACCGCGCGCTCGGCGAGCTTGTACGTCGCGCCCTCGCCGCGCGACAGCGCCATGATCCGGCGCGCGGCGTCGAGCGCCTCGGGCCTGGCCGACGCGTCGCCGGCCTCGAGCCGGGCCTGGGCGCGCTCGAACAGCAGCGCGTACGCGCCGGCGCTGTCGGGGTTGATCGCGAGCGCCTTGTCGATCGCGGCCTTCATCGCCCGGTCGTCGTGCAGCTCGGCCTGCAGCCGGGCGAGCAGGAGCCAGGCCTGGTCGTTCCGCGGCGCCTTCTTCGTGAGCCGGGTCAGCACGTCGACGGCGAGCCTGGGCTTGCCGTCGCGCGCGTACAGCGAGGCGAGCGCGAGGCTGGCGTCGACGTTCTGCGGATCGAGCGCGAGCACGGCCTTGTACTCGCGGGCGGCGCCGGCGAGGTCGCCGGCCTTGCGCAGGTAGAACTGCGCGGTCCACACGTGGCGCTCGATCTCGAGCCGCTTCTTGTCGAGCCGGGGCGCGGTGGGCGCGGGCTTTCTCGGCGCGGCCGCCGCCACACCGGCCGGCAGGGTGAGCGCCGCGGCGGTGGCGAGGGCAAGGGCGATGGCGGCTCGTTTGGACGTCTGTGACTTCATGGATCCCCCTTGCCGCGCTACCGTCCGAGCGGCGTGTTGTCGCCGGCCGGCAGGAAGCTGGCCCAGTAGTACGGATGGGCGTACTTCGGTGTGCCCTGGATCTCGAGCTGGACCTCGCGCAGCGCCGAGCTGCGCGGCTTGCCTGCCGCGAGTCGGGCGTAGTAACCGGCCATCAGATCGCGGGTCGCGGCGTCATCGACCTGCCACAGCGACATCACCAGGCTCTCGGCGCCGGCGATCACCAGCGCGCGGCGCAGGCCGTACACGCCGTCGCCGTTGGTGACCTTGCCGACACCGGTTTCACACGCCGACAGCACGACCAGCTGGGTGCCCCAGAGGTCGAGCCCGGCGGCCTCCATCGCGGTGAGGATGCCGTCGTCGTCGCCGGAGATCAGCTGGTTGGCGCCGGCGAGCGCGAGCCCCGAGCGCAACAGCGGGTTCTCGCGGGCCTCGGACGACAGCGTCGGTCCGCCGGGCGTGCTGATCGGGCCGCCGAGCCCGGCCGCCGCGCCGCCGGTGGTCGCCGCGTCCGGTCCGCCGGGCGGCGCCGCGTCGGGCAGGAAGAACCCGTGGGTCGCCAGGTGCAGGATCCGGGGGCCGTGCACCGCCTTGAGCGCGGTCTCGGTCGCCCGCGCGCCGCGGTAGTCGACCATGCCGGGCATGTGCTGCTCGACGGCGTCGGCTTCCTGGGCGGTCCCCGGCAGCGGCTTCCAGTGCTGGAGGCCGAGGTCGGCGGCGCGGCGGCCGCGCGACGTCGCGACCACCGCGCTGGCCGCCGGAGCCGCGGCGTCGAACCTCGGATCGGCGAAGATCGCGCCGCTGCCCTGCGGCCGGGTCCGGATCGCGAGCCGGAGCAAGTCGCGGCCCGACGTCAGGTAGGTGAACGTGTAGCGCTTGATCAGGAACTCGCCGCGGTCGTCGACCAGCGCCGCGAACGGCACGACGTTGAGCGCGCCATCGGGTGCGACCAGCACGCGGGTCGCGCCGCCGAGCGCCGGCGTGAGCTTGCCGAGGGTCAGCGCGTACAGCGCATGGCCGAGCTCGGCCGCGCGATCGTTGTCGGGATCCGACACCGCCTTGCGCAGCTGCTCGACCGCGTCGTCGATCGCCGCCGCCGGCCCCAGGTCGATCAGCACCGGATCGCCGGTGTGCCCGGCGACGAACGCCGCGTAGCGCCGCGGCCCCAGCACCTGGCTGGCGGTGTACGGCTGCTTGGGGTCCCAGGGCTGGAAGTTGACGATCTCGACCAGCCGCGCGTCCCTGGGGATCGCCTTCTGGACCGCCGCGAGCACGATCGGCTGGCTCGCCGCGCGGTACGCCGCGTTCTTCTTGCCGAGCTGGATCTCGAGCTTGCGGATCTGGTCCTCCAGCGCGGCGATCTCCTTGGCGAAGTCGTCGTCGCCGGTCGCCGCCGGGCCGGTCACGGTGAGCTTGGCGAGCTGGGCGCGCGCGCTGGCCAGGTCGTCGAGCAGCTGCTTGTCGTCGGCCGACAGCCGGGCGCGCAGCGTGGTCAGGCTGGACGCCGCGGCGTCGAGCACCCGGCCCTTGCGGCGCAGCAGCGTGGTCAGCCCGAGCCGCGCCGCCGAGCCGCTGTGCGGCGCGTCGTTGAGCTCGAAGTTGATCACGGTGTCGAGCTGGTAACCGTTCTTCGCGAAGTACACCGCGTGATCGGCCTCGGTGCCGGTCCGCAGCACCAGCTCGAGATCGCGCTCGGCGATCTCCAGGCCGTCGGCGAGCAGCTGCTCGGCGAGCGCCGGCCGGCCGCTCGCCATGTAGACGTACGCGGTGCTGAGCTCGGCCATGCCGTACAGCGGGTGGCGGCGGCCATACGTCTTCTCCAGGCTCGCGCGATACTCGGCGAGCAGCCGCTCGGCGCGCGGGTAGTCGCCGACCTCGCGCGCGACGTCGGCGATGATCGCGTTGAACACCCCGGCGCCCCGCGGCGTGAGCTTGGTGTACGCCGCCTGCGCGCCGTCGAGCAGCGCGAGCGCTTCGCGCGGCTTGCCCTGCGCGCGCTTGACCTCGGCCAGCGTGCTCGCCCACGCCGAGAACCCGCCGCGCTTCTGGTCGAGCGCGATCACCTTCTCGAACGTCTGCTCGGCGCGCGCCAGATCGCCGCTCTGCCGGTAGATGTAGCCGAGCTGGCCGATCAGCCCGGGCAGCTGGTAGTCGTCGGGCTTGTCGCGCTCCAGCCGCGCGATCTCGCCCTCGTAGAGCTCGATCGCCTTCTTGACCAGCGGCTGCGCCAGGTCGTCGCGTCCGCCGTAGTGGTAGAGCGAGACGATCATCCACAGCGTGCTGCCGCGCAGCGCGATCGGCGTGCCGGGCTGGTCGGTCATCGCCAGCGCGCGGTCGAACAGCGCGACCGCCCGCGCGCGCTGGTTGGCCTGCCAGTACGCGTTCGCCAGGGTCTCCACCGCGCCGAGCAGCTGGTTCGGTTCCTTGCTCAGCCCCTCCTGGATCTTCAGGCTCTGCTCGTAGACCTGCTGCGCGGACGCGTACTCGTTGCGCTGGGTCAGCAGCGTGCCGTGCTGCGACAGCAGACTGGCGTACGCCATGGTGTTCTCGCCGTCGAGCTTGCGGGTCAGCGCGAGCTGGTGCTGGATCAAGGTCTCGAGCTCGTCGTAGCGGTTGGCCGCCCAGTACGGCCCGGTCAGGAACGACAGCGCGGTCAGCACCTCGCGCGACTCGGGCCCGTGCTGCTTCTCGGCGGTCGCGACCAGCTCCTGCTGGAGCGCGAGCTGGCCGCGGTAGTCGCCGGTCAGCCCGAGCATGCCGGCCAGCGTCTGCTTGCGGCGCTGGACCTCGACCGAGTCCGGCCCGGTCAGCTGGATCTGCAGCGCGAGCGCCCGGCGCTCCAGCTTGGCCGCGGCGAAGTTGGCCTGCTTGACCTGGGCCGCGGTGATGTCCTTGTCGAGCTGCGCGAGCTCGGCCTGACCGGGGCTCGCCGGCACGCCCGCCGCGGCACCGTGCGCGCGGGTCGCCGCCGGCTTGCGCGACGGCCGGGGCGCAGCCGCGGCCTGGGACCACGCCCCGATCACGACGACCGCGGCGATCCACCACCCGGGCGTGCGCCGGCCGAGCCAGCCGTCCCGGGCCTTCACGACCAAGGGTTCCCCTTCATGCGACGATAGGACGGTGAGCCTACACCACCTGCGCGTCGCATGGGGCGTATCGCTGCTGCTGGCGTGCGGCGGCAGCCCGCCGCCGAGCGAGCCCGCCCCGCCCGCGCCGCGCCGCGATCCGATCCCGCGCACTCGCGGGCCGAGCTGCCGCGCCGTCGCCGATCGCATGGCCGTCGTGATCGGCGAGCACGCGCCGAGCCAGACCGAAGGCGACGTCCACGCCCACGGGCTGTACCAGCTGCGCTGCGCCGCCGACGGCTGGAGCGACGACGCGCGCAGCTGCCTGGCGACGATCAGCTCCGACGACGAGGCCGACGGCTGCATCACCCGGCTGCTCGACCGCGACCAGCAGCGCCAGCTCGCCGCCGACCGCGCCCGGCTCGCCGCCGACCGTGACGACGCCCACGAGTAGCGGCACCGACCTGCCGAGCGGAGGTCGCGGGCCACTCCACCCAGCAGGGCTGCACGCCTCTCGATTCGCTAGGGACGAGCATGGTAAGGATCGGATCTCGGATCGAAACCCAGCGCTTCCGATCAGACCAGGCGGATGGCGTGCTCAAGCCAGTCCGGTCCGCATTCAGTCTGCGAGGAGCTCGGCGAGCGGCGCGGCCGACAACCCGCTCGGCCCAGACGCCACGTCTGGACGATCTCCTGGGCGTTCATCAGAACTCCTCGTCATCGCTGGTTTGCTTCGGCCCACCGACGCATGGGCGGCGCCGAGATCGCCGCGCGGGCGTGGTCGGCGCCAGGAGGATGATATGGGTGGCCCGGACTCGCAGCGGACCGGGCCATGGCTGCGAGCACCTGCCGCGCCCGTCGGCCACGTGCCGGGAACGCATGGCGGGTGGATTTCACCGTGGCGACAGCCTCGGCCGCGCGGCAGCGGGGGGCTCGCCGGTTGTCGCTTGCTCTGGGCCGGCGTAGAACTCCCGTGTGCAACCGGTGTTCGCCGATCCCAAGACCGACTTCGTGTTCAAGCGAATCTTCGGATCCGAGGGCCGCAAGCCGCTCCTGATCGCGCTGCTCAACCACATGCTGGAGCTCGAAGACGATCGCCGCATTCTCGACGTCCAGCACCTGAGCAGCGACCAGCACGTCGACATCCCCGAGCTCAAGCTCTCGATCGTCGATGTCAAGTGCACCGACGCGGGCGGGCGGCGCTTCGTGGTGGAGATGCAGGTGCTCAAGGTCGAGGGCTTCGAGAAGCGGGTCGTGTACAACGCGAGCAAGGCCTATGTCATGCAGCTGCGTAACGCCGACGAGTACCCGGCGCTGTGCGACGTGGTCGGCGTGACGATCTGCAACTTCAACCTGTGGCCGGAGCAGGACGAGCGTGGGCGGTACAAGGTGCCGATGCTCAGCCGGTGGCGGATGCAGGAGCAGCACAGCGGGGAACACGGGCTGTCTCAGGTTCAGTATGCGTTCCTCGAGCTGCCCAAGTACGCGGCCGGCGATGCGCCCCGCACGCTGATCGACCGCTGGGCATACTTCTTTCGCGAGGCCAAGAACCTGAGCATGGTGCCGTCCGCGCTGTCGGAGGATCCGTTCCGCGGTGCCCTCGAGGTGGCCCGGACGGCGACGTTCTCGCCCGAGGAATGGGAAGCCTACGAGCGTGCGAAGATGGCCGAGCAGGACACGCGAGGCGCGCTCGCAGTCGCCCGCGAGGAGGGCGCCGCGGAGGGCCGCCGGTCGGGGATCGCCGATGGCAAGCGCGATGCGCTGCTTCGCGTGCTCGCGCGTCGGGGGATCGAGCTCACGCAGGAGGATCAGCAGACGATCGCGGCGTGCGCGGACCTTGCTCTACTCGATCGCTGGATCGATAATGCCCTGAAGGCCCTGACCGGTGCAGAGGTCCTCGCGTGATCTCGCCAGCGGCACGCAGGTCCTGACCCCATGTAAGGAAGGGCGCGCGCGTGTGCCCCGATCTGCCTCGCGCCGCTTGCCACCGCGAGCGCAGCGAGCGGGCATCGATCGACCGAGACGTCGTGATGAATTTTCGGACCTGATCCGGGCCGGGAGGATGGCAAGAATTGCGCGTCCCCGACTGGCTCTCGATTTTGCAGGTTCAGCCCACTGGCTTTCTCGCTGCTTCCTGACTGTCTCTCTGACTCCTGCTCGACCAGCGGACCGTGAGTCGAGCCCACGCTCCCCGTGTCGGACAGCCCATGGAGGCGGATCGACGGGCAACACGGAACCGTTCACACGACGTGCACGCTGGTGCCGGCGGCGCGCCAGGCGGCGAGGATCGCCGGATCGGTGTCGCGCTCGGTGACCAGGTGGGTGATGCTGCTGGGCGGCGCGGTGTGGTGGGTCGCGGCGCGGATCAGCTTCTCGCGGGTGGCGACCAGCACGGTCTCGCCGCTGGCCTCGATCATCGTCCGCTTGAGCACGACCTCCTCGGCGTCGAGCGTCCACAGCCCGGTCTGGGCGTCGGCGGCGCACACGCCGGGGAAGCACAGGTCGGCGCGGATGCCCTGGATCTGGCGCAGCGCCAGCGAGCCGATCGCGCCGCCGATCTCCGGATCGATCCGGCCGCCGATCATCAGCACCTCGAAGCCGGACCGGCCGATCAGCGCGAGCGCGACGTCGGGGGCGTTGGTGACCACGGTCAGGTCGTGGCCCTCGGGGAGCGCGGCGGCGATCGCCGAGTTGGTCGAGCCGGCGTCGAGGAACAGGATCTGGTGCGGGCTGACCAGCGTCGCGGCGACCGCGGCCAGGGCGCGCTTGCGCTCGACGTCCTCGCGGCGGCGCTCGGCGAGCGGCGGGGCGGTGGTCGCGAGCAGCGCGCCGCCGTAGACCCGCTTGCACAGGCTGCGCGCGGCGAGCTCGCGCAGGTCGCGGCGGATCGAGTCCTCGGAGACCCGGAACTCGACCGCGAGATCGGCGGCGATGACCCGGCCGTGGCGGCGCAGGCGCTCGAGGATCCGGTCCTGGCGCTCGCGCGGCAGCGTCGGGTCGGCGGGCTCGGCCGCCATCAGGGCAGCACTCCCAGCGCGGTCAGCTCGTCGCGCAGCGCGGACGGCGACCGGAAGTGGATGCCGTGGATGCCGAGCGCGGCCGCGGCCTCGACGTTGTTCGGGCTGTCATCGATGAACACCGCGCGCGCCGGGTCGACGCGGTAGCGCTCGAGCAGCCGGGTGAACAGGCGCGGATCGGGCTTGATCAGCTGCTCCTCCCCGGACACCACGATGCCGTCGAACCAGTCGAAGAACGGGAACCGGGCACGGGCCAGCGGGAAGGTCTCGTGCGACCAGTTGGTGAGGCCGTAGAGCCGATGGCCTGCGTCGCGGACCTCGCCGAGGATCGCCACGCTGCCGTCGATCGCGCCGCTCAGCGTCTCCTCCCAGCGCTCGCGGTAGGCGCGGATCAGGTCGGCCTGCGCGGGGTGGCGAGCGACCAGCTCGGCGACCGCCTCTACCCACGGCCGGCCGGCGTCCTGGCACTGGTTCCAGTCCTGGGTGCAGACCTCGGCGAGGAATCGCTCCATGCCGGCCGGGTCGTCCGGGAACAGCCGGCGGTACAGGTAGCGCGGGTTCCAGTCGACGAGCACGCCGCCGAAGTCGAAGATCACGGTGCGCGGTTCGCCGGTCATGGCGCGCTCCGATCGCGGTTCGCGATCGACGCGCTCGCCGACACCGCGACGAGCAGGACGGCGACCCCGCCGAGCGCGAGCGGCAGGCTGAGCGCATGGGCGGCCACGCCGATCGCGGCGGGTCCGGCGAGTATGCCGGCGTAGCCGAACGTCGTCACCGTGGCGATCGCGACGCCGGGCGTGGTGCCGGGCAGCCGCCCGGCCGCGCTGAACAGCACCGGCACGATGTTGGACGCCCCGACGCCGACGAGCACGAACCCGGCCATCGCGGTGGTCGCCCACGGCAGCGCGCAGGCGAGCACGATGCCGGCGGCCGCGATCAGGCTGCCGTAGCGCACGATGCGCGCGGGTCCGAGCGCGGCGGTGATCCGGTCGCCGAGCAGCCGGCCGATCGCCATCGCGACGGAGAACGCGGAATAGCCGAGGCCGGCGCGGGTCAGCGTGACGCCGCGGTCGGAGTGCAGCAGCACCGCGCTCCAGTCCAGCATCGCGCCCTCGGCCAGGAACAGCACCAGGCACAAGAGGCCCAGCACCACCGCGGTGGCCGACGGCCAGGTGAACATCGAGCGCGTCGCGGTGCGATCCCCGACCGGCGCAAGCAGATGACGGGTCTGGGTGGCGACGATCGCGAGCAGCAGCGCCGCGATCACCGCCGCGCACGCGACCAGCGGCAGGCCGGCGCCGAGCAGCGCGGCCATCGCCACCGGACCGGCCAGCCCGCCGACGCTGTACAGCGCGTGAAACCCGGACATCAGCGGCCGGCCGTGCCGCCGCTCGACATCGACCGCGTGCGCGTTCATCGACACGTCGAGCACGCCGAGCGACGCACCGAACAGCGCCACCGCCGCGCCGAGCAGGACCGGCGATGGCGCGAGCGCCAGCAGCGGGACCGCCGCGCAGACCAGCGCGCTGCTGATCGGCACGATGACCCGGCTGCCATGGCGATGGTTGACCCAGCCGGCGAGCGGCATGGCGACGACCGCGCCGACGCCCAGGCACAGCAGCACGGCGCCGAGCTGCGCCTCGTTGAGCGCGAGCCGCGCCTCGGCGAACGGCACCATCGGCGCCCAGCTCGCCGCGGCGATCCCGCACAGCAGGAAGAACCCTCGGGTGGCACGGGCCGCTGGCTGCACGGTTGGGGGCGATGGCTCCATCAACGTGCAAGAATATACATGAACGTGCAGAAACGTGCAAGCGCCGTCACATCGCGCCGGCCTGGTTCGTCACCGCCACAGAGACGAGAACCCGAACCAGGAGAATCCCCATGCAAGCACGGATCAACCTTGTCGCGCTGCTCGGCCCCGAGGCCATCTCGACGATGCAGGCGCTGGGCAAGCTCACCGAGAACGGCAGCGTGCCGCCGCGCACGCTCCGGCTCGTCCACCTCCGCGCGAGCCAGATCAACGGCTGCAGCGTCTGCGTCGATCTGGATCGCCGGTTCGCCCGATCCACCGACAGCGACGAGCGGCTGTTCCTGGTCGCGGCCTGGCGCGACGCGCCGGTGTTCAGCGACGCCGAGCGCGCCGCGCTCGCGCTGGCCGAGGCGGTGACCCGGCTCGCCGACCGCTCCGACCCGGTGCCCGACGAGGTGTGGAACGAGGCGGCGCGGCACTACGACGAGCGCGGGCTCGCGACCCTGGTCCTCATGATCGCGGTCGCGAACACGTGGAACCGGCTCAACGTCGCGACCCGCCAGGTCGCGGGCGAATGGGCGAAGTCGGCCGACGCCAAGGCGTGGGCCGAGACCAGCGCCAAGCACTGACGGTCGATCAGTCCGGGCGCGCCGGCGCCGAATCGCGCGGCGGGATCTTGCGATCGCTGCGGATGTTGCCCTTGAGCACGTTGACCGGCACCGGCGGCGTCAGCTCGTAGAGGAACCCGCGGGTCGTGATGTTCGCGACGAACCGCTCGTCGTTGTGGACCACGACGCGGCGGTACAGCGCGGGCTGCTCGCCGCGCACCGCGTGGTCGCGGTGGCGCAGCAGGAAGTCGGCGAGCCGGACCGCGAGCTGGTTGTACAGCCGGTGGCAGCCGTGGCTCGTGCCGTTGACGATCGAGGTGACCGACGCCGAGCCGTGCGTGCCGATGCCGTTGTCGTCGAACCGCTCGCTGCCGTCGCGCAGCTTGAACACCTCGTGGTGGACCAGCAGCGTCATGCCGTACGCGGCGTGCGCGCCGGGCCCCATGACCTCGGTCTTGAGGCCCCAGTGGCCGTTCCACAGGTTCTTGACCAGATCGCGGTCCGGCGTGGTCGGCGGTGGCAGCCAGGTCGGCGCCGCATAGAGGTCGCGCCACACCCGCCGCCCGACCTCGGACTCCTTCCAGCGCTGGACCAGCGCGCCGCTGGCCAGCCGCTGATCGGCCCAGCCGCCGATCGTGGTCGGCCACCGGATCAGCGGGCGCCGGCCGCTCGGCGCCGCCGGGTCGTCGGCGTACAGCACCAGCGTCGGGCGATGCCGGATCAGCCGCGGGATCGGCACCTCGTCGTACCAGATGTCGCCGCGATCGATCTCGGCGCGCAGCGCCATGTGCGGCGCGTGGTACGCGGGCGGCGGTGGCAGCGCGAGCGCGACGCGGACCCCGCCGGGGTGGCGGTCGAGGAACGCGCGGGTCTGGGCGGGGTCGAGCCAGCCCAGCGCGCGGGCCGCGGCCTCGGTCGCGGCGCTCACCAGGTCGGGCGCGGCGTCGGGCATCGGCTGCTCGTTGCCGCGCGCGGCGCGCATCTCCGCCGGGTCGAGCATGCGGTCGAGGATGGGCTGCGGCCCGGCGCCGGCGGTCCCGTCCTCGATCAGCCCGGTCGCGTCGACCACGCGCTCGCGCAGGATGCGCAGCGCGAGCCGGAAGTCGAGCTCGCGGCTGTCGATCATCAGCGCCTCGCGGGTCGCCGGATCGAGCCGCTGGTTGGGCATCAGGAAGTTGCGGCGCTGGAACAGCTCGGTCGCGTTGCCGGTGCGCCATGTCATGCTGCCGTCGGCGTCGTCGGCCGCCAGCCAGCCCTCGCACACGTAGTGGTTCTGCGCCGCGAGGATGCCGCGGTGGATGTCGTCGAGCTTGTGCCAGCGCTCGTAGATCGCCGCGAGCGGCTTGACGCCGGCCAGCGCCGCGATGTCCGGCAGGTCGCGCCGCTCGCGCTCGCGGTCGAGCTGCTGCTCCAGCGCCAGCCGGGTCTGGTCGTACGCCTTGACCAGATCCTTGTAGTCCTCCGCGTACGCGCGATCGAGCGCCGGGATCGCGGTGTTGTCGATGAACGCGTGGCAGGTGTGCCGGGCGTCGTCGGCCAGCCGCTCGCGTACGACCGCCAGCGACGGCAGCACACCGTAGAGCTCGCCGAGCGCGTTCTCGGGGTTCTCGGGATCCACCGGCTTGCCGGCCGCGTCGTGCTCCCTGGCCAGCGCGAGGTAGGTCGCGCGGTAGCTCGGCGCGGTGCCGTCGGGCTGCGGCGCGAACAGCCGCGGCGTCCACGCGTCCTGCAGGTCGACGATCACCAGGCCGCGCGCCGTCGCGTCCGCCGCGCACGCCGGGCCGCGCTCGCGGCCGGCCTCGACGATCACCACCGGATCGGCACACGCCTCGCTGGTCTCCGTGCGGTGCTCGGCGCTTGCCTCGGTCACCGGCGGCGATGACTCGATCGTTCGCGATCCCGACCCCCCGCATCCGACGACTGCGACGAGCCACAGACATCTCATCCTGAGATCATGCCGAAGCGTCCGGGAACCGGCAATATGCGACGCGCGAGCCGCCGGGCCCACATCGCGTCGTCGGCTCGCCGCCGCTGCAGCGCGTGGCGTCAACTCGAAGAGTTGGCCACGTTTCCAACCGTTGGGCGCGTCTACGGCCGCCGCTGCTTGCCGGGCGTTCTGCGTCGCGTCGCGGCGTGGCGCTGCACCGTCGGCTCGATCCGAGCTCGAGCTGCGCGCGCAGGGCGCTCACGGCTTGTTCGGCGGCAGCGCGAGCAACAGACCGTACTCGATCGCGGTGGCACCACCTTTGACCCTGGCGAGCTCGTCCGCTGCGAGGGGCTGCAAGGACTCATTCGTCCTCGGCTCGGAAGCCCGCTTGGTTCGCTTCATCGCATCCTCCTTGATGGCTTGATGGTTGCTCCACAGTCCTATCACGGAGCCGCGGTCGCGCCCAGCGTCCCGGGGGCATACGATCGCCGTATGGCCTCCGACGCTTCCGCGATCCGGATCGAGCGCGCGACCGGCGCCGAGATCGCGCGCTACCTCGACGCGCTCGCCGCGCTGCGGATGGCCGTGTTTCGCGAGTACCCGTACCTCTACGACGGGTCGCTCGCCTACGAGCACGAGTACCTCGCGAGCTACGCCGGCTCGCCGGAGAGCCTGGTCGTGGTCGCGTGCGACGGTGATCGCGTGGTCGGCGCGGCGACCGCGCTGCCGCTGACCCGGCACTCCGACGAGGTCGTGCCGCCGCTCGCCCGCGCCGGGTTCGATCCCGCGAGCGTGTACTACTTCGGCGAGTCGGTGCTGGAGCCGGCGTACCGCGGCCGCGGGCTGGGCGGCCGGTTCTTCGAGGAGCGCGAGCGCCGGGCCCGCGAGCTGGGGTTCGGGGTCGCGGCGTTCTGGGCGGTCGAGCGGCCGGCGGATCACCCGCTCCGGCCGGCGAGCTACCGGCCGCCGGGCGCGCTGTGGCGGCGCCATGGGTTCGAGCGCCGGCCCGACATCGCCGGCGCGTTCGCGTGGCGCGACGTCGGCGAGACCGAGGAGACCGCCAAGCCGATGGTGTTCTGGGTCAAATCGCTCGACGGATCTGCGCGGTGACCGTGCGGCGGGCTATGGTTGCGGCGTGACCGACCTCGAGCTCGTGACGCGCTACTACGATCTGTTCAACCGCGGTGACTGGGACGGCATGTGCGCGCTGCTGCACGACGACGTGCGCCACGACCTCAACCAGGGCGAGCGGCAGATCGGCCGGGCGGCGTTTCGCGGGTTCCTCGATCGCATGGCGCGCTCGTATCGCGAGCAGCTGCGCGACGTGTGCGTGATGGGCAACGGCGCCGGGCGGGTCGGGGCGGAGTACCTGGTCGACGGCGAGTACGTCGCGACCGACGAGGGGCTGCCCGAGGCGCGCGGCCAGCGCTACACGCTGCCCGGCGGCGCGTTCTTCGAGATCGCGGGCGGGCGGATCGCGCGGGTCACCAACTACTACAACCTGCCGGACTGGCTGCGCCAGGTCCGGCCGTGACCGCGCTGCGCGTGGCCGCCTGGCAGTATCCGATCGAGCACCTGGCATCGTGGGACGCATGGCTGGCCAAGCTCGAGGCGGGGTTTGCCGAGGCGCGCGGCCGCGGTGCGGCGCTGTGCGTGGTGCCCGAGTACGCGGCGATGGAGCTGACGTCGCTGACCGGCGGCGACGATCTGGCCACGCAGCTCGACGCGCTGCAGCCGGTCCTGCCGCGCTATCTCGAGGCGTATGCCGCGCTCGCGCGCCGCCACGGCATCGCGATCGTCGCCGGCAGCTTCCCGGAGCGGCTCGCGGGGGGCGGGGTCCGCAACCGGCTGCGCGTCCACACGCCGGCGGGCGCGGCCGTGATCGAGAAGCTGCAGATGACGCGGTTCGAGCGCGAGCGCTGGGGCGTCGCGCCCGGCAGCGCGCAGACCGTGATCGATCTCGGCGCGTACCGGCTCGGCGTCGCGATCTGCTACGACGCCGAGTTCCCGCTCGTGGTGCGCCGGCTGGTCGCGGCGGGCGCGGACGTCATCGCGGTGCCGAGCTGCACGGACACGCCGGCCGGCTATCACCGCGTCCGCGTCGCCTGTCAGGCCCGCGCGCTGGAGAACCAGTGCTACGTCGTCCAGGCCCCGACGGTGGGAACCGCGCCGTGGTCGATCGCGGTCGACGAGAACGTCGGAGCCGCCGGGGTGTACGGGCCGCCCGACCGCGGGTTTCCCGACGATGGCGTGATCGCGCAGGGCGCGTACTGCGCATCCGGCTGGGTGATCGCCGACCTCGATCTCGAGGCGATCGGCCGGGTCCGCGGCGACGGCCAGGTGCTCGGCCACCGCGACTGGGACCTGCCGGGCCACCTCGCTGCGCCGGTCGCTCGCGCGCGCCTGGCGTGATCGGCAGTCCGGCGCGCGGCTCAGCGCTTGCGCGGCCGGCCGATCGCGTGCGCGTCGAGCTTCTTGGCGAGGGTCTGCCGGGAATCGCCGAGCAGCTTGGCGGCCTCCCTCTGGTTGGGTCGGCGGCATCGATCTCGCTGCGCTCGGCGGCGAGCCGGCGGCGCGGCGGGGCGGCGCCGGTGCGCGGGCCGAGCGAGGCGACCAGCTCATCCATGTCGGCGAACCGCTGCGCGGGTCGAGCGCGAGCGCCTTGGCGACGATCGCGCCGCGCTCGCCGCACGCGACGGCCTGACCTCGCGCGACGTGCCGGTCGGGCACGTCCTGGTGCTATCCTGCGGCTCCTCAGGGTTGCGATGAAACGGCTGGATCTCTCCGGCGCTGCGCCGCCCGCGGCTGCCACGCCGTCGGGCTGGTTCGCGATGCGCGCGCCGCTGCTGCCGGCCGGTGTGCTGGCGGCGTCCGGCGACGCGCTGGAGGCCAGCGCCACGACGGATCCGGCCCGGCTGGCGGGCGCGCTGGCCGCCGATCGTGCGCAGCTGCGGATCCGACTGCGCGAGATCGTGGCGCGGCCCGAGGTGAGAGAGGCGATCTTTCTCGCCTCGCCGTCGCTCGAGGCCAGCCTGCCGGCGTGGGAACGCGATCCGGAGGGCCGGCGCGGTCCGCAGATCGAGCGCGCGGTGTTCTGCTACGTCGCTCGCATGGCGGGTCGCCCCACGCCGTTCGGGCTGTTCGCGAGCGTCTCGGTGGGCGCGATCGCCGATCACACCGATCTGACGCTCGACGAGCCGGCGTCGTGTCGCCGCCGCACCCGGCTCGGCATCGATTACCTGGTCGCGCTGGCCGACGCGATCGATCGGCGGCCCGAGGTGCGCGAGCGCGTGCACGTCCGGGTCAATCCCACACTGTACCGCGCCGCCGGACGGGTCCGCTACACGGCGGCGCAGCGCACGGCGGCATCGCGCACCTACCGCCTGGTGGCGGCCGACGTCACGCCCTACCTCGAGGCGACGCTCGCGCGCGCGGCCCCGGGGGCGCGCATCGCCGATCTGGCGCGCGCGCTGGTCGAGGACGACCCCGAGATCGCGCTCGAGGATGCCGAGGGCTACGTGCGCGAGCTCGTCGACGCCCAGCTGCTCGTGTCGTCGACCGCCCCGCGGGTCACCGGCGGCGAGCCGATCCGCGACCTGCTCGACGGCCTGCGCGACCACCCGGAGCTGGCCGGCATGGCCGCGCGCCTCGGCGACGCCGGGGAGCGGCTGGCGGCGATCGATCGCGGCGGGCTCGGCGCCGCTCCGGATCGCTACCGCGAGATCGCGCAGGCGCTCGGCGGCGCGTCTGCGCTGCGATCGCTGTTTCACGTCGAGCTCGCCCGGGGCGCGCGCGGCATGACGCTGGGACGCGAGCCCGTGACCGAGATCCTGCGCGGCGTGGAGATCCTGCGGCGCCTGTCGCGGCCCTCGCGCAGCCTGCGCCGGTTCGTGGAGGCGTTCGCAGCCCGCTACGGCGACGCCGAGGTGCCGCTGCTCGAGGCGCTCGACGAGGAGTCCGGCGTCGGCTTCGATGCCCCGGCCGGCAGCGCGGTGGCGGTGCCGCTCCTGCAGGGCCTGCGGATCTCCTCGGAACCATCGGTCGCACAGCTCACCGCGCGCGATGCCCTGCTGCTGCGCAAGGTCGAGCAGGCGCGGCGCACCGGCGAGCCCAGCGTCGGGCTCTCGCTCGACGAGCTGCTGCGTCCGGGGCACGACGACGCGCTGCCGCTTCCGGCTGCGTTCCATGTGGTGGCCCGGATCGCGGCGCGGTCCCCGCAGGCGCTGTCCGCCGGCGACTTCACCGTGCTGGTCGAGACCGCCGCGGGACCCTCGGGGGTCCACCTGCTCGCTGCGTGCCGCGGCGACGATTCGCTGCTGGCCCGGCTGTCCGAGCACCTGCGCGCCGAGGAGGCGGTCCGCCCGGGTGCGGTGTTCGCCGAGCTGGTGCACCTCCCGGAGGCGGGAGCCGGCGACCCGATGGTCCGGCCGGTGCTGCGCGAGTAC
>DATAPF010000258.1:0-7007 GCA_036265355.1 Kofleriaceae bacterium | reverse complement strand
ACGTTCCGGGACCAGACGATCCGCCAGGTCGCGCGCGTGTCGATCGGCGGATCGCGCGTCCGCGTGGTGCTGTCCAACGAGTACGGCACCCGGCCGGTGACGATCGGCGCGGCGCACGCCGCGATCTCCGACGGAGGGGCGAAGATCGCGGCGGGCTCCGACCGCGTCCTGACGTTCGGCGGGCTCAGGACCGTGATCATCCCGCCGGGAGCGCCGGTGGTCAGCGATCCGGTCGATCTCCCGCTGCCGCCGCTCGCGTCGGTCGCGGTGAGCCTGTATCTGCCCGACGCCACCCCGCTCACCACCTGGCACAACGACGCACGGCAGACCGCGTTCCTCGTCGCCGGCAACAAGACCGCCGAGCTCGAGATCAAGCCGGACGACCGTCCGGTCGCCCGCGCGTTGCTGACCGAGATCCTCGTCGATGCGCCGGCGACCGCGCGCGCGATCGTCGCGTTCGGCGACTCGATCACCGACGGGGACTGCTCGACCCCCGACGCCAACCGGCGCTGGCCGGACGTCCTCGCCGAGCGGCTGGTCAAGGCAGGCGGCCCGCCGGTGGCCGTGCTCAACCAGGGCATCTCGGGGGCCAAGCTCCTCGCGGACCGGATGGGGGCCAACGCGCTCGCGCGGTTCGACCGCGACGTCCTCACCCAGCCGCACGTCGACACCGTGATCGTGATGATCGGCATCAACGACATCGGCTGGGCGGGCGCGAAGCTGCTGTCGCCCGGCGATCCGCCCGCATCGGTCGAGCGGCTGATCGCCGGATACCGCCAGCTGATCGATCGCGCGCACCTGCACGGGATCAAGATCATCGGCGCGACGCTCACGCCGTTCGAGGATGCGTTCAAGGGTGCGTTCGATCCGCTCGCCGACTTCTACAGCCCCGAGAAGGAGAAGGCGCGGCAGGCGGTGAACCGGTGGATCCGGGAGGGCGGACATTTCGACGCCGTGCTCGACTTCGACGCGCTCGTCCGCGACGCCCGGCGGCCGGCGCGCCTGCAGACCGCGCTCGGCTGCGCCGACCACCTCCACCCCAGCGACGCCGGCTACAAGGCGATGGCGGACTCGATCGATCTCAAGCTGCTCGGCGTCGCGAAGTAGGCTCGCGCCCAGCGCCGAGTCCCGCCCGACCATGACGCCGGCGTTGCGGCACCCAGCTCGCTGGGGCCCCTTTGCTGACAGCGATGTCAGAGCGCCGGCTCGCGGCCCGCGGTCTATCCGCGCGAGAGTCCTGGCAACCGTGCGTGGCCCGCGGCCTGCACTGCGGCCGCACATGCGGTGGTCCCTGGTCTTGCTCCCGATCGTATGCGGCGCGTGCGACAGCCCGTGCGAGCCCAATCATCTGCCGGATGCGCCGAACGCCGGCCCCGGCGAGCTTCGCCACGGCCTCTCGATCGTCACCTACCAGCTCGATGTCGCGGCGACCTCCGGCAGCATCGCTTGTCTGAGCTGCGGCTTCGTCTACTACTTCGACGACGCACTGCGCGAGCAGAGCCGCGCCGCTGCGGGTGTGACCGGGATCGGCAAGCTCGCGGTCGCCGACGGCCGCACGTTCGTGCTCGATGTCGCCGACGGCCTCGATCCCGACTTCGGCGACGACACCTTTCGCCTGCCGAACTTCCAGCTGTACGCGCTGTCCCGGGAGGGCGACGGGCTGTGGCGCAATGATCTCGGGGACGGCGAGGCGTGGACCGGCGACTTCGCTCCGGTCGAGCAGTACGGCTACTTGCGGCGTACGCCCACGAGTCTACCCGTGGCCATCGCCGCCAACTCCCTGGGCGTGTTCCTCCATGGTGCGCCGCTCGCCTCCGCGTTCGACGCTGCCCAGGGCCGGTTGCTCTGGACCGTCCCGACGGGCGTCGACGACAAGGCCGCGGTGGCCCCCGACGCCTCCGTCGGTCTGTTCGTCGCGGGGCACGAGCAGACCGCGTCCGGCGCACCGCAAGCCGTGCTGCGCCACCTCGACAGCGAGGGCAGCACGACCTGGACGGCGACGTGGGGCACCACGCTGCCGCCGCCGTTGACGCAAGGCCGGGACATCGCGTTCACCGATGCGACGCGCTCGGCCGACAGCGGCCTCCTGGTCGCGGGGTACTTCACCACCGCGACGCTCGACGCCGGTGGTCACACGTTGCAGGATCCGGACAACCCGGCCAGCGGGGCGACCGTCAACTTCGTGGCCGCGCTCGATGCCAACGGCGCCACGCGATGGGCGTACACGGTGGGCCACCAGATCGTGAACCAGTACATCAGGGGCCTGAAGATCGCGGCGGTCGGCGACGGCGCCGTGATCTGCGGCGAATACGGCGGCCTCGGCGATCAGCTCGGCCTCGCCTTCAGCGGCGGCTCCGTCGGCGCGTTTGTCGCGCACGTCACGGCCAGCGGGGTGATCTCCGCCTACTCCATCGGCGGCCTGGGGGCCAAGAGCTGCCAGGCGATCGCCGCTGCCCCCGATGGCAGCGCGATCGTCACGGTGCAGACCATCCCTGACCTGGCCAACGAGATCCGCATCGGCACCCGGACGTTCGCCGCCGCCGCGTCGAGTGAATTCTTTCTGCTGAACATCGCGCTCTGATGTCGCCGGCCGCCGGTCGACCGCGGCTACGGCTTGCTCGTGGGATCCGCCGGATCGCTGCCGGCCGCGCGCTCGTCGCCGTCGAGCGCTCCGTCGAGATCGCGATCGATGCCGATCCGCCGTCCGGATCCCGGCGGGACGCAGGTGTAGGTCAGCTCGGAGCCGCTCGCGGTGACGAGCCGGCGCAGGTCGCGATCGGGGATCGCGGGGAAGGCTCGCCGGTCGGGCTGGAACCGACCGCCGCCGAGGTAGAGCAACCCGACCTCGTTGTCGGCGATCCGGCCCTTGGCCACCAGATCGCACTCGCCGGCATCGGCGCGGGCCACGAGCAGGTCGAGGCGGGCCGAGACCGCGTGCCGGGTCGCCGCGGTCAGCGTCACCTGCTGCCCGACGATCGGCGCGAGGTTGGAGTCGAACGCCAGCATGAACTGCTCGACGTTGCGCTTGATCTGCGTACCCTCCGGGGTGACCGGAATGCCGACCGGGTTCAGGGCGCTCAGGTCGAAGGCGCTGTTGAAGCGGAACAGATCCGGCACGGTCCCGTCGTGGCTGAACCCGAAGCCCCGGACCTGATCGCCGAGGAACGGATCCGGGTCGGGTACGCCCACCGTGCCGCTCGAGCCGAACATGCCGACCTTCTGGTAGAGGTTTCGCAGGTGCGGGATCTTGAACAGCTGGGTCTCGGCGTCGAAGCTCGAGCCGCCGTCGGTCCCGAAGAAGCCGGCGAACTGGCCCTCGCCCGGGTTGGCGCGCGGATCGAGCCGGTGGCACGACTCGCAGGACCCCACGAAATCGCTGGTGACGCCGACGAAGAAGTCGCGTCCCCCCTGCTGCGCGGCCGTGAGCGAGTTGTCGAGGTTACGGATCGGATTGGGTGGATACATGATCTGGAGCACGAACTCCCCGAACGCCTGCATCTGGTCGGCGGGCAGCTCCGCGCCGCGCCCGAGCAGGCTGACGAACGCCGGGTTGAACTTCTGGAACCCGGCCCGCTCGTCGAACGTCCCGGAGTTCGGCTGCGCGCTGGGCGCGTCGTTGCCGCCGGTGCGGTCGCCGCGCCAGTGCATCGGCCCGTGGTTCGCCATGCCGCGCAAGCTCTGGGTGACCATCGGCCCCTTCATCGGATGGAATGACGGGCTCAGCCCGAACAGCGGATCCGTGCCGAACTGGGGCAGCACCGGGACGAACGGCCCGGGGTTGGGGAGCACCGCACCGTCCGGGTTGCCGAGATCCCACGCCAGGCTGTCGAAGTCACCGAACACGTGGCAGCTGCCGCAGGCCGCCTCGCCGTTGCTCGAGCTCAGCCGGGCGTCGTAGAGGAACCGGCGCCCGGCGACGACGTTCGCCGGCTCGGGGTTGTACATCGCGACATGGCCGATCTCCTCGCGCGTGGCGGTGCGGATCACGGAGATCGCGTTGTCGAACCGGGTGAGCACGTACATGCGCCCGCGGGCCTCGTCGAGCACGAGCCCGGTCGGGCCACCGCCGGTCACCGCGATCTGGTTGGCCGTGCTGGGCACGAACGTGTCGGTCTCGAGCGCGGCGGTGTCGTAGATCCCGATCCGCGACGAGCCGAACGCGGCGACGTAGAGCTTGGAGCCGTCGCCGGTCACGGCGATGCCGACCGGCTGCGCGAGCGACCTGTCGGCGACACCGCTCTGGTTCGCGGCGCGGTAGTCGATGTGCTTGTTGAGGTGGCGAGGCGAGGCGCCCGCCGAGCTCAGCACGGTGATCCGGCTCTCGTGCAGGTGGCCGCGCAGGCTGGTCCCGGCGAACGTGCCGGCGCCCTCGAACCGCAGGTCGTTGCGGGCCTCGGTGTTGGTCACGTAGACGTGGCCATTGACCGGATTGACGGCCATGTTGAACAGGATGGTGCCGACGCCGGAGAAGAAGCCGGCCGGGCCGGCGACCTGGGCCGGGGGGGTCGCGGTGGCGTCGAGGACGAACACGTCCTTGTCGGGCAGCGAGAACTTCACCTGATCGTCGCGGGTGCGGCCCGCGCTGTCGACCCAGTGCTGGCCGTCGTGCTTGAGGATCACGCCGACCTCGGGAGCCGCGACCCCGGCGCCGCTGGTGTTGGGGCCCGGGACACCGCCGGCTGCCTGGCCGCCATCGGGCACGACCGACTCGGCGATCGCCGTGGTGCGGTTGCCGGAGTGGAAGGCGGCGGCATAGACGCGCGAGCCGTCGGGAGTCACCGCGAGCGCGCGGGGCGTGTCGCTGAACAGGGTGACGATCGTGAGCGGGTCACCGCCGAGCGAGTCGCCGAGGTGGCGGGCGTCGAACACCCAGACGTCGGCGCGGCCGATCCCGGGCGTGGTGAGCTGGGGATCGAACGGTGCGTTCTGCCCGCGATGGGCGGTGGTGATGAACGCGCGGGTCCTGCCGGGACCGGCGAACACGATGTCGCGGGGCTCGTCGCCGACCAGCAGGGTGCGCACGACGGCGCCGCTGCGACCGTCCTGGGACAGCCTGACCACGCTCACGCTGTCGGACAGGTGGTTGACGACCCAGACCTCGTCGTCGCTCGGGGCCGCGACCGCGACCGGCTCGAGCCCGACGGGCACCGAGGCGCGGTGGCTCAGGCCGCTCGATCCGATGTGGAACACCTCCAGGCGGTTGTCCGGCGTGTTGACGGCGAGCAGCAGCTTGCCGCTGGGCGACAGCGCCAGGGGTCGGACCTGACCGCTCTCGAACAGCGTGAAGGCCGATCTGGCAGATGCACTGGATGCACTGGCACGTTCGCTCGGCTCGGCCGGCGACGGTGAACCAGCGGGCGCACGCAGGATCGGATCCGCCGGCGGCGGTGGATCCTCGGGTTGGGCGCACGCGATCAGATTGACCAGCAGTACGGGGATCAGAGCTCCCGATGGCAAAGATCGAGAGCGCGCGGAAATCAGTCCTGTCTTCATCACTACCTACCCTCCTGGGACGCCAGCCGTCAGCCTTCGAGCAAATCGCGCGCGAAGCTCGCACGCTCTCGACGGTCGCTGTGCTTGTATCGTGGACGCGGTGCGCGGCCGTTTGCCCCAGAGAGCAAGCGCGATGCCATCCTGCAAGCGGTGTCCATCCACGGATTGCGCATCTGCGACGTGGCACAAGCGAGCTGCATGTGCCTCGACGTGGCACAAGCGGCTGCCGGGGGGCACAGCCTGCCAGCTCGCCGGCTCCCGTCGCTGCGATCGTTCACGCGGTGGGTACGCAACGTGCGGCGATCCGGTGCGTCACGCCGGTTCGCCACCCTCGACAGCACCCCGCCGCGCTCCCGGTGACGGAGCCGCTCGATCTCAGCAACGATCTCGGCAACGCGGCGGGTGATGGCGGTGCGCGGGCGCGTGACCAGCGCGACACTCGCGCCGGGCGTCGCGTGTGATGGTGGCGGCGCGGGCGCCGTGTTATCGTTCCTCACTGGAGGTAGCCATGGGCAGTGGAAACGAGCGCGGCAGTCGTCCGGATAGCGGTGCCCGCGCGGGCGGCGCGCCGGGCCCCGCGACGGCCGGATCGCCCGGAAACCCGGCCAGTACCTGTTCCGGTTGACCGTGAACGGCAACGTCCTGGGCGAAGCTGCCTTGCTCGCGCAAGGCCCGGAACCCACGGCTTGAACATGCTGTCATCCAGTCGCCGCTGTCCCTGGTTCGTCGCGGTGGCGGCGGTTGCGATCAGCGTGGGGGCCGACTGCCACCATGCTGCGCCGGTCGATCCAATCTCCACCTCCGCCCCCGGCGGCACGAGGGAGCCTGCCATGGTGACAGACCTGCTCGATCAAGTTGCGGCCATGAGTGTCGACGACTACGACCCGGCGCGCGTCGTTCGCGCGGTCAATGCACTGCAGCCGCTCGGCAAGGATCACGCGCTCGATCAGATCGCGTTCTGGCTGCGCGGCCACGGCAACGCCCAGGCCCAGGGCCTGTTCTGGGTGCTGCGGGTGCTGTTCGATGTGCCGGCCGGAACGGCGTTTCCGTCGGTGCGCATCGGCCGGCCGAACATCTCGCCGCCCACCGATCCAGCCGCGGTGCCGCGGTTCCCGATCCTGATCGTCCGCGACACGCCGTTCCTCGTGGTCAGCGGCTACGATCTCGGCGGGATGCCCGAGCCGGTCGACGCCCACGTGGCTTACTTCCGCGCCCATGGCGTCGTTCGCGACCGGCCGCTCGCCGCGCCGGCCTCGCTCACCGGGCTCGAGCAGGAGATCGCGCAGCAGTGGCGTGCGGCCTGTGGCGAGGCACAGCTCGACGAGGTCCTCCGCGCCGTGCGGCCGCAGATCCGCCGGCTCGGCGGATAGGCAGCGCTGTCAGCCCGGCTGCTCGATGACCTCGGCCAGCTGCCCGGGCTGCCGCACGAGGTCGAGGTGCGCGCCGCAGAGGTACGCGTAGTCGAGCTCGGCGACGCTGCCGATCCGCCACTCCGGGCGATGCTCGCAGCGCTC
>DATAPF010000257.1:0-35077 GCA_036265355.1 Kofleriaceae bacterium | reverse complement strand
CGCCTCCGGTGAGCCCGCCTGCCGCGCCGGTCGCGGTCGCGGCTGCCTCGCCCGCCGCCCCGGCCGCCGCGGCTCCCGAGGTCGCCCCGGCGGCGGCTGCGCCGGCCGCGGACCCTGATCCGCCCGCGGCCGAACCGGTGGCGCCGCCGCGCGCCAAGACCGGGGCTCCGCCGGCGCACCCGCCGGCCCGCCACCGCCATCGCCCGCGCGCCGCGCACGCCCCGGCGCGTGAGCCGGTCGCGCCGTCCGGCCCGGCCGAGACCCGCCGGGTCGCAGCGCCCGAACCGGCTGCACCGCCCGTGGTCGCCGAGCTCTCGGCGCCGGCCGCCCCCCCGCCGCTCGTTGCGCCGCCGCCGGCTGGCTCGCCGCGCGAGCTGCGGGCGCGGATCGACGACGTCGACGTCACCGGCTCGCTGCCGCGCGGTGAGGTCGCGCGCGCGGTCGACCGCCAGGGGGCCGCGATCGCGCGGTGCCTGCCGCCGGCGCCCCAGACCGTGATCGCGCGCTTCACGATCGGCGAGACCCGCCGGGCCCAGGACGTCCGCATGACCGGGCCGACGCCGGCGACCAACGCCTGCCTCGGCGCGGCGCTCGGCGAGGTCCGCACCGAGCAAGCGCCCGACGTCGGCGACGTCCAGGTCACGGTCCGGATCGCGTTCGTGGTGAAGACGTGAAGCTGCCCGCCGCGGTCGCACTCTCCACAGCCCTCGCACTCGCCACCACCAACGCGGTCGCGCGCGCCGAGACCCACCACACGCTCGCCGGCTCGCTGCAGCTCGACTACCTCGTGGTGCCGACCAACCTCAACGCCAACCAGGACACGTTCGACGGCATGACCGCCGAGCTGTCGCTCAAGTACAGCGTCGACTTCACGAGCAACGCCGCGGCCAGCGTCAAGGTCTGCTTCGCGTGCCACGGCTTCGAGGCCGCCGGCGCGTACGTCGACCTGCGCGCCGCCGACGAGCTCAGCGTGCGGATCGGCCGGCTGACCCCCGAGTTCGGCAGCTTCCCGCAGCGCGGCGATCCGGCGAACCACCACAGCAACGACAAGCCGCTGCCCTACGACATGGGCCGGATGCTGCATCACCGCGCCTGGAACGAGGGCATCCTGCCCGCGCCCTGGGTCGACAACGGCGTCGAGCTGCTCGGCACCCGGTTCGTCGGCGGCGGCCGGATCGACTACGCCACGTACATCCTGTCAGGCCCCAAGGGGACGGCCCAGAACGGCGACCTCGACTTCATCGCGTCGCGCGATCCCAACCGCTACTACGTCGACAACAACTCCGAGCCCGCGGTCGGCGCGCGGCTGTCGGGCACCGCCGACTTCGACGCCAGCGGGCACGGCGTCACGTTCGGCGCCTCCGCCATGGCCGGGCACTACGACGCCGAGCGCCAGCTCGGCTTCCTGATCGGCGGCGCCGACGTCGTGGTCAACCTCGACGGCGTGGTGCTGCGCGCGGAGTACCTGATCCGCCGGACCGAGATCGCGGTGAACGCGGCGCCCAACATCTGGCGCTACCTCCCGGGGACGCCGGGGATCAGCGACGACCACTTCCTCAAGCACGGGTTCTACGGCGAGCTCGGCGTCCCGATCGGCGCGGTCGATCTGTTCGCCCGGTTCGACGGCCTGCTCCGGTTCGGCAACGCGCTGGTGTCGAGCGGCCTGTCGTCGAATGCGCGCCTGCTGCGCTACACCGCGGGCAGCTCGGTCCGGATCAGCGAGAACATCCGGATCAAGGCCAGCGCCGAGTATTACCAGTCGAACGATCTCGGCAACGACGTCGCGCTCCACCTCGCCGTCGCCACGCCGTTCTGACCATCGCGGCCACCGCGCGTTGCCGAGCCCAGGGCCGCGCGCCATCATGGCGGCCATGCCCGTCGAAACCATCCCGGCTCGCGGAGGTGTCGGTCTCCGGATGACCCGAGGGCAGGTCCTTCGCGTCATCGATCCGATCGGCGGCCAGAGCGGCGACCTCATGGCGTTCGCGTCCGGCGATCCGGGCGAGTGGCTGTCAAACGGGCGGAGCTTCGACTACGGCGGCAAGATCCACAGCTTCGTTCCCTCGGGGACTTCGCTCTCGTCACGACCCCTCCGGCGATCACCTTCGCGCGAACCGTGCGCATCCCGTCGATGCTAGCCTGCCGCGGCTGCCATGTCCGCGCTTGGGGGTGGCGGTTCCCACACCAAGGACTGCGGAAGGTCGAGGCTCGACGGGCTCGTCCACATGGGCTTCGCCGGACGAATTATCCGAAGCGGCGCATGTGCAATGACGACCGACCCTGCATCGGCGAGTGCCTTCACGAGACCCTGGTAGAGCAAGTTGACGACGGTACCACCGAGCTGACCGAACTCAGCGACCTCGACCTCGGCAGGCTCGAGGAGCGCGCTCACGTGCAGGCTGTTGCGCAGCGAGTGGTAAACGCGTGCGAGCACATCACTCAGCGGAGTGGCGGGTGGACGACGCATGAACGCTTCGTCGACGTACCGGCGAACAAGCTGGTGCGTGTCGTTCAGCACCGCCTTGGTCAAGGGATCGAGCTGGTCTGGGACGAGGAGTGCGATCCCTGCGACCTGCCGCCCCTCGGCCTCACCGACCAGGAGGTTCGCGATCGGGATGACCTCGCTGTTCGGGGAAGTGAGATCGACACAGAAACCGATGGTTGCCTGCTGGTAGCCTAGCTTCATGAGGCCTCTCCAACGGCGTCCGCTGATCGTCCACAGCAGACGCGCTTCCAGGAGGCCCCATGCTTCCATGGGGCCGTCGATCCTTGTCGAAGGAAAAACCGTCCGCCGGTTGACGTTCGCCAATTCATGAACGCCTCCCTGCTGCAGAGGCCACCAGCCCGCGCACGAGGGCACGACGGGTTCGCAACCCACTGGTGATGACCTCGCGCTGAGCTGCGGAGAGGTAGTCATCGGGGATGCGGTTCACGATATCAGCGATGGTTGCGTCGGTGATGCTCTCGATCCGATCGAGCATACCGCCGAGCGCGATCATGTCAATCGCATCGATCATTCCCGGTGGAAACGGTGCAGCCCCCATCGTTCTCGCACCGTCCCCTTCCCACAGTCCACCCCATCCGAGCGCCATCGCAAAATCCAGGAAGACGTACTCGGCTTCGAGCGGCGGCAACTTCGGATCAGTGCCGAGCACGTAGCCGAACACGATGTTGTGCGGATGATGATCCGCGTGGTCGGTCTGGCCGACCCATGTATCGAACGCGAACCCCTCCGCCGCTGCGACCGGGAGACGCTCCCGGAGGATCTCCGTGCCTGGCGGGCCGGCTTGCAGGAACCGCTTGATCTGCTCCCAGGGGTACTGACGAGGGTACATGACGAGCGACACACAGCACGCGCGTTCTTCGTCGAATGGCTCTCCCTCTCTGCGCGACAGCACGACGGGTGGCACTCGGCACCCAACATCGTGGGCGAGATCGGCGCAGATCTTCTCACGAGCGGCGCGGGCTCGACGTGGATCTGGATCGCGCCTGCGCGGCTTCATGTAAGCGCGCCGCTCCGGCCAGCGATCCGCCACGACGAAGCGCCCGCCGGCCTCTCCTTCGGCGACATAGCCGAGCACACCCGACTGGTTCGGACAGACGGTCCATCGGCAGTCCAGGAAGACTTGCTCCCTCCACGACCGGGCCATCTCCTGGGTCGGCGGCACCAACGCCATCGCCGATGAGGTTCTCACGATGAGCCACGTCGAGCGACGACGACCACCAGAGATTCGGCGGTGGAGATCTCTGTGCCGTTCAGCCGATGCTTTGACCGAAAACTGGCGCGAAGGTGAGCGCCGCCGCGATCTCGGGTCAGCCGCACCCGGGCAGCGGCGCGACGACGTGGGTGCAGTGCGGATGGTTGGGGACCAGCGGCGCGCGAGACGGCTCCTTGTGGACGTAGACGTCGATCAGGCGGTCGCGCAGCACGTCGGCCGGGTGATCGCGGCCGGCGAGCAGGCGCGAGCACGTGCTGGTCGCAGCCTCGCCCGGCGAGTGGGGCACGAAGCAGCGGGTCTCGCCGGCGGCGAGCAGGTGGTCGAGCACGGCCCAGACGTAGAACACGCTGGTGTGGGTGTGGATGAGGCGGCGAGCCCAGCCGGTGGCGAATACCCGGTTGCTGGTGCGGTGCGGCGAGCCCTCGCGCGCCAGGCGGGTCTCGGTCTCGGCGATCGCCTGATCGAGGGTGAGCGCGCCGTCGAACAGCGCGCCGAGGATCGCGCGGCGCTGGGCGGGGCGATCGTCGCCCTCGGTGACCTTGACCGGCAGCTCGTGCTGGTCGAGCAGCTGGCGCATCGCGGCGCGCAGATCGGGGCGCGCCGCCAGGGTTTCCGGGATGTCGCTGAACTGCTGCGCCCAGGCGCCGGTCACCTGCCCAGGCTACCCCACGGGTTTCGGATTGACAGCGCTCCGGCCGCAGATCAGACTCCCCCGCCTTGATGGCGACTCGTCGTGATGCTCCGGCCGCGGCCGCTCCTGGCCAGCGCATCTACTTCGTGTCGCTGGGTTGCCCGAAGAACCAGGTCGACACCGAGCTGATGCTCGGCCAGGTCCAGGCTGCCGGGCACGCGCTGGTCGACACACCCGAGGCCGCCGACGTGATCGTGGTGAATACCTGCGCGTTCATCGACGCCGCCAAGGAGGAGAGCGTCGATACGATCCTGGAGATGGCGCAGCACAAGCAGTCCGGGGCGCGCCAGCTGGTGGTGACCGGCTGCCTGGCCCAGCGCTACGCCGACGAGCTCGCCCGGGACATCCCCGAGATCGATCATCTGCTGGGCTCGGCGGACTTCCCGTCGATCGCCGGTGTGCTGGGGCGCGCGCCGGGGCCGGCCGGGCGGGGCAGGGCCGCGGGCAAGGGCCGCGGCAAGGCTCGGCTGCCGGTGATCCAGGTCGCCGAGACCCCGAGCTACATCTACGATCACGACGCGCCGCGGGTCCGGATCGGCGCGCGCCACAGCGCGTACGTCAAGATCGCCGAGGGCTGCGATCGGCCGTGCGCGTTCTGCATCATCCCCAAGCTGCGCGGGCCGCAGCGCTCGCGGGCGATCGACGACATCGTCGCCGAGGTCCGCGCGCTCGCGGCCGACGGCGCGCTCGAGGTCAACCTGATCGCCCAGGACCTGACGCGCTACGGCTGGGACGCGGGTTCGACGCCCGAGGCCCGCGCGACGCTGGCCCAGCTGCTGCGCGCGCTCGGCCGGGTCGACGGCGTGGCGTGGATCCGGCTGCACTACACGTTCCCGAGCGCGTTCGACGACGAGCTGATCGATGCGATCGCGAGCGAGCCGCGGGTGGTCAAGTACATCGACGTCCCGCTCCAGCACATCAGCGACGCGATGCTCAAGCGGATGCGGCGCGGCCACTCGGGCCGGGTGACGCGGGAGCTGGTCGCCAGGCTGCGCGCGCGGATCGACGGGGTCGTGCTGCGCACCACGTTCATCGTCGGCCACCCGGGCGAGACCGCGGCGGAGTTCGACGAGCTGTGCGGGTTCGTCGCCGAGTCGAAGTTCGATCGCGCGGGCGCGTTCACCTACTCGGTCGAGCCCGGCACGGTGTCGGCGCTGCTCCCGCACCGCGTCGATCCCGAGGTCGCGGCCGAGCGCCAGCAGGCGCTGATGGAGATCCAGCGCCAGATCAGCCGGGCGCGCGGCGAGGCGATGGTCGGCCGCGAGATCGACGTGCTGGTCGAGGGCGAGTCGTCGGAGTCCGAGTACCTGATGGAGGGGCGGTGGTATGGCCAGGCGCCCGGGATCGACGGGGTGACCTACCTCGCCGACGGCCGGGTGGCGCCGGGCTCGCTGGTCCGCGCGCGGGTCACCCAGGCCAGCGACTACGATCTCGCCGCGACCCTCGAAGGCCGGTGACACGCACGGTATCGGGCCCGGATATCTTCACCGGCAAGGGGCCGGTTCGCTGAACCGGGCAGGTTCCCCGGTCACACCTCGATCCGGCGGATCCGCAGGAGACCGATCGCGACCCACACCGCGGCGATCGCGGCGAGCGCGATCAGCGGCGTGGCGATCGCCCGGTCGTCGGCCAGGCCGGCAAGCGCGGTGGTCTGGTGCGCGATCATCAGCTCGCGCAGCGAGAACGGCCACGCGGCGATGAAGTTGTCGACCAGCATGTAGCCGATGGTCAGCGCCATGGCGTGCCGGGGCACCAGGGTCGAGATCCCGGCGGCGACCATGCAAGCCGCCGCCGCGCCCGCGGCCAGGCCGAGGCAGCTGGCGGCGGAGGGCGCGGCCGAGGTCCACACCCCGATCGTCGCGCACCAGCTGGCGACGACCAGCGCGACGACGAACGGGGACAGCGCGCACAGCTTGCCGGCGAGCACGGCCCACCGCGCGATCGGCCGCGACCACAGGTAGGTCCCGGTCCGGTCCTCGATGTCCTCGCCGATCGACGACGCGACCAGCATCGCCGCCAGCAGGGCCAGGATCAGCCGCCACAGCACGAAGATATCGTTGTAGAACGGCGTGACGCGGAGCGCGTGCATGATCACCGCGAAGCCGACCGGCAGCGCGGCGAACAGCACGCACAGCCACAGCGCCTTGCTGCGGAACAGCCGGGTCACGGTGATGCCGGCCAGCGTCCAGGCCGCGGCGCCGGCGCCGGGGGCGCGCCCGGCCGGCACGGGGCCCGGGGTCGGGGTCGCGTTCATCGCCGGCCTCCATCGCGGGTCAGGTACTCGAACACCGCGCCCAGGTTGTTGTCGGGCGACGACAGCGCGGTGACCGCGAGCTCGGCGTCGAGCACCGCGCTCGCGATCCGGTCGTAGCAGCGGTCGGGATCGCGGGTCTCCAGCACCAGGGCGCCGCGCTCGAAGCTGATCCGGGCGACGTGGTCCTCACCGGCGAGCGCGGCCGCGAGCGCATGCGGCCGATCGCACTCGACGCGGATCCGGTGGGGGTGGCGGTCGATCAGCGTCCGGATCTCGTAGACGTTGCCCTCGGCGAGGACCTGGCCGCGGTAGATCACCAGGATGTCGGAGGTCAGCGCCTCGATCTCGTAGAGCACGTGGCTCGACACCACGACGGTCTTGCCGGCCTCGCCGAGCTGCTTGATCCGTGCGACGATGTCGATCCGCGCCATCGGGTCGACGCCGGTCAGCGGCTCGTCGAGCAGCAGGAAGTCCGGGTCGTGGACGATCGCGGTCGCGAGCTTGGTGCGCTGGCGCATCCCCTTGGAGAACCCGCGGACCCGCCGGTGCATCGCGCCGGTCATGCCGACCTCGGCGAGCGCGTGCCGGGCGGCCGCGTCGGCCCGGCCGGCCGGCACGCCGGACAGCCGGGCCATCGCGGTGACCAGCTCCAGCGCCGACAGCTCGTCCCAGGTGGCCTCGTGCTCCGGCGCGTAGCCGATCCGGCGGCGGACCTCGATGTCGACGAACGGGTCGCCGCCGTAGACCGTCAGCGCGCCGCGCGACGGGCGGATCAGGCCGCCCATCAGCTTGATCAGGGTCGACTTGCCGGCGCCGTTGGGGCCGAGCAGGCCGACGATGCCGCCCGCGAACGTCCAGCTCACGTCGGACACACCGAGGACGTGGCCGTACCACTTGCTGCAGCTCTCCGCCACGACCACGCCGGTGGCCGCTGCGCCGGCCGCCGCGGTCACGACGCACCTCCGACGCCGGTCTGCTGGGCGCGGCGCACCCGCCACACCACCAGGCCGATCGCGATCGCGGCCTGACCGAGGATCGAGATCACCGCCGCGCTGACCGGGATGTCGAGGTCGCGCCGGCCGGCCATGTGGAGGTCGTAGAGCTCGAGCGCGACCGTCCGCAGCGACTCGGCGAGATCGAGCGACGCGACCAGCGGGCTGCTCGCGCGGCCGAGCGCGTTCACCATCGCACCGAACACCACGTAGTACCCGACCCACAGCGCGATGGCGTGCCCGCGCCGGGCGACCACCGCCGAGAACCCGAGCGGCACGGCGGTGTAGATCAGCGTGCCCAGGGCGCCGATCGCGAGCGCCCGGGGCAGCGTGGGCAACAGCGCGATCACCTGGTCGAGGTTGTCGGACAGCCCGAGCCGGGCGATCGCGAGCGCCAGCGGCCCGGCCAGGATGATCAGCGACAGCATCGCCGCGATGCCGGCCAGCTTGCCGATCACGTAGTCGCGCGGCCGCAGCGATCGCGCGAAGTAGAACGTGAACGCGCCGCTCTGGAGGTCGCCGGCGACCGCGGGGACCGCGACGAACAGGCTGGCGAAGAACGCGATGTTGCAGTACCAGAACAGCGACAGCGGCAGCAGCACGGCGACGAACTGCGGCCGCTCGCCTGCGAGCCCGGCGAAGATCCGGAACACCGACGTGCTGAACGCGTAGAGCAGCGCGATGGTGATCCCGGTCGCGAGCACCGCGAGGATCAGCCACGCCTTGAACCGCCACCAGGTCTTCCATGCCATCGCGATCTGGTGCCGCATGATCACGCGCCAGCGCGTGGCCACCGAGCGCCGGCTGCCGGCGTAGCGCTTGTAGCCGAGGTCGTGGATCTGGCCGGTGCTCATCGGGGTCCTCCGGCCGCGCCGGGCTCGCCGGGCAGCGCGCGGTAGGGTGGATCGCCGCCGGGCCCGCCGGTCTCGCCGAGCACGCGAAGGAACGCCGCCTCGACGCTCTCGCGCCGCACGCCGAGCTCGCGGACCTGCAGGCCGGCGGCGCGCGCGGTGGCGAACACCAGCCGGCTGGTCGCGTTCGCCGGCAGGTCGACGTGGAGCACGACCGGCGAGCTCACCGCGCAGGTCGCGCCCGCCGCGGTCAGCGCCTCGCCGAGCCGGGCGGCGTCGGCCTTGACCGTGACCACGAGCTCGGAGTCGCGGCCGCGTGTGCCGCGCAGGTCGTCGATCGTCCCGGCGAACCGGACCGCGCCGCGGTGCATGATCACGGCGTGGTCGCAGACTCGCTCGACGTCGGGCAGCAGGTGGGTCGACAGCACGATCGCGCAGCCGCGGCGGTCCGGCAGGTCGACGATCAGCTGGAGCATCTCCTCGCGCGACTGCGGATCGAGGCCGTTGGTCGGCTCGTCGAGGAACAGGATCTCGGGGTCGTGGACCAGCGCCTGGGCGAGCTTCACGCGCTGCTTCATGCCGGTCGAGTAGCCGTCGATCGGCTGGTAGCGCTTCTCCTCGAGCCCGGCGTAGTACAGCGCGGCGTGCGCGCGCTGCATCGCCTCGGTGTGGGGCAGGCCGGACAGCTCGCCGGCGTAGGTGCACAGCTCGACCGCGCTCATCCCGGACAGGAACGCCTCCTGCTCCGGCATGTAGCCGACCCGGTCGCGGATCTCGGCGCCGTCGCGCGCGGCCTCGAGGCCGAGCACGTGGGCGGCGCCGTCGTAGGGCAGAAGCCCGAGCAGGCACTTGAGCAGCGTCGACTTGCCCGCGCCGTTGGGGCCGAGCAGGCCGATGATCTTGCCGTCGACCGCTGCGGTGACGCGGTCGAGCGCGGTGATCGCGCCGTAGCGCTTGGTCAGCCCGGCGAGGTCGATCAGATGGGGAACGCTGGCCCCCGTCTCGGTTCGCTCGATCCGCGCCGTCATCGCAGCCCTCGCGCGGTGGGCAGCACCTCGACGATCACCGGCACCACGCCGGCGTCGATCATGTCGAGCCTCCGGGCCGCGGCCTCGGACAGGTCGATGATGCGGCCGTGGCCGCCGTAGGGTCCTCGGTCATTGATCCTCACCTCCACCGAGCGTCCGTTGCGCGTGTTGGTCACCCGCACGCGGGTCCCGAGCGGCAGGGTCCGGTGCGCGGCGGTGAGCTGGTTGCGATCGAACCGCTCGCCCGACGCCGTCGGGCCGCCTTGCTGCTCGACGCCGTAGAACGTCGCGAGCCCGCGCTGGACCCCCGGCGCCGGGCCGGTGCGCGGTGGCGGTGCCTCGCGCGGCGCGCCCCCGCAGGCCCAGGTCGCCACCGCCAGCGCGACCACCCAGCGATCCGCGCGCGTCCCGCGACATCGTGCGACGCCGCGGGACGCAGACGCGGCCGTCGTCAGCGCCACGCGGCTCCTCGCACAGACTGCACGCCAGGCCCGCGATTCCAGCGGACTTCATCCGGCGGGCCGCACGGCAGAATGCGCACGTCCCCCCGACCTCGATCTCGCATCTCGGCAATGTAGCAGCTCGCGCATGCACAGCGCGTGCGAGTTAGAGCGGGACCGGATGGCCAGACCGAGCCACCAGATCGAGCCACCGGAACGTCTGGAAGCCCTCAGCGCGTGCAGCCGGCGCCGAGCGTCCGTCCGGCCTTGTCGAGCGCCGCCTTGCGGAGCTGGGCGCCGGTCGGTCCGTCGCCCAGCTTCTTGCGGCGATCCTCGCCGTGGCCGGGGCCGAGCACGTCGCGCAGATAGGCCTCGAGCTGGAACGTGTCGCTGTGCTCCTTGGTGTGGCACTGCGAGGCGCAGAGCTCGTTGTCCGGGGCGCGCCGGATCGCGAACGGCTTCTCCTTGCCGCCCTTCGCGACGTGGATCGAGCCCGGCCCGTGGCAGGTCTCGCACTGCACGTCGCGCAGCAGCTCGTTGTGGCCGAGGTTCGATCCGCCCGGCTTGTCCCAGCCGGTGACGTGGCAGCCGATGCAGTCGAGATCGAACTGCTGGCCGCGATCGACCAGCGTCTGCCACGCGGTGGCGTGCACGGTCTTGTTCCAGAACTTGACCTGATCGTCGTGGCAGTCGGCGCACGACCCGGTGCCGGTGTACGACGCCTGGCCCTTCGGCGGCGGGCTGACCGCGGTGCTCGCGGCGGCCTTGACGTTGGCCTCGCCGCTCTGCCGGAAGAATGCGCTGATCGCGTCCTGGACCGCGGTGTTGCAGGCCAGCGCCTTGTTGATCCGGACCTGGTCCAGCGTGAAGAAGCTGCCGCGGGGCGGGGCGACCAGCGGGTGGGCCTTGAGGCGATCGCGCTCGGCGGCGAGCGCGGCGCGCTCCTTCTGCTTCTGCGCGACGAACGCCGCGTCGGCGGACTTGTCGCTCGCGAACGTCTGGAGGTCGGCGTCGAGCGCGGCGAGCTGGCGATCGATCACGGCGAGCTTGGCGGCCGCGGCGGCGGGGCCGATCGCGTCGGCGAGCGGGCCGGTGCCGCGCAGCGTGACCTCGAACCGCGCGACGATCTGGCCGCGGTTGGCGGGGACGACCAGCCAGCCGTCGCCGACCTTCTGCGGCTCGCTCTCGGTGCGCTCCGGCTCGGGCGCCGCCAGGCCCAGGCCGGCGATCGCGAGGTCGATCCCGCCGATGTCGCGCACCAGCTTGACCGCGTCCTTCTTGGTCTCGGCCTGGACCAGGCCGATCACGACCTGGGCGCCCTGGCCGCGGAGCTGGGCCACCGCCTGCTTGCCCGCAGCGATCGGGTCGCTCAGCGAGATCCCGGTGACCGCGCCCGGCGCGATCACGGCGAGCACGCCGGCCTTGGCGCCGCCGACGTCGATCAGGCGGGACGGGCCGGAGATCCCCGCCCCGGCCGACCCGGCGCCGGTCCCGGCGGCTCCGGGCGGCGCGTTGGCCACCAGGCGGGCCAGCCGGAGGTGGTCCAGGCCGGCGGCGCCGTTGGGCAGGTCGGCCGGCCCCAGCCCCACGGCGTCCGCGAGGAGCGTCTTCTGGTAGGTCTGGGCCAGCAGGTCGGCCTTGAGCTCCTCCTGGACGGCAAGCTGGGGCGGGGTGGGGGCGTGGGCGTAGAGCAGCGACCCGGCGTCCACGAACAGCACGGGCCCGGCCGCGCGGGCGGAGCCCACCAGCTGCGCGGTGCGCGACAGGTCGCCGAGCGGGTCCGTGGTGCAGCCGCACGGGCCGATCTGGCCGCGGACCTCGGCGACCGCGAACAGCGTGAACGCCGGCCGCGCGGGGGCCGGGTCGCCGGCCGCGGCGGTGGATTTCACTTCGGATTTCGAGCAGGATGCCCCGGCAGCGGCTCCCAGAGCGACCCCGAGGCCGACCGGGATCGCGAGCGCGGCCCACGGGCCGACCCGACGTGACATGGCCGGGTCTATAGCACGGGTTGACAGGGGGTATGTGGCTGGGTAGATTGCCGCGCTCTCCGCCACACCGCTCGAGGAATTCATGTCCGTTGCGATCCGCTTCTCACGTCAGGGCAAGAAGAAGTCACCGTTCTATCGGATCGTCGCAGCGGACAAGCGATGCGCCCGGGATGGTCGGTTCATCGAGTTGCTCGGCACGTATCATCCGATCACCAAGGTGCTCAAGCTCGACAAGGAGCGGTTCGACAAGTGGCGCAAGGTCGGCGCCAAGCCGAGCGGCACGCTGGCCGCGGTGATCCGGCGCACCGAGCGGGCGGCGGCTGTCCCGACATCATCGGGCCCCAAGAAGTCGGCCTAGGATGTCGGCTCATTCTCCGGCCCCGGGTGCGGGGCCACACCAGGACGACCGCGAGGATCGCGACGACGACCACCGGGAGCGCCGGACCGATGGTCCGGAGCGCGCGCCGGACCTGGCCGAGCTGATCCGCTACCTGGCCGTCAACCTGGTCGACCGGCCGGACGAGGTCCGGGTCGAGCTCGTCGAGGAGCGCACCGCCAACGTCTACGAGCTGGAGGTCGCCGAGGTCGATCTCGGCAAGGTGATCGGCCGCGGCGGCAAGACCGCGCGGGCGCTGCGCACGGTGGTCCAGGCGGTCGCGCCGCGGTCCCGCAAGCGGACGCTGGTCGAGATCCTGGAATAGCGGGCGTCCCGTGCGGGGCGATCCGCGGGTCGAGATCGGCCGGATCGCGCGGGCCCACGGGATCCGCGGCGAGGTCGTGATCGCGACCCACGACCCCGGGTCCGACCTGCTCGACCGCAACCCCGCGCTGTGGATCGGCGGGGTCGCGCGCGAGCTGATCCGGGCGCGCAGCACCCCGCGCGGCTGGCTGGTCCAGCTCGCCGGCGTGGCGACCCGCAACGACGCCGAGGCGCTGCGCGGCCAGGCCGTCGAGGTCGACCGCGCGGCGCTCGAGCTCGACGAGGACGACGTCCTGCTCGACGACCTGATCGGCTGCCGGGTCCAGCGCGTCGACGGCACACCGTGGGGCACGATCGCCGCGATCGAGGGCGGCATGCAGGACCGGCTGGTGATCCACGACGGCGACCTCGAGCGCCAGCTGCCGCTGGTCGACGCGTTCGTCACCGACATCGATCTCGAGGCCGGGGTGGTCACGGTCGATCCGCCCGACGGCCTGCCCGAGCACAGGCGCCTGTGATGCGGTTCACCGTCGTCACGATCCTCCCCGAGCTGATCGAGCCCGCGCTTGCCGCCGGCGTGGTCGGCCGCGCCCGCGAGGCCGGCGCGATCGCGGTCGACACCGTCAACCCGCGCGACTTCACCAGCGATCGCCACCGCACCGTCGACGACACGCCGTACGGCGGCGGCCCGGGCATGGTGATGAAGGCCGAGCCGCTGCTCGCGGCGATCGCCCGCGCGGCCCCGGCCCCAGCTCCGGACGCCGCCGCCGCACCGCGCGCGCATCGCATCCTGGTGACCCCGGCGGGCGCCCCGCTGACCCAGGCCCGGGTCCGCGAGCTCGCCGCGCGGCCCCACATCGTGCTGGTGTGCGGCCGCTACGAGGGCGTCGACGAGCGCGTGATCGAGCTGGCGATCGACGAGCAGCTGTCGATCGGCGACTACGTGCTGTCGGGCGGTGAGCTCGCGGCGCTGGTCGTGATCGACGCGGTCGCCCGCCACGTCCCCGGGGTGCTCGGCGAGGCGAGCTCGGTCGAGGACGAGTCGCACAGCGCGGGGCTGCTGGAGTACCCGCAGTACACCCGTCCGGTCGTGCTGCCGGGCCCGGGCGGCGCCGAGCTCCCCGTGCCCGCGATCCTGACGTCGGGCCATCACGCCGCGATCGCCGCGTGGCGCCGGCGCCAGGCGATCGAGCGCACGGCGCAGCGCCGGCCCGATCTGTTCGCGCGGTTCCGGCCGACCGCCGCCGATCGCAAGCTCTTGCCGCCGCCGCTCCACGCGCGCACCCACCTCGCGCTGGTCCACCACCCGGTCACCGATCGCACCGGCAGCGTGGTCACCACGTCGCTCACCAACTTCGACATCCACGACCTGGCGCGCTCGTCGCTGACCTACGGGCTCGCGGGCTACCACATCGTCACACCGATCGCCGTGCAGCGCGACAAGGCGGCGCACATCGCCGCGCTGTGGATCGCCGACGCGCACGGCGAGCATCGCGCGCGTGCGCTGGCGCTGGTGCGCACCGCGGAGTCGATCGACGCCGTGATCGCCGAGATCGCGGCAAGCCACGGCACCGCCCCGCGCGTGGTTGCGACATCGGCGCGCACCGGATCGTTCCCCGGCGTGGCGCGCCGGACTCCCGAGGAGTTGCGCGCCGAGGCCGGCGCGGATCCCGCGCCGCTGCTGATCCTGCTCGGCACCGGCTGGGGCCTGGCCGACGCGCTGATTCCATCGGTGTCTCGCATGCTTGCACCGATCGAGGGAACTTCCGACTGGAACCACCTGTCGGTCCGCTCGGCAGGTGCGATCCTGCTCGACCGCCTGTTCGGACGGTGAGCCAGCGGTCGGGCGGCTTGACGGACGGGGTGGATCTCTGGCAGAACCCTGCGTCCCAGCTACTTTTTCCGGAATCGTACCCATGAGCGCGCATCGGATCCTCGAGTCCATCGACAAGTCACAACGCCGCCAGGCGAACCTTCCCGAGTTTCGCCCCGGGGACTCGATCAAGGTCTGGGCGAAGATCCGCGAGGGCGAGAAGACCCGCCTGCAGGCCTTCGAGGGCGTGTGCATCCGCCGGGTGTCCAAGGGCTCGCGGTCGACGTTCACCGTCCGCAAGATCTCGTACGGCGTCGGCGTCGAGCGAATCTTCCCCGACAACTCGCCGAACATCGACAAGATCGAGGTCATGTCGCGCGGCCGCGTCCACAAGTCGAAGCTGTACTACCTGCGCGATCTGTCGGGCAAGGCAGCGCGCATCAAGGAGCGCGAAGGCAGCGTCGAGGAGCGCGCCTCGGCCGCCGAACCGCCGCCGGCCGAGGCGGCCGCCGCCGATGCCGCCGCGCCTGCCGAGGGCGGCGGGCCTCCCGCCGAGGCCGCCAAGCCCAAGGTCCGGAAGAAAGAGCGCAAGAAGGACGGCAAGAAGGAAAAGAAGACCGCCTAGCCGCGCGGCCTGCCTTGGCTCGATCGCCAGGGCGGCCGAGGCTGGACAGCTTCCGGGGGGGAGAAAGGTCCGTGGATCGTGGACAAGCTAGCGCAAGGGGCGGAGGCCGAGCGCGCCGCCGCCGAGCTGCTGATCGCCGCCGGGTACCAGATCGTCGAGCGCAACTTCCGCTGCAAGGCGGGTGAGCTCGACATCGTCGCGCGCGACGGCGATGCCCTCGTGTTCGTCGAGGTCCGCAGCCGATCGGACGAGGATCACGGTTGCGCCGTCGAGATGATCGGGCGGACCAAGCAGCGCCGGGTCGTCCGCGTCGCCCGCCACTACCTGGCGATCGCCCAGCCGCGCTTCGAGCGCTGCCGGTTCGACGTGGTCGCGATCACGGCAGGAGAGCCGATCCTGCTGCGCGACGCGTTTCGCGCCTAGCCGCCCCGCGCCCTCAGGTCTTGCAGAGCGGGTACTTCGGGTTGTTGTTGCGCCCGTCGAGGTTGCAGCACGCGTTGAGGTCCATGGTCGCGTCGCACGCCTCGGGGGCCGCGAGCTGCCCCGACGGAGGCAGCAGGACGTAGTCCTTGCAGATGCAGAACTTCTTGCAGCAGAACGGACCGGCGGTGACCGCGATGGCGCACGTGAAGCCGGTGACGCACGGCGACTCCGGCACGCGATCGCAGTCGCTGTCGGCGCTGCACTCGGCGGTGCACAGGCCGCTGTTGATCGGCTGCGGGCTGCCGCCGGGCGGCGGCGGCCGGGTGGCCTTGTAGTGCAGGCAGGTGCGCGACACGCAATCGAGCGACGGCGACGCGACCACCACGGAGTCGACCGTCGGCGTCGAGGCGCCGAGGTCGCAGAGCCGCCCCACGGGGTTGTCGGAGCACCCGGAGCCCGCGATCACCACGATCGCCCCGAGGCCCCAGAGACCCCCGAGGCCTGCGACCGAGAGACAGACCAGGAGCACCCCGACGGGATGGCGCCGATTCATCGAGCCGATAATAGGAGCCGGGGACCCCAAGTCAAGCGAACGGCCTCACACAACGCGGACGCTGTGCGCCCGGTGTCGACGCTCGTCACCCGATTCCACCAAGCGTGCAGTGAATGCACAGGGCCCACATCGGGCCCGCTGTCATCGCCTGGCGATCGCTTGCAACCCGCGCGGGGGTGCGCGTGTCTGCCGAGGTTGTGTCCGAGCATCGGACCCGCGCCTGGGCGCTCGTGCGGTGCGGGTGCGCGACGCTGGTATCGAAAAACTTCGCGCGTGGGCGCGCGCGCGTGGACGACCGCCGTCGCCTTGACAATGCATGTCACCGGCATCGATGATCCGTGGCCCGCTCCGTCCGGAGCCCGGCACCGCCCGAAGGAGGAATGGATGCGCCCGAAGCTGTCTGGTTCGCTCGCGACGATCATCGTGCTCGGGGTGGTCGCGTGGTCCGGCTCGGGAGGTATGCCGGGATCGCGCGTCGCGTACGCGGCGCCCAAGGGCGGCGGCAAGGCGCCGGCCTCGGGCGCGAGCCGCTCCACCGACATGGAGTTCGAGCCCGACAACGCGACCTCGACGCCGCCGTCCAAGACGCTCGAGCGCGCGATCAAGCTGTACGACAAGAAGGACTTCTTCTCGGCCTCGATCGAGCTCAAGAAGGTGATCGATGGCGAGAGCGGCGACGACGCGAAGAACAAGCAGCGCGGCGAGTTCTTCATGGGCAAGACCCTGTACCAGATGGGGTTCTACGCCGGCTCGCTCGCGTACTTCGAGCGCATCGTCAAGGCGGGCGACGCGCACACCTACCACGGCGCCACGCTCAAGTGGCTCGCCGCGCTGTCGCGCGTGCTGCCCGAGACCTCGGGCATCCTGGCCAAGATCGGGACCTACGACAGCGCCGCGCTCGGCGATCCGTCGCTGTCGGCGGTGCACGACGAGCTGTTGTTCCTGCTCGGCCGGCACTTCTACCGGCGCGGCGGCGACGGTGACTTCGACAAGGCGATCGCGCTGTTCCGCCAGGTGCCGCGGACCAGCGAGTTCTACATCAAGGCCAAGTTCTTCGAGGGCGTGACCTACGTCCGCAAGTACGAGGGCAAGCCCGCGGTCGACGCGTTCAAGGAGATCCTGCTGATCGGCGAGCAGCGCCCCGCGCAGTACCGCACCGACGACATCGACAGCTACCGCGAGCTCGCCCAGCTCCAGATGGCGCGCGTGTTCTACTCGACGCAGCAGTTCGACACCTCGATCAAGTACTTCGAGAAGCTCGACCAGAACTCGTTCGACTGGGCCGAGTCGCTGTTCGAGGCGTCGTGGGCGTACTTCATGAAGACGCTCAACTCCAAGGCGCTCGGCAACATCCACACGCTCAACGCGCCGTACTTCGAGAACCAGTTCTTCCCCGAGTCGGTGCTGCTCAAGGCGGTCATCTACTTCAACTACTGCCTCTACGATCAGGCGGAGGAAGCGGTCGCCGACTTCAACGAGAAGTACACACCGCTGACCAGGAACCTGGCCGACCTGGTCGGCAAGTACGACGACAACGCCGTGTTCTATGAGTACATCAAGAAGATCAAGGGCGGCCAGGCCGGGATCGACCCGGTGACCCAGCGGCTGGTGACCAGCGTGCTCAACGACAAGACGCTGCTCAAGACGTTCGCGTGGGTCGACGAGCTCAACCACGAGCTCGAGATGCTGCACAAGTCGGACAAGGCGTGGCAGACCACCCAGATCGCCGCCGAGGTGAACGCCGAGCTCACCATGCAGCAGTCGGTCGCCGCGGCGGACGCCGGCAAGGTCGCCCGCGACCGGATCTCGCGGCTCGCCCGCGAGCTCGGGGCGATGTCACGTGACGGCTCCAAGATCAAGTTCGAGATCCTGGAGGCCAAGGGAAATCGCCTGACTGCGCAGGCCGCCGGCGGCCGGGTGTCGGCGGATCACAGGGAAGAGCCAATTATCGTTGACGACGAGCACTTTCAGTGGAAGTTTGATGGCGAGTACTGGAAGGACGAGCTCGGTTACTACCGGTTCAAGATCCGGTCTCGCTGTCCCAAGCAATAGCCTCCTCAGCCGGCCCATCGCCTCGCCCGGGTCATGACGGCTGAACGAAGCAACGATCTCCGTGTCCATCCGGCCTGGCTTCCTCGGGAGCCGGGCTGGACGTCGTTTTCGGCGTGGACGGGTAATCGTTGCGCTCCGCGTTGCCCCGGCCGCCGTCCCGGCCAACGCCTCGACCTTGCCTCGCCTGCGTCGCCTCGCCCCCGCGCCGCCCATCCCGCCGGAAGAAGGGAACCGTCCATGGTCACGTCTCGCATCCCGATCCCGCTCGCGATCCTCGGTGTGCTGCTGTCCGCCGGCACCGCCGGGGCGCAGAAGACGAGGTACACGCGCCAGCAGGACATCAAGATCGACGCCAAGCTGTCGGAGCGGTCGCGGCCGATCGCCCCCAAGGACCCCAAGGAACAGACCCAGGCCGACCAGCCGCTCACCGCCGACCAGGTGCTCGCGGTCGAGGGCCTGGTCGGCGCGATCCGGGCCGAGCAGGAGCAGATCCTGGTCGACCTGATCACCAAGACCCCGGACAGCGAGGTCGAGGAGAAGTCCGACTACTACTTCCGGCTCGGCGAGCTGTACGCCAAGCAGCAGCGCTACTGGCGGCTCGAGGGCACGCGGATCCTGATCCAGGCCGATCAGACCCGGAACCCGCAGCAGAAGGCCAAGCTCAAGGCCGACGCCGACGCCAACTCCGGCAAGGCCAAGGGTTATCTGATCGAGGCGGTGAAGACCTACAAGGCGCTCACCGACAACGAGGCGTTCCGCAACTACCCCAAGATGGACATGGCGCTGTTCTATTACGGGTTCACGTTGCAGAGCGGCAAGTACATGAAGGAGGCGCGCACGGTCTACGACAAGCTGCTCAAGAACTACCCGAGCTCGAAGTACGTGCCCGAGGCGCACCTCGCGTTCGCCGACTACTTCTTCGAGATCGGCCAGCTCGACGACGCCGAGGCCCGCTACAAGATGGTCCTCAAGTTCCCCAGGTCGTCGGCCTACTGGTACGCGATGTACAAGCTGGGCTGGATCGACCTCAACAAGCAGAAGTTCCAGGAGGCGCTGGAGCTGTTCTACCAGGTCGCCCAGTCGACCCGGAACGACAAGAAGAACGAGATCCTCAACCGCGCGGCGAAGAAGGACTTCGTGCGCGCCTACGCCGAGGTCGGCAAGGCCGACAAGGCCTACGTGACGTTCCAGCGCGTCGACCAGCACTACGCGTTCGACATGCTGGAGATCCTCGCCGACCTGTACCTCAACCAGGGCAAGAGCGACAAGGCGATCTACGTCTACCAGGAGCTGATGCGGCAGGCGCCGACCCACAAGAACGTGTGCGAGTGGCAGCACAACATCGCGCTCGCCGAGCTGTCGCTGGTCGGCGCGCAACCGTCCGACAAGGTCAAGGAGATCGAGAACCTGGTCAAGCTGTGGAACGGGCTCAAGGGCAAGAAGACGCTGCCGCCCGCCGAGGCCCAGGAGTGCCACGACAACGCGGCCGCGATGTCGAGCGAGCTCGCGCGCGCCTACCACTCGGAGTCGGCCAGGACGCGCAACCCCGAGACCCTGGCCTACGCCGACAAGCTCTACAACATCTACCTCAGGGTGTTCCCCGACGCCGAGGACTTCGCGGAGACCCAGTACTACTACGCGGAGCTGCTGTGGTCGCGCGCCGACGCCGAGAAGAACCCGCGGCTGCAGACCGAGGAGTGGGAGAACGCCGCGCTCGCGTTCACCGACGTGGTCAAGCACGGCAAGGTGTCGGCCCGGCTGATGAAGGAGTCGGCGTACGCCGCGGTGCTGGGCTGGAAGAACGCGCTGCAGGTCGATCCGCGGGTCAAGGAGCAGGCCGACCTCGACAAGCCGAACGACACCAAGGCGGCGCCGCTGCCGATCCCCGAGCGCGAGCAGAAGATGCTCGCGGCGTTCGACATCTACATCAACTACATCAAGGACCCCAAGGACGACGAGCTCGTCGCGATGAAGTTCCTCAAGGCCAACACCTACCGCAAGTACAACCACTACGACGAGGCGATCCCGATCTTCCTCGACATCATCGACCACCACAAGCAGCACGAGACCGCGGAGTTCTCGGCCAACCTGCTGCTCGACATCTACAACAACAAGAAGGACTACAAGGCGATGCTCGCGCTGGTCGACAAGCTCGACGGCGACCCCAAGTTCCTCGAGGGCAAGGACTCGCTCAAGGATGTGCTCGCCAAGCTCAAGGTCCAGGCGGTGCGCAAGGACGCCGAGAAGCAGGAGCAGGACGGCCAGTTCGTCGCCTGCGGCCAGCGCTACCTCGACATCTACAACCGCAACCCCGAGGCCGCCGACAACGATCAGGTGCTCTACAACGCCGGGGTGTGCTTCAAGAAGGGCAAGGCGATCAGCGCGGCGATCACCGCGTTCAACCTGCTCGAGAAGTACTATCCGAACTCCAAGATCACGGCGCGCGGCGTCGCGCAGCTCGGCAAGGCCTACGGCGACATCGCGTTCTACGACCGCGCGTCCGAGCAGCTCGAGCAGTACGCCAAGAAGTACGCCGGCGAGCAGGACGCCTACGACCTGATGAGCGAGGCGGTGTTCTTCCGCAAGGGCATCGGCGACGACGCCAAGGCGATCGAGGACACCAAGTACTTCGTCAAGATGTTCGCCCAGAAGAAGCCGCAGGAGGCCGCCAGCGCGATGTTCGCGCTGACCGGCGTGTACGAGAAGCAGGGCGACGGCGACGTGGTGATCAAGCACCTGCGCGAGTACATCCACCAGTTCGGCGACCGCGGCGGCGCCGATCGCCTGGTGGTCGCCTACACCAAGATCGGCGAGGTGCTGTGGCACCAGTCGTGCCCGGTCAAGGAGGTCGACGGCTCGTGCATCAAGGTGACGCGCGAGCGCGCGATCTCCGGCAAGCGCCAGAAGGGCCGCAAGGGCGGCGAGCAGCGCCGGCAGTGCGGCCCCGAGTCGAAGATCAAGCTGATCGTGGTCAAGCGCGACGACCGCAAGCTGCGCGAGGCGATGGTGGCGTTCACCGCCGCGTCCCGCGAGTTCGAGAAGCGCCAGGGCAGGACCGGCGGCGACGAGGCGGTCGCGCGCCACTACTACGGCATGGCCAAGCTCGCCGACGCCGACCGCGACTTCGAGGCCTACCTCGACCTCAAGTTCCCCCAGGCCCTGAACTTCGACCCGCGGCCCGAGATGAAGTCGATCGCGGCCAAGTCCAACAAGCGGTTCACCGACTGGGTCACCCAGAAGCAGAAGGTCGGTGGCACCGCGAAGAACAAGTACAACGCGGTGTTTGCGATCAAGGACAACGCGGACTCGATCACCGCGGCGGCGCGGATCGGCCAGATCTCGCAGGACTTCTCCGACGCGCTGTTCACCGCCGAGATCCCGACCAACGTGCGGACCGGCCAGTACGCCCAGGACGCGACCGACGCGTACTGCGATCGGCTGCAGGAGGTCGCCGATCCGCTGGAGGCGACCTCGCTGGAGGCGTACGGCACCTGCCTGTCGAAGTCGACCGAGCTCGGCTGGTTCAGCGACTGGTCCAAGCTGTGCGAGCGCGAGCTCGGCCAGATCCGGCCCGAGGAGTACCCGACCACCTCGGAGCTGCGCACCGAGCCCAACCTGGTCGCGCCGATCACCGACATCGACCTGCCGACCAAGCTGGAGTAATGCCATGACAACCGATGCCATCACGACGCCATCGAACTCGCGGCCATGCTTCGCCGCCGCCGCGGCCGCGCTGATCGGGCTCGCCGCGTGCGGCGGCGGCGCCGGCGCACGCGCCAGCGCCCGGGGCAGCACCGTGCCGCCGCCGCCCAAGGTCACCAAGTCCGAGGCCGCAGCGGCGCGCGAGCAGCCGCGGCGCGAGGTGTCCAGGGACACCCGCAGCGACTTCGACAGCGCGGTGCAGGCCTTCACCGCGACCGACAAGGCCCACGGCTGGAGCGACTCGACCTGCCGGCAGTCCGCCGACCGGTTCCAGGCCGTGGCTCGCGCTCACCCCGAGCTGGTCGAGGCCATGGCGATGGTCGGCGTGTCGTACCAGCGCTGCGCGATGTACGAGGACGCCGAGCGCGCGTACCGCCAGGTGCTGCAGACCAAGCCCAACCACGGCGCGTCGCTGTCCAACCTCGGCGAGATCTACTTCCGGACCGGGCGGGCCGGCGAGGCCCGCCAGTACTGGGACAGCGCGATCAAGGCCAACGGCCGGCTGGTCGGGGCGCGGATCGGGATCGCGACGCTCGAGCTCGAGCAGATGCGCAAGATCGCCAACCCCAAGGACGCGACCTGGAAGAAGCTCGAGGAGGACGCCCGGTTCAACCTGTCCAACGCGCTCGGCGCGGACAGCGACAACGTCCCGGCCTACACGGTCTACGGCCTGGTCTACATGGAGGGCTCGCAGGCCAACAAGAACCGGCTCGACCTCGCCAAGCTGCTGCTCGACGAGGCCGCCAAGCGCAACGAGAAGTACGCGCCGCTGCAGAACGCCTACGGCCTGCTGTACCTGCGCAGGGCATCGCTCAACCAGGCGCTGGCGGCGTTCAACGCCGCGGTCGACATCGACCCCCGGTTCGTCGAGGCGCGGATGAACGTCGGCCAGGTCACCCTGGGGTTCCGCAAGTACGACACCGCGCGCGACATGTTCAGCAAGGCGATCGAGCTGTCGCCCAAGAACTACGATGCGTACATCGGCCTGGGCATCGCGCTGCGCGGGCTCAAGGACCTCGATGGCGCCGAGGCGCAGTACAAGAAGGCCATGGAGCTCGATGCCAGGCGCGGCGAGGCCTACTACAACCTCGCGATCCTCTACAAGGAGTTCCGGTCGAGCAAGGACGACTTCATCGCGTCCTACAAGAAGGCCAAGGAGTACTTCCAGCAGTTCCTGACCATGCAGGCCGACCAGGCCGACAAGAACGAGGCCAAGGAACAGATCGCGATGATCGACAAGACCGTCCAGAACTTCATGAAGGCGCCGCCCCCGCCGCCCGCGGCGCCTGCGGCCGCGCCGGCCAAGCAGCCTTAACTGTCGAGAATTCCTTGGACAAACGCCTGCCAGCTCGCCCCGGTCCGCCGGTCTCGATGTCCGCGGATTTTCGGGCACAATTTCGGAACCTGGAAACAGACCGCGGTGTCGGAGGATCCGTGCCACCGGATCCCTGTCACCCGGCGTCCTCGAAAGGGAGCATCGCCATGCAGAAGATCCTGGGCGTCCTCGTCGTCGCGCTGGCAGCCATCACCGTCCCGGCGGCCGTCGCCGGCTCGGCCCACGCGCAGCCAGCGCCTGCGAAGACCAGTGACAAGGGCAACGACAAGGCCGCCGGCTCCAAGGTGAAGGTCTACGACTTCTCCGGGGACACCATCGAAGGCGACCTGATCCGGCCGGAGGGCACCACGGTCGACGCCCGCGACTTTGCCAAGCACGCGTCCCTGATCCGCATCCGCACGAACTTCATCCCCGAGATCATCAAGTCGGCCGAGGACCTGTAGCCTCCTGTCTGCGGATCGAGGTGCGCCTGCGCCTGCGATCCTCGTCGGCCGTCGTGACCCAGCGCTCCTGAACTGGAGAACTCATTATGGCCGGCGCCAAGGTTCCTCTCACGTTTCGCATCTTCAAGGGTGATCAGCTGGTCCGCGCGGAGCGGCTGTCGCTCAGCGTCATCAAGGTCGGCAAGGTCCCCTCGGCGCACCTCAAGCTCGACGACGAGACGGTGAGCCGGATGCACGCGATCATCGAGGTCAACGGCCCCGGTGACGTCAGCATCATCGACCTCGGCTCGACCAAGGGGACGTTCGTCAACGGCCAGAAGGTCAACAAGGCCAAGCTCCAGTCGGGCGACACGATCGTCGTCGGCGAGACCCGGATCGAGCTGGCGATCGGCGCCGAGGACGAGGACGCGCCGACCAAGGTCAGCGTGGCCCATGCGCCGCCGCCGAGCGCCGCCGAGGTGATCACGTCGACCCCGCGGCCGTCGCCGAGCCCGCCGGCCCCGGCGATGCCGCCCTCCGCTGCGCGCGCGATGCCACCGCCGGCCGCGTCGTTCGGCCCACCGATCTCCGCCCCTCCGGCGCCCCAGACGTTCACGCCGCCGGCGCCGCAGACGTTCGCCCCGCCGCCGCAGACGTTCGCCCCGCCGCCGCAGACGTTCGCTCCGCCGCCGCAGACGTTCGCCCCGCCCTCGGCGCTCGCGGTCCGTCCGCCGCCCGGGCTGCCCGGCGGCGCCCCGATCTACGGCACGGCGATGGCGCCGCCGGTCGGCTTCCAGCAGGCGCTGGCCGAGTCGATCGACGACCACACCGGGACCCGGGCGGTCGAGGTCGCCGCGATGATGGGCGACTCGGTGGTCGGCGTGAAGCACTGCATCGATCCGCGCAGCGGCAGGGTCACCCCGGCGACCTGGGCGCTGTTCGTCGTCGGCGTCGCCATGCTGGTGCTGTCGATCGCGGCGTTCTACGTCTCGGTCCAGAACGCGGCCTACAACAAGGGCCGGTTCGACTACGAGACCCAGGTGCTGAAGAAGCCGGCGTTCGCGGTGCGGCCGCGCACGCTGTCGGTCGGCTACGACTGGATGGCGTTCGGCGGCCTGGCGCTGTCGCTCGCGTCGCTGACGCTCGGCCTCGCGCGGATGCGCAAGGAGCGCCAGAGCCCGCTGTACCGGATCGGCACCGCGCCCGGCGTCGAGTTCGCGACCGAGGGATCGCCGGCGCCGAGCTTCCCGATGATCGCGCCGCAGGGCGACGAGTTCGCGTTCCACTTCGGCCACGGCATGGACGGCGAGATGGTGGTCGGCGGCCAGACCACGACGCTCGGCGAGCTCGCCGCGCAGGGCCGCACCACGATCTGCCCGATCCCGGTGAGCGCCAAGATCCGGGTCCGCGCCGGCCGCAACACCGTGTTCCTGATCTCCGCGGTGCCGCAGCCGCGCCGCCAGATGCTGCCGCTGTTCGCGACGCTGGAGAGCCGCGTGGTGTCGTACTTCGCCGGCTCGCTCGCGGTGCACCTCGGGCTGTGGGCGCTGCTCGCGCAGCTGCCCCCCGATGCCGGCGGCGCGAACATCGACCTCGGCGCGATCGAGGACTCCACGACCCGGACCAGCAGCACCTCGCAGGACGATCCGCCGCCCGAGAAGCAGGAGGACAAGCCCGACAACGGCCAGGACCAGTCGGGCGGCACCGGCACGGCGATGCAGCTCGACATGGGCAAGATGGGCAAGAAGGACTCGGACCGCGCCGAGGGCCAGTACAAGATGAAGAAGAACCAGGACGACCCGGTGCTCGCGCGCCAGGCGGCGATCGAGGAGGCGAGGACCGCGGGCATCCTGGGCTCGAGCGCGCTGACCCAGGGCGGCGCGTTCGCGTCGCTGACCGGCACCGGCGACATCTCGAGCGGCTTCGACGAGACCAACATCTACGGCGGCCTGCTCGGCAACGAGGCCGGCGAGATGAACGGCGGGTTCGGCTACGGCCGGTCCGGGTTCGGGCCCGGCGGCGGCGGCACCGGCTGGGGTACGATCGGCACCGGGCGCTATGGCACGATCGGCCACGGCTCCGGCACCGGCGAGGGCTACGGCGTCGGCGGCGGCCGCGGCGGCATGCGCGGCCGGACCGCGGCGGTCCCGACGGTGTCGATCGGCCAGCCCAGCGCCGAGGGCGATCTCGACAAGGCGATCATCCGCCGCTACATCAAGCGCAACATCCAGAAGATCCAGTACTGCTACGAGAAGCAGCTGCTCACCAAGCCGACGCTGGCCGGCACGGTGTCCGCCCAGTTCTTCATCACCCCCAACGGCACCGTCGCGCAGTCGGCCGGCTCGGGCCTCGACCCCGACGTCGCGAGCTGCGTCGCCGAGGTGATCAAGAACATCGAGTTCCCCAAGCCCAAGGGCGGCGGCGGCGTGCAGGTGAACTATCCGTTCAACTTCCACTCCTCGGGCGGCGGTTAGCAAACGGCGCTGCTCGTCGGAGAGACCGGCGACAGAGCGCGCCGATTTGCTTGAGAACGCGGCCGCGGCGTTCTACCGTTGCCGCATGAAGCTCGTCGGGATCGCCGCCCTCGCGTTGCTCGCTGTGCTCCCCGGTTGCCCGAACGAGGCGCGCAACGAGTCGATCACCGCCGCCAACGAAGGCGCCCGGGCCTACGGCCAGAAGCAGTACGACACCGCGATCGCCGAGTACACCCGGGCGACCGAGAAGTGGGACGGCAACGACAAGGCGTGGTACGGCCTCGGCGGGGCCTACGCCAGCAAGCTGAACTGGACCAAGGCGGCGGACGCCATGCAGCACGCCGTGACGCTCTTGCCCGACCAGCCGCTGTACCAGTTCTACTACGGCCGGTTCCTCTACGAGAAGGCGGTGCAGGGCGCCCGCGAGGAGCAGGCGCGCCGCGAGAACAAGAAGCCCGAGGAGATCGTGCCCGATCTGACCGCGGTCAACTTCGAGCCGGCGCGCCAGCACCTCCAGGAGGCGATCAAGCTCAACGCCGACCTGTGGGGCGCGCACTACTTCCTCGGTCGGATCCACCGCGACACCGGCAAGAACAAGGAGGCCGCCGAGGAGCTGACCAAGGCGCTGCAGGAGGGCGCGATCGACCCCGAGCCGTGGGTCGCGCTCGCCGAGCTGTATCGCCGCTGGGACTACACCGACCAGGCGATCCAGGTCGCCGAGGCCGGGACCGCCGTGGTGCCCGGCAGCCACGAGAAGAGCCAGATCTGGTTCGAGGTCGGCATGGGGTACGACGACAAGCGGCTCAACGACAAGGCGATCGACGCGTTCACCAAGGCGCTGGAGGCCAAGCGCGACCTCCAGATCGCCCGGTTCCAGCGCGGCCAGGCCTATTACCGCAAGGCCGACTACAACAACGCCAAGCGCGATCTGGAGGAGTTCTCCAAGGCCGGCGGCACGTCGGTCCAGTTCGAGAAGCAGCAGGCGTCGAAGATGCTGGTCGACATCGCCGCCAAGTCGGTGGTGCCGGGGTCGACGCCGGTGGAGCAGCCGTCGCCCGAGGATGTGGTCAAGAAGGGCAAGGCCGGCAAGGGCAAGCGGGGCCGCTAAGGGGGGGGGCCTCAAGGTTCCGCCGGCTTGCGGGCCGTCCAGGCGCGCTGTGCCGATGGCGGATTCGGTGAAATTCTCGGCTGCCGACAGCTACCCGGCGCAGCCGGGCGAAGGCGCTCACCGCGAGCCGGCCGGCGCTCGCGGTCGGGCACACCGGGGCCCACACAGCGCGCCTCCCGTCGACGACCGGCGGTGACGCTGGCAGCGAAAAACCGGCGCGAGCGGCGACGTGGCAAGTCACCCGTGATATAAATTTTCGCAGGTTATGGGCGGGGTTTCCTTTTGAGTTGCGGGAGGATAGACCGCAGATGGATACGCGCACACTGCTTCGGGAACGGCTCCGCCGGTCGCGTGATTGGTCGGCAGCAATCGATGACCTCGAGAAAGAGCTGGAGGCCTCGGGCTCCAAGCCCGAGCAGTCGGAGAGGTTGTTCGAGCTCGCCGCGCTCGTCGAGGACGTGATCCCCGAGCGGGAGCGCGCCCTCGGTCTCTACCAGCGCGCCTGGAAGCTGCATCCGGATAACCTGAAGGCGCTGTCGCGCGCGCGCGAGGTGTACGGCGAGATCGGCCGGTTCGAGATGGTCGCCAAGCTCGGCGAGATGGAGCTGCGCAGCCCCGCCGCGCCGACCAACCTGGCCGCGATCGTCGGCGAGGCGCTGCTCGACAGCGGCCAGCGGGATCGCGCGCTCCCGATCCTGCAGCGCGCGCTGGAGATCGATCCGGGCTCGCTCCGGGTCAAGGATGCGCTCGCCGCCGCGAGCTACGACGCCGAGTTCTGGACCGACGAGTTCGAGCGGCTCACCGACGAGGCCGACCGGTTCGACGAGGCGACCGCGGTGCGCATGCTGGTGCGCGCGGCGCGGATCCTGCGGATCGAGGCGCCCGAGGACGAGCGGCTCGAGGAGCTGCTCAAGCGGGTCCTGGCCAAGGACATCGACGAGCCGAGCACGAACTTCCTGTACGAGACCCTGCTCGCCGGCACCGGCCGGTGGGACGAGCTCGAGGCCCACCACCGGCGCCGCGCCGAGCGCGCCCCGGATCACCGGACCAAGATCGAGGCGCTGCGCACGTTCGGGCTCGAGTGGGTGCAGCGGTTCAAGGATCGCGACCGCGGTGCGCGGTTCTTCGACACCGCGCTGCGCGCGACGGTGTCCAACGGCGTCGTGCCGATGCGCTCGGTGGTCGCGGCGTTCGCGCTGGTCTGCCAGGTCCACGGCGAGCGCGGCGAGTGGGGCCAGGTCGCCGACATCGCCGATTCGTTGCTCGAGCGAAGCGAGAGGGGGGGTGGGGACCCCGACGGCTTTGCCGGCGGGGCGGGGGGCGGAGCCCTCCGTGGGATCGACCGGCCGTCGGGCCTCGCCGGCGAGGACCGGCTCTACATCGCGATCCAGGCCGGCGAGATCGCGTTCGACAAGCTCAACGACCTCGACCGGGCGCGCCGGTACTTCCTCGCCGCCGCGCGGATCGAGCCCCAGAACACCGCGGTCCAGGACTTCGCCGCCGCGGTCGGCATGCCGCTGCCGGCCGCCCCCGAGCCGCCGCCGGCGCCGGTGCCGGTGATCGCGGTCCCGATGATGGCTGCGGCGCCGGTCGTGGCCGCAGCCACGCCGGTCGCGCCGGTCGCGCCGGTGGCAGCGGTCGCGTCCGTGGCGCCGGCCCCCGCGCCCGCGCCCGCTCCGGCGGTCGCCGGCCGCCGCACCGGGACAACCACGCCACCGCCCAGCGTGCCGCTCGATCTCGACGCGGCGATGATGGCGGCGCGCGCCGCCGAGAGCGGTGGGGATCGCGGCGCCGCGGCGTGGAAGGACGTCGTCGCGCGCCATCCCCAGGCCCGCGAGGCTCGCCGCGATCTCGCGCGCGTGCTGCGCGCCGCCGGATCGTGGGCCCAGCTCGCCGACGCGCTCAAGGACGAGGAGGCCAAGGCCGCGTCGGCCGGGGCCGACAAGGCCGCGATCCTGCTCGAGCTCGCCGACGCCTACGGCAAGCTCAACAACGACAACCAGGTGATGACCGCGCTGTCGTCGGCGCTCGCCCAGGATCCGTCGCGCCTGGAGATCTACGACCGGCTGTGCGCGCTGTACGAGGCCAAGAAGCGCTGGCCGGACCTGGTCAAGGTGCTGCTCGAGAAGGCCGAGCGGGTCGAGCTCGCCGACAAGATCGCGCTGACCCTGCAGGTCGCCAACCTGTACCTCGAGCGGTTCTCCAACCAGGCCGAGGCGATCAAGGCGTTCGAGCGCGTGCTCGAGCTCGACCCCGACAACAAGCAGGCGGTCGATCACCTGCTCGCGGTCTACGAGAAGCGCCGCGACTGGGAGAAGCTGATCAAGCTCAAGGAGTCCGAGGTCGAGCGCGCGCCCGACGCCGAGCGCGCCGCCAAGGTGATCGAGGTCGCGCGGATGGCCGCGACCAAGGTCAAGAAGCCCGAGATCTGCACGTACTGGTGGGAGAAGGTCCTGCAGGTCGAGCCGACCCACGAGGAGGCGCTGGCCGAGCTCTACAAGCTCTACGAGCGCAACAAGGAGTGGGACAAGCTCGCCGAGATCTCCAGCCGGCAGGCCGACGCCGCGTCCGACGACAAGCTGCGGGCCGATGCCTTGCAACGGCTCGGCCTGCTCTACACCGAGAAGGTCGAGAACAGCGGCAAGGCGATCGAGGCCTGGCAGCGCCTGCTGCGGATCGACGACAACAACCGGCGCGCCCAGGACGCGCTCAAGAAGCTGTACGTCACCGAGGCGCGGTGGGCCGACCTCGAGGAGTTCTACCGCTCGCGCGGCAAGCTTGACGAGTTCATCCGCGTGCTCGAGCGCGAGGTCGAGTCCGGCAGCGAGAGCCACCGGCTCGAGCTCGCGATGAAGATCGCCGTGCTCTACCGCGACGAGCTGCAGAAGAACGACCGCGCGATGCGCGCGTTCGAGAAGGTGCTGGCGCTCGACCCGGACAACCTCGAGGCCGCCGAGGCGCTGATCCCGCTCTACGAGTCCGGCCGCGATCCGCGCGCGCTGGTCCGCGTGCTCGAGATCCAGCTCCGCGCCACGCCGGCGGGCGACGAGCGAAGCGAGGAGCTGGGGGGTGGGGACCCTGCCGGCTCTGCCGGCGGGGCGGGGGGCAAAGCCCCCCGTGGGATCAACACCGCGACCCGCCAGGACCGGATCAAGCGGCTCGCCCAGTACAACGAGGACAGGCTGCGCGACAAGGGCGCGGCGTTCGGCTGGTGGCTGGCCGCCCACGCCGAGGATCACGAGGCCGAGTCGCTCCGCGCCGAGCTCGAGCGGCTCGCGGGGGAGACCAACGGCTGGACCCAGCTGGTCGACGCCTACGCGCAGGCGCTGCCGAAGTTCCACCACCGGGCCGACGCGCTGCCGCTGATGCTGGTGATGGCCGGCGTGATCGAGCGCGAGCAGGGCGACGTCGACCGGGCGCTCGACATGAACCGCCAGATCCTGGCGATCGACGACAGCAACGAGCAGGCGCTCGACGCGCTCGAGCGGCTGTACCTCGGCAAGGGCCAGTTCGAGGATCTGCTCGGGATCTACGAGAAGAAGCTCGAGCAGACGCCGGGCGGAGACGCCGATGGCCGGATCGCGATCCAGACCAAGATCGGCCAGCTCTACGAGGACGAGGTCAAGGACGACAAGAAGGCGATCGCCGCCTACCTCGCGATCCTCGACGCCGCCGGCGACGAGCCCAGCGCGCTGCGCGCGCTCGACCGGATCTACCTGCGCAGCGCGATGTGGAAGCCGCTGGCCGACATCCTGATCCGCCAGCTGACCAGCGTCGGCCCCGACGACGACCGCGCCGCGCACGTCGAGCTCAAGTACCGGCTCGGCCAGCTCCGCGAGCAGCACCTCGGCGACCTGCCGGGCGCGATCGACGCCTACCGCGACATCCTCGACCTGGTGCCGGCGCACGACCGGGCGCGCGCGGCGCTCGAGCGGTTCCTGGCGGCGCCGACCGCGCCGACCGACAAGCTCAAGCTGAGCGTCGCGGGTATCCTCGAGCCGGTCTACGAGCAGCTCGGCGAGTGGGCGCCGCTGGTCGCGGTCCACGAGATCCAGCTCGCCGCCGAGACCGAGCCGCTGCGCCGGACCCAGCTGCTGCTCCGGATCGGCGAGCTGCAGCGCACCCGGCTGATGGATGGCGAGCGCGCGTTCGACGCCTACGCCCGCGCGTTCCGCGAGAACCCCGCGGTCGAGGCCGCCAAGCAGCAGCTCGAGGCGCTCGCCGCGCTGCTCGACGACGGCTGGACCCGCCTGGTCGGGCTGTTCGAGGCCGCGCTGACCGGCGGCCGCCGCGCCGACGACCTCGATCCGAGCCTGGCCCACGAGCTCGCGACCAAGGTCGCGCGGTCGTACGAGGACCGGCTCGGCAACAGCGACAAGGCGGTCGAGTACTACAAGAAGGCGCTCGCGATCGAGCCCGACGACCTCGCCGCGCTCGCCGCGCTCGAGGCGATCTTCACCCGCGACGACCGGTTCCCCGAGCTGCTCGACGTCTACCGGCGCCGGGTCGACATCGCGGAGGAGGCCGACGAGCGCCTCGAGTTCCTGTTCCGGATCGCGGCGCTCCACGAGGAGATGCTCGGCAACCAGGACGAGGCGATCGCGACCTACATCGAGATCCTCGGCCAGGCGCCCGACGACATGAAGGCGCTGCGCGCGCTCGACCGGCTGTACGTCGCGCGCGGCGCGTGGCGCGATCTCGGCGACAACATCAGCCGCCAGCTCACGCTGGTCGGCATGACCGACTCCGGGCCGGACGACCAGGTCGCGCTGCTGGTCCGGCTCGCCCAGCTGCGCGAGATCCACCTCGGCGAGACCGCCGCGGCGGTCGAGACCTACCGCCAGGTGCTCGAGCTCGAGGACCAGAACCGCGACGCGATCGCCGCGCTCGAGCGCCTGATCGGCGCCGCCGGCGGCGAGCACGAGCTGACGATCGCCAGCATCCTCGAGCCGATCTACCGGGCGCGCGCCGACTGGAAGCAGCAGATCGGCGTCTACGAGATCATGGCGCGCCACTCGTTCGATCCGGTGCGCAAGATCGAGCTGCTGCACAAGATCTCCGAGCTCCACGAGATCGGCGGCGACGACTCCGAGGCCGCGTTCGCCACGTTCGCGCGCGCGCTGCGCGACGACCCGCGCAACGACGTCACCCACCGCCAGCTCGACCGGCTCGCCCGCACGCTCGACCGCTGGCCCGACTCTGCGGCGCTCTACGACCAGGTCGCGAACGACGCCCAGGAGGACGACCTCCGGGTCGCGCTGCTGTTCCGCCGGGCCCAGATCCAGGAGCAGGAGCTGCGCGACGCCCCGGCCGCGGTCGCGACCTACGAGCGGATCCTGCAGGCCGCGCCGCAGACCATCGAAGCGGTGTCGGCGATCCAGGCGATCCACGAGCGCACCGGCGACTGGCCCAGGCTGGTCGACGCGCTCAAGCGCAAGGCCGAGATCATCCCCGAGGTCGACGAGCGCAAGGCGCTGCTCTACCGCTCGGCGCAGATCGAGGAGGAGGTGCTGTCCGACCCCGACGCGGCGATCGCGACGTTCCGCCAGGTGCTGTCGATCGACGACATCGACCTGGTCGCGATGGACGCGCTCGAGCGGCTGTACGTCCGGCTCGAGCGCTGGGAGCCGCTCAAGGACGTCTACGCCAAGAAGGCCGATCTCGCCGAGGATCCCGACGACAAGAAGCGCATGCTCTACGTGCTCGCGCAGGTCTACGACCGCGAGCTCGGCGACGTCGCCAAGGCGATCGAGACCTACCAGGGCATCCTCGACCTCGACGCCGACGAGCTGCCCGCGATCCAGTCGCTCGACCGGCTGTACGGCCAGGCCGAGCGCTGGTACGACCTGCTCGGCAACCTCGAGCGCCAGGTCGAGCTCGCCGAGGCCACCGGCGAGACCGTCGCGCTCAAGTACCGGGTCGGCCACCTCTGGCAGATCCGGCTCGGCGACGTCGCGCGCGCGATCGAGAGCTACCGCGAGGCGCTCGAGCTCGATCCGCAGCACGCCGAGACCCTGCACGCGCTCGACGGCCTGGTCCACGGCAAGGTCGAGCCGGTGATGGCCGCCCGCGTGCTCGAGCCGATCTACGAGACCACCGGCGAGTTCGCCAAGCTGGTCGACGTGCTCGAGGTCATGGTCGCGCACAACGACGACCCGATGGCCCGGGTCGAGCTCCTGCACCGGATCGCCCGGCTGCACGAGCAGATGATCGGCAACGCGCACGCCGCGTTCGACGCCTACGCGCGCGCGCTGCGCGACGACTCCGGCAACCAGCAGACGCTGGGCCACCTCGAGCGGCTCGCCGAGACCAACAACAGCTTCGATCAGCTCGCCCGGCTCTACGAGGGACTGGCCGAGCCGACGCTCGACGTGCCGCGCCAGGTCGACCTGTTGTCGCGGCTCGCCCGGGTCCACGAGCAGGAGCTCGGCGACATCGCGCGGGCGATCGAGACCTACCGCCGGATCCTCGAGGTCGAGTACGACAACCGGCCCGCGGTGCTCGCGCTCGATCGGCTGTACAGCGCGACCGCGGCGTGGCCGCAGCTCACCGAGATCCTGCGCCGCGAGATCCAGCTCGCCGACGGCGGCTCGGCGTCGAGCGAGATCGCCGAGCTGCAGTTCCGGCTCGGCCAGACCCTGCAGAACCAGCTCGGCGACCGCCGCGGCGCGGTCGACGTCTACCGCGAGATCCTCACCGCCCAGCCGGGCCACGCCCAGACGCTGGAGGCGCTCGAAGACATGTTCCACGCCGGCCACCTCCAGATGGAGATCGGCCAGGTCGTCGAGCCGCTCTACGAGACGGCCGGCGAGTACGGCAAGCTGCACAGCATCCACGAGGTTGCGCTCGGCAAGCTGTCGGGCGCCGACAAGAGCGCGATGTACCAGCGGCTGGCCGAGCTCGCCGAGACCCGGCTGTACGACCAGCCCAAGGCGTTCCACTGGTGGAGCGAGGCGCTGGTCGAGGACCCGCGCTGGGACCACGCGATCGAGGAGGCCGAGCGGCTCGCCGGCGCGACCGGCGCGTGGGACGAGATGGTCGCCGCCTACACCCGGGCGCTCGAGCGGACCAAGGACCGCGACGTCAAGCGGCTCACGCTGCTGCGGATGGCGCGGGTCTACGAGACCGAGATCGGCGATCCGGCCCGCGCGGTCGAGACCCACCTGCGCGTGCTCGAGATCGAGGCCAAGGACGCCGACGCGCTCGCCGCGCTCGACCGGCTGTACCTCGGCGCCGGGATGTACGACGACCTCGCCGAGATCCTGCGCCGCCGGATCGAGGTCGCCGACCCCGACGAACAGATCGAGCTGTACTTCCGGCGCGGCGCGATCTTCGCCGACGCGCTGGGCGACCTCGACGAGGCCCTGGCGTGCTACGTCGCGGTGCTCGATCAGGAGAGCCGCAACCGCAAGGCGCTGGAGGCGATCGAGGCGATCCACTTCCGCCGCGAGGCGTGGCCCAGGCTGTACGAGACCTACGAGAAGCTGATCGACGTCGCCGACGGCGACGACGAGATGGCCGACATCTACGCCCGGATGGCGCGGATCTCGTCGGACGCGCTGCTGACGGCCGGGTTCGGCGAGGACAAGGCGATCGAGCTGTGGAACCGCGTGCTCGACATCCGCGGCGAGGATCCCCAGGCGCTCGAGGCGCTCGGCGAGCTGTGCATGCGGCGCGAGCGCTGGGAGGAGCTGGTCGAGATCATCGAGCGCCAGATCGCCGCGACCCAGGGCGACCAGGACCAGATCCGGCTGTACAAGCAGCTCGGCCGGGTGTGGGAGGACAAGCTCGCCCGCGAGCGCAACGCGCTCGACGCCTGGCTCGCCGCCGACCGGCTCGACGGCCACGACCTCGAGACCCTGCGCTCGCTGGCCCGGCTGTATCGCTCGACCCAGTCGTGGGACGA
>DATAPF010000256.1:0-11990 GCA_036265355.1 Kofleriaceae bacterium | reverse complement strand
TCAGCTTGCGATCCTCCGCGCGCACTGCGACCAGCTCGACGAGGCGAACGCGCGTCGCCGCAAGCGCAACCCGCTCGCCGCTGAGGCGCTGGCAGGGAGCGATCTCCTGTTCCCCGCCCCACCGACGAATCACAACCGAGGCGGCGGGTTCCAGTCGCGCTCCGCGCTCAAGGGGATGTTCGCCGACCTGTCGACGATCCTCGGGCTGGGCTACGACGTCTCGCCGCGGTGCATGCGGCGGACCTATCAGGACCTGTGCCGCGCCGCGAACGTCGCCGACATCGTGACCCGGTCGATCAGCGGGCACCAGACCGAGGAGATGCAGCGGCACTACTCGACGGTGAGCCCGGACGAGCAGCGCGCCGGGCTTGCCAAGGTCATCGACATCGCCACCGGTCGCGAGCGCACGACGGCGGCATGAGCGCGCGGCGTTCTCGTTGAGGGACCCGCGGACCGCGACCCGAAAGGGTCATGTGCTGGGTCATGCCCCGATCCTCGCGACGGCTAACTGTCCGTAGGCACGCGCGGGATTGAACCGCGGACCCCTACCGTGTCAAGGTAGTGCTCTCCCACTGAGCTACGTGCCTGGAGAGGCACTTCAAGTACGCGATCGACCGCGACAAGTCAAGACCGGGGCTGCGATCGCGGCGCGACGAGGAGCGAGCCTGTCGAGCGCATCCGCCCGCCGATCTCGCGGTCGATCGGGGCCGCGCCGCGCGGCCATCGCGCGCCGACGACCTCGCTGCCACGCTCCGTCTCGCGCTGCCGCGCGGAACGGCGGCCTCGAGCTCGACGACGCGCCCCCCGCCGCGGCTTGCGAGATCGGCCGATCAGGCCCAACCCTCGAGCGACCCTGCGGGTCGGTGAGGGGCGTTGTCATCGCACCTGGTCGACGGCGGTTGCGTGCGCGCGATCACCAAGCATCCCTGATCGACATTTGCCAGGTCCAAAGACCGTGGCTGCAACGTCGCGGCTCGCGAGATCCATTAGTTGATGCGTGCGTCAGAACAAGCGTAAGCTTATGGGGTTAGCCAACTCGATCGGGCCTCGCGCCGTCCCGATCCATCCAGAGCAGTGCCGTGACATCGCTGTCATGGCTTCCGTGAGCCCGTGATCCAGGTCGGCCAGGTCCTCGACAAGTACGAATTGCTCGAGCGCGTCGGGCAAGGGGGGATGGCCATCGTCTATCGCGGCATCGATCGGCAGCTCAAGCGGGTGGTGGCGATCAAGGTGCTCCACAAGCACCTCGCGGACTACCAGGAGGCGCGCGATCGGTTCGAGCGCGAGGCCCAGGCGGTCGCCAAGCTGCGCCACGAGAACATCGTCGAGATCTTTGACTATTCGGGCGCGGAGGCCGCCGAGGTCGCCGGCTCGAGCTACATCGTCACCGAGTTCATCGACGGCAAGACGCTCAAGCAGCAGGTCACCGATCGCGCGATCACCTATCCCGAGATCGGCGCGATGATCATCCTGCAGGTCGGCCGCGCGCTGGCGCACGCCCACGCCGCCGGCATCCTGCACCGCGACGTCAAGCCCGAGAACATCATGATCCGCGGCGACGGGATCGTGAAGCTGATGGACTTCGGGATCTCCCACATGGTGGACCTCGAGCGCCTGACGGTGACCGGGCAGCTGCTCGGCTCGCCCGCCTACATGGCGCCGGAGCACGTCGAGGGCCGGCCGCTCGACTTCCGGACCGACGTGTTCGCGGCGGGCATCGTGCTCTACCAGCTCACCGTCGGCAAGCTGCCGTTCGAGGGCAAGAACCCGCACGAGGTGCTCAAGCGGATCGCCGAGTGCCGGTTCGTCGACCCGCGCCAGGCCAACCCGCGGATCGGCAACCGGCTCGGCAAGATCATCCTGCGCGCGATGGCGGCGCAGCCCGCGGATCGGTTCCCCGCGATCGGCGAGATGGTGCTCGCGCTCGAGGGCTACCTCGAGGAGACCGGGCTGGCCCCCGACAAGGTCGCCAGCGAGCTCGGCCGCTACTTCCAGGCGCCCGCCGCCTACGAGCTCGCGCTCAAGGAGCGGATGATCGATCACCTCACGCGGCGCGGCCAGGCCCACCTGGCCGACGACAGCCGCGCGACCGCGCTCGACGTGTTCGACCGCGTGCTCACGCTCGATCCCAGCAACGCCCGGGTGCTGGAGATCCTCGACAGCATCAACCGGCGCAAGCGGCGGCGCACCCAGCTGATCGCCGCCGCGGGCGCCGCCGTGCTTGCGACCTGCGCGTGGATGGTCCACCGCAACGCCCAGCCGCCGCCGGCGATGACGCTGCCGGCGATCGACGCGCCCCAGACCCCGCCGATCCTCGCGCGCCGCACCGACGTCGCGCACATCGAGCTGCCGCCGGTCCGGGCCGCGGACCCGGTCGACAACCCGGCGAGGACGGCGACCCCGGCCGCCGCCGCGGGCTCAGCGACCGACCCGACCGCCGTCCCGCTTCCGGGCACCGCTCCCGGCGACGACCCGCGCGCATCCGCCGCGCTCCACCCGCCCGACGCGGTGCCGGCCGGGACCGCGTCGCGGATCCGGGTGTCGCCGGCCAAGGACTCCGAGTACGCGATCGGCAGCGGGCCGCGCAAGCCGGTGCCGGACGACGGGGTGATCCGGATCGACCTCGCGGCCGAGACCGAGGTCCACGTGTTCAACCTGACCAAGTGCTGTCAGGAGGAGAGCCAGATCATCCAGCCGGGCGCCGACGTCACCATCGTGATGCCGTACCTGCCGGGGCGGCTGCTGCCGCGTTGCGCGGTGAACGCCGCCGCCGAGGTCCGGATCGACGGCGTCACCGCCGACCTCGGCGCGCCGTTCTCGATCCCGATCGGCGACAGCATCGACGAGAACAAGACCGTGACGGTCGAGTTCCTCGGCGAGCGCATCGATCAGGCGCCGCTCAAGGTCACCGTCGGGGCCGGCAAGCTGCGCGAGGTCCAGTGCCAGCCGGCAAGGTGATCGCGCGCCGCCGTGCGCCGCGCTGGACGGCCGTGGCGATCGCCGCGCTGGTCGCGATCGCCGCGGGCCGCGCCGCCGCGTCGCCGAGCCAGGACCTCGAGCGCGCGCGCCAGGCGTTCCGCGAGCACGACTACGAGTCCGCGGCCCGGCTCGCGACCTACCTGCTCTACCCCGAGGAGCGGCTCGCGCTGCCGGTCGACCTGGTCGAGGCCCACGTGATCCTCGGGGCGAGCAGCTTCGAGATCGGTCACCGCGCCGAGGCCAAGCGCGAGTTCGAGAAGGCGCTGCAGATCCAGCCCGAGAAGGTGCTGACCGACATGCTGTTCACCGACGGCGCGATCCGGCTGTTCGACGAGACCAAGGCCGACATCGAGGCCCGGGCCCGGCGCGACTCCGAGCTGCGCAAGATCGCCGACGAGCGCGAGCGGATCCGCAAGTACCGCGAGAGCCTGGTCGTGGTCGAGCGCCGCTCGTTCGGGGTCAACTTCGTCCCGTTCGGCGCCGGCCAGTTCCAGAACAAGCAGCCGACCCGCGGCATCCTGTTCGCCGCCGGCGAGGGTCTGACCGGCGGACTGTCGGTCGGGATCTTCATCTACCTGTCCGGCAAGTACGGGCTGATCAACGCCCCGGTCCCGACCCCCGAGGTCCCCGGCGTCCGCCAGCTCCAGCAGATCGAGATCGGCGCGGGCATCGCGTTCTTCGCGATCTACGCGCTCGGCGTGGTCGACTCGCTCCTGCACTACAAGCCGCGGGTCCAGATCGAGGGCGACGACTCGCTGCTGCCGCTGCCGCCCGACGTGCCGGAGGCGCGCAAGCCGCGACCGGGCAAGACCTCGCTGCGCGACCGCATCCACCTCGCTCCGATCGCCGCGCCGGGCGGCGCCGGGATCGGGCTGATCTGGGAGAACGACTGATGCCTTCGCTTCGCCTCACCGCGCCCGGGCACCCGCCCACCGTCTACAACCTCTACAAGAAGATCACCTCGCTCGGCTCGGGGCCCGACAACGACATCGTGCTGCCCGATCCGCTGGTGGTCGACGGCTTCGCGGTGCACTTCGACGGCCAGACCTACACCGTGCTCGCGCCCAAGAAGGCCGAGTTCGTGGTCAACGGCAAGAAGCGCGGCAAGCACAAGCTGTCGCACGACGACCGCCTGGTGCTCGGCAGCTGCGAGCTGCGGTTCGCGATGATCGACGAGGCGGCGCCCCTCGAGGAGGAGGCCGCCGAGACCATCGCCGAGCTCGACGCGTACACCAAGCTCTACGAGTTCTCCGAGCGCCTGATCCACCAGCGCGACCTCGGCGAGCTGCTCGAGGCGCTGATGGACGCGGTCATCGGGATCACCAACGCCGACAAGGGCTTCCTGGTCCTGCTCGAGGGCGACACGATCGACGTCAAGGTCGCGCGCAACCTCAACCGCGAGAACATCGCCGACGCGGTGTCCCAGCTGTCGGACTCGATCATCGCCAAGGTCGTGCGCTCGCGCAAGCCGGTGATCGTGTCCGACGCGATGCGCGACGACGAGTTCTCGGCGGCCAAGAGCGTGATGCAGCTCAAGGTGTCGAGCGTGATCTGCGTGCCGCTGCTCGACCGCGGCCGGCTGCTCGGGCTGATCTACGTCGGCAACGACTCGATCCGCGATCTGTTCCAGCAGGACACGCTGCGCATCCTCACCGTGTTCGCGTCGCAGGCGTCGCTGATCGTCGCCAACGCGCTGCTGCTCAACGAGCTGCGGATCGACAACAAGCGGCTCAACGAGCGGCTCGAGCAGTACCGGTTCGGCGAGATCGTCGGGACCAGCCCGCCGATGCAGCAGGTGTTCCGCAAGGTCGAGAAGATCGCCGCCACCGACATCAGCGTGCTGATCACCGGCGAGACCGGCACCGGCAAGGAGCTGATCGCGCGCGAGATCCACAACCGCTCGCCGCGGGCCGGCAAGCCGTTCGTCACGATCAACTGCGGCGCGATCCCCGAGAACCTGCTCGAGTCCGAGCTGTTCGGCCACGTCAAGGGCGCGTTCACCGGCGCGATCGCCAACAAGCAGGGCAAGTTCCAGGCCGCCGACGGCGGCACGCTGTTCCTCGACGAGATCGGCGAGATGCCGGTCGAGCTGCAGGTCAAGATCCTGCGCGCGCTGCAGGAGCGCGTGGTCTACCGGGTCGGCGACACCCGGCCCGAGACCTGCGATATCCGGATCCTCGCCGCGACCAACCGCGATCTCGACAAGGAGATCGCCGGCGGCCGGTTCCGCGAGGACCTGTACTACCGGCTCAACGTCGTCAACGTCGAGCTGCCGCCGCTGCGCCAGCGCGGCGAGGACGTGCTGGTGATCGCGCGCTACCTGCTGTCGCGCTACGCGCGCGAGTACGACGTCAAGGTCAAGGGCCTGTCGCCCAACGCCGCGGTCGCGATCCGCAAGCACGCGTGGCCCGGCAACATCCGCGAGCTCGAGAACCGGATCAAGAAGGCGATCGTGCTGTGCGAGTCCAGCGTGATCGGCCCCGATGACCTCGGGCTGACCAGCGACGTGCTGCCCCAGATCCTCACGCTCGCCGAGGCCAAGGACAGGTTCCAGCGCGAGTACATCAACGAGGTCCTCGCCCTCAACAACGGCAACCGCACCAAGACCGCGCGCGATCTCGGCGTCGATCCGCGCACCGTGTTCCGCCACCTGGAGAAGGAGTCCGAGGACGGCGACATCGGGCTGGATGTGACCTAGTTCACGAACTCGAGTTGACACGCCATGACGAGAATGTCCGATCCATGCAGCCGCACGCCCGGCGATCCCGCCGGTAACCCCTTGGAATTCCGGGCAGGATTGCCCCTGGCGCGCGCGGTGCAGGCATCCCGAGCAGCCGTGACGATCGCCGGAGCCGCGCTGCTCGCAACGACAGGCCCCGGCTGCGTCATCCCGCCGTCGCTGCGCGTCGACGAGGAGACCAACTCGCCGCCGGTGATCACCTCGGTCAGCAGTGACCGCACGGTGCTCGCCGATCCCGGCCCGATCGTCCTCGACCAGGGCAACACCGCGACCAACCTCGTGCTCACCCTGCTCGACACCGACCTCCGCGACGACTTGCACGTCCGGCTGTTCATCGACTACAACGCGCCGGATCGGCTCCCGCCGAGGGTCGCGTGCGAGGTGCCCCACAACGATACCAATCCCCAGGCGACCCGCACCGCGACCTGCCCCGTCGCGGGGCTGTGCATGACGGCCGACATCGGCGTCCAGCGCAGCTTGATGGTCGTCGTGTCCGATCGCCCGCCGTCGGACTTCGAGATCGATCCGCAGGTCGTCCCTTCGCCGGGCCTGTCGAGCTACCGGTTCTACTTCCTTCGCTGCCAGCCGCCCCAAACGCCATGACCGCACGCCCGCGCCTCCCCCGTGTCCTCGCCACCCGCGTCGCCGCCGCAGCCACCACGGCGGCGCTGGGCGGCTGCCTCAGCGTCCCCGAAGGTCCCGCGCCGATGTGCCACAGCGACAACGACTGCGACCGGGCGCACGGCGAGCTCTGCGAGGAGGGCGTGTGCTGGGGCAACCCGCCGCCCGGTCCGTACGCCGCGGTGGTGTCGCCGCCGAGCGCGCGCCAGGACCTGGTGGCGAGCGAGATCCCGCAGCTGGTGATCCCCGACCACGGCTGGGTCGGCGACCTCACGCTCGAGGTGCCGGTGATCATGAGCGGCAAGCTGGTCGCGTTCTGCCCGCCGCCGCTGGTCGCCTGCGATCCGACGCCGCTCGCCGGCACGGTCACGGTGTCGCGACCGCCGCAGTTTCGCGGCGGGCCCGGGTTCAATGCGACCCTCAACGTCGCCGCCGGCGGCTCGTTCGCGATGCCGGTGCGGCGGACCCGGACGGGCGACGATCCGTACACCGTCACGCTCGTCCCCGACGCGATCCGGCTGGTCACCGGCCGCAGCGCCGCGGAGATCGTCCCGCCGCGCCGGATGCAGGTCTCGGTCAGCGACAACCTCGTGACCCAGGCGATCGAGCTCGGCGGCGCCGACCTGCCGACGATCAGCGGCACGCTGCGCGACGGCTCGGGCGCGGGCATCGCCAGCTACCGGGTGTCGGCGTTCGGCCACTGGGATCCGACCGAGCCGGTGGTCGAGGTCTCGACCATCGACTACACCGACGCGAGCGGCGCGTACACGGTGACGCTGTCCGACGATCTGGTCGGCACGGTCGAGCTCGTCGCCCGGCCGGTCGCGGCGACCATCACCGGCGCGCCGCCGACCGCCGCCGCGATCCACGTCACCGGCCTCGCCGCGACCGCGTCGTCGACCCGGGACCTGGTGATGCCGAACAACCTCGGCAAGCCGGCGACGCTGTCGCTGCAGATCCAGGGACTGGACGACCAGACCGGGACGGTCGTGCCGGTCAGCGCCGCACAGGTCTCGCTGACCGGCACGCTGAGCGACTCGCTGACCTCGTTCACGGTGACCGACACCGAGGTCGCCGACGCCGCCGGCCAGGTGACGATGAAGCGGCTCGACGGCGACGGCCTGGCGGCCTCGTACCACCTGTCGGTCACCCCGCCGGCCGGCGCGAACCTCGGCGGCGTGATCTTCGACCAGAAGCTGTCCTCGTTCTCGATGCTGCCGCAGGTCCGGCTGCCGCCGCGGATCGCGCTGCGCGGCAACGTGGTGTACGGCGGCAAGCCGCTCGGCAACGCGACGATCACGGCGCGGCCGTCGCTGCGGTTCCTGTGGGCGCTCGACGCCAGCGCCCAGGTGTTCGTCGCGTCGATCCCGCCGTCGACCTTCACCACGCCCACCAACGGCGGCGACTTCGTCCTGCGGGTCGACCCGATCGTCGCGCAGACCTGGGGCTACTACGACATCTCGATCGAGCCCGCGGCCGGCACCCGCGCGCCGAGCTTCGTCGTGCGCGAATTCCCGATCCCGCGCAACACCGCGCTCGATCCGGTCACCGTCACGTACCCCTTCCCCCTCCCGGACGGCATGACCGCCGACATCTACCTGCCCGACGCCGCGTTCATCCACGGCCGGGCCGCCTCCCCCGACGGCCACGAGGTCGAGGGCGCCGAGGTCCGGGTCTACGAGGTATCGACCCAGCTGACCCTGTGCAGCCAGGTCGCGCACGCGCCCGCGTCGTGTCCGATCCCCGCCCCGCTCCAGGCTCGGAACACCTCGGACGCCGAGGGCACCGTCCGCCTGGCGCTGCCCCGCTGACGGGAGGAGACCGATCGGCCGGGGGGTTTCGCCTTGACCCGGGCAGATCCGGCGACTAAGGTCTGCGCAACTCAAGGGTCTCGTGTTCGAGTCAGGAAAAAACAGGGCTTGCGGGCGCGATGTGCGGCGCGAGCTCGGTCCTGTGGAAGTCCCGTGGAGCAGCCGGGGGCGACGTCGTCCGCCGGTTGCGAACCTCCACGCCAACACTTCCCGGCCAGCGCTCCGACTGGGTGATCTCGGAGCACCACGAGGATCCGCGGGCTCGGCCCCCGGATTCTCTCCAAGGGATTTGCACGATGACGGACGATACGGTGCCCCACCAGAATGGTGTGGCCGACGAACTTGCCGCGCTCGCGGCGCCTCCTTCTGATCTCGCTGCTCCGGACGCGACCGCGCCGCCACCCGCAGCACCTGACGCCCCGGCAGAGACCGAGGCCACGACCGCCAGCCCCGAAGCGGCGCCGGCGAGCGCGGAGCCTCCGGCGCCTCCGGCCGAACCACCGCCGCCGAGCTTCGAGGACCTCGGCCTGCACCCCGACGTCAAGCTCGCGCTCGACGAGATGGGGTACATGCTGCCGACCCCGGTCCAGACCGCGGTGTACCGGCCGGTCAGCGAGGGCAAGGACCTGCTGGTCCAGTCGCGCACCGGCACCGGCAAGACCACCGCGTTCGGCCTGCCGACGATCAGCAAGATCATCCCGACCCACCGCGCGCCCCAGGCCCTGATCCTGGCGCCGACCCGCGAGCTCGCGCTGCAGGTCTCGCGCGAGCTGACCCAGCTCAGCAAGCACCGCGGGATCCTGGTCGAGCCGATCTACGGCGGTGCGCCGATCGGCAAGCAGATCCACGCGCTGCGCGACGGCGTCCACATCGTCGTCGGGACGCCCGGCCGCGTGCTCGATCACATCGGCCGCCGCACGCTCGACTGCAGCACGGTGCAGACCTTCATCCTCGACGAGTGCGACGAGATGCTATCGATGGGCTTCCTCGAGGACATCGAGCGCGTCGTCTCGCACCTGCCGGACCGCCGGCAGACCCTGCTGTTCTCGGCGACGATGCCCGACGAGGTCCTGCGCTATGCGCGCCGCCACATGCGGTCGCCCGAGCAGATCTCGCTATCGCGCGACGGCATCTCGGTCAACGAGATCCACCACGCCTACTACATCGTCAGCGGCATCGCGCGCAGCCGCGACCTGCTCAAGATCCTGTTCGCGGAGAACCCGGAGAGCGCGATCATCTTCTGCAACATGCGCGACGAGACCACGATGGTCGCGCGGTTCCTCCAGAAGCAGGGCCTCGACGCCGAGCCGCTGTCGAGCGACCTCGCGCAGAGCGACCGCGAGCGCGTGATGAACCGGATGAAGCAGCACACGCTGCGGTTCTTGTGCGCGACCGACGTCGCCGCCCGCGGCATCGACATCTCGAACCTGTCGCACGTCATCAACTACTCGGTGCCCGAGGCGCCCGAGATCTACGTCCACCGCACCGGCCGCACCGGGCGCGCCGGCAAGCGGGGCACCGCGCTGTCGCTGGTCGGGCCGCGCGAGCTCGGCAACTTCCGCTACGTCCGGCTCCAGTTCGGGATCAAGCCCGAGGAGCGGGTCCTGCCCAAGGACGATATCTTCGTCGGCCGGCTCAAGGTCCCGCTGCCGCCGGTCGGCACGCCGACGCCGCCGGATCCGGTCCAGATCCTGATCCGGGGCACGCAGCTGGCCCACGGCGGCCCGACCGATCTCGAGATGAAGATCTTCGAGAAGCTGACGGTCACGCAGGCCGGCAAGAAGGTCGCCGCGCAGCTGGTCGCCGAGCGGCTCAATCAGCTGACCACGCGGAGCAAACCGCGGCGGCCCGAGCGCGCCGAGCGCCCGGAGCGCGCCGAGCGCCCGGAGCGCGACCGCGAGGACGACGCCCATGGCGCCCCCGGCGCCCATGGCGCCCATGGCGCCCATGGCGCCCCCGGTGCCCATGGCGCCCCCGGCGCCCTCGGCGCCCCCGGCGCCCCCGAGGAACGCGGCGAGCGCCCCGACCGCGGCGACCGCGGCGAGCGCCGGTTTGATCGCGATCGCGGCGAGCGCAGGTTCGACCGCGACGATCGCGGCGAGCGCAGGTTCGACCGCGACCGGCCCGAGCGCGGTGACCGCGGCGAGCGGCCGCGTGGCGACGGTGAGCGCCCGTGGCGCGACCGCGACGACACGCAGCGCGGCGACCGGCCGCGCGGCGACGGCGGCGAGCGGCCGCGTGGCGACGGTGAGCGCCCGTGGCGCGACCGCGACGACACGCAGCGCGGCGAGCGGCCGCGCGGCGACGGTGATCGCCCGTGGCGCGACCGCGACGAGACCCGCCGTGACCGGCCGGACCGGGGCGACCGCGGCGATCGCCGTGACCGCCGTGATCGGTTCGACCGCGGCGACCGCGATCGCGACCTGTCGCGCGATCGGATCGAGATCCCCGCGGAGGTCTCCGCGCCGGCCACCGCCGCGCTGGCCACCGCCGCGCCGGCCACCGCCGAGCCGGTCGTGGACGCCGACGTCGCCGTGACCACCGCCCCTGCCGCGGTCGAGGCCGCCGAGCCCGCCGTGCGGGACGACCGCCATCGCGACCGCGATCCTCGCGACCGCGATCCTCGCGACCGCGATCGGCACCGCCGAGATCGCGGCGAGCGCCGGTTCGACCGCGACCACCGCGACCGTCGCGATGCAGCCGAGCCCGCGCGGCCCGAGCCACACGCCGCGGTCCCCGAGCCCGAGCCCGCCGACAGCGCCGTCGCGGTCGGGACCGAGGCGGCGCCTGCCGTCGAGGCGACCGTCGAGACCCTGATCGAGAACCTCGCGGCGGCCGAGCCGGTGCCGGTCCAGGCCGAGGACCGCCCGCCGCACCGCGAGGAGCACCGCGACCGCCCTGAGCATCGGGCCGAGCACCGCGCCGAGTCGCACGATCGCAAGGGCCGGCGCGACAAGCGGTCCGAGCCGACCGCCGACACCCGCGAGTTCTGGGAGACCTGGGCCGACGAGAAGTCCGCCCGGGTCAGCGACGCGCGGCCACCCGAGCCCGCCGCCCGCAGCAAGCCGGAGCCCCACCGGGCTGCTGCGCCCGAGCCCGCCGCCGAGGCAGACGTCGAGACGGCCGAGGCCACCCCCGCGGCTGCCGAGGTCGAGGCCGCGGATCGCGAGGCCGCCCCGGAGACCGCGGAGCGCCGCGGCCGCGGCCGGGATCGAGACCGAGACGGTGGCCGGGACCGCGATGGCGGTCGCGGTCGATCCGAGACCAAGGGCCACGAGCGGGAGCGCCCCGGCAAGGCCGACCGCCAGGACAAGGGTCGCCCCGGCAAATCCGAGCGCCCCGAGGCCCCCGAGAAGGCCGACCGCTCGGCGCGCGGCAAGCGCGACACCGCAGCCACTCCGGCCCCCGCGGCCGACGGCGCCCAGGCCCGGCTGTTCGTGAGCCTGGGCAAGAAGCACGGCGTGTCGGCCGACGACCTCCGCGAGCTGCTCGCCGGTCCGCTCGGCGGCGACAAGAGCCGGATCGGATCGGTCAGCCTGCGCGATTCGCACGCCCACGTCCGGGTTCCCGAGGAGTGCGTCGACGCGATCATCGCCGGCGTCCACGGCACCCAGCACAAGGACCAGGACGTCACGGTCGAGCGCGCCCGCGCCTGACGCGCGCCGGCCGGTCTGCCCTCCGCAGTGCAGACCGGCCGCGTGCTGCAGTTTGTATCGGCACACCCGGCAGGCTGCACCGCGCCGGGTTCGCGGCATACTCGCGGCATGGTCCGATCCGGGTGGGTGGTCGTGCTTGTCCTGGCAGCAGCGGCTCCGGCGTACGCGGAGGAGCCGCCGACC
>DATAPF010000255.1:0-17185 GCA_036265355.1 Kofleriaceae bacterium | reverse complement strand
CGGCGTTCTTGTCGGCGCGCACCATCGCCTGCGCTTGCACCTCCATCGCCGGCGCCGGCGCCGGCGCCGGCGGCGCGGGCTCGGGGGCCGCGCCGCCCGGTGCGATGGCGTACAGCGCTCTGGCGCCGTTGCTGGCCGTCGCGGCGCCGCGCTGGAGCTCGGCGACATCGGGCCGGGCGAGCTTGACGTACGCCTGCGAGTACGCGTCGCGGGTCTCTGGCCCGCGCGGCGGGTAGAACGCGCCGAGCGGGCTGTCGAACTGAGCGCCGGTCAGCGACAGGATCGACTCGTCGACGACGATCACCGCGGCCTCGGCGCCGGCGACCGGCTGACCGGCGGCGTCGCGGACCGCGACGGCGATCGACGTCTTCTCGCCGGGGGACAGCCGGGCGGCGGCCGGAGCGACGTCGACCGACAGCGTGCGCCGGCGCGGCGGGATCGCCAGGTCGATCGTGCCGACCGCGTACGCCGGGCGCCTGGGCAGCTTCGGATCGGGGACCCCGGCGTCGTCGGTCCGCACCGCCAGCCCGACGAGATCGACCTGGACGATCAGGTTCGGCACCATCGCGTCGCCGATCGGCACGGTGATCACGGTGGTCGGGCCGTCGAGCGTGATCTTCTCGGCCTTGACGATGCCCGAGCGCCGCCAGCTGACCACGCCCTCGGCGGGATAGAACGGGGCCTGGACCAGGATCTCGGCGGTGTTGCCCGGCGTGTAGTCCTTCTTGTCGGGGATCAGCTGGACGCGCTCCTGGGCGACGTCGCGCGCCGGTGGCCGCGTGCCCCCGCTGACCCAGAACGCCAGCCGGGTCTGGTTCGGCCGGCCCTGGGCATCGACGATGGTCGCGGTCAACTGGTACTCGCCGCCGTCGCGGGTCTGGAACAAGCACGGCGACGGCGCCTGGCCGGCGATCACCGCGCACGACTGCGGATCGACCTCCTTGATCGCGAGCTTGCCGTGCTCGAACGCCCAGTCGCGCCGCACCACCTCGACGCCGATCTTCGCGCCGGGCGCGGCCTTGCCGTCGTGGTCGACGCCGATCAGCTCGACCTCGAACGGCGTGCCGCGCTCGACGAACGGCCGCCGGGTCTTGACCCCGACGTACAGCGACGACGGGTGCACGATCATCGCCGCCGACGCCGCGATCACCTGGCGGTTGACGTCGGTGACCTGCGCGGTGGCGGTCACCGACATGGGCACCGAGGGGCGGACCGACACGAAGTCCAGGTGCAGCGTGTGCGCGCCGATCGCGTCGGTCGTGGCGGCCAGCGTCCAGGTCCGCGGCGGCGTGTAGCGGATCGGGCCGGCCTCGTCGAGCTCCATCGGGCCCCACCACGGCTGCCAGATCCCGAACACGTAGTCGTCGCGGCCGGGCGGCGCGAAGCTGGTCTGTGCCGCGCTCACCGTCCACGCGACCGGCGCACCGGCGAGCGGGCCGCCGGCGAAGTACTTCGCGCTCACCGCGACGTCGCCGCCGCCGCCGACCAGCAGCGGCCCCTGGCTGGCCTGCGCCGAGACCTCGAACTCGGGCCGGCGGAACTCCTCGATCTCGATCGGGTGGGCGTGGTTGCCACCCAGGCTGCCCTGGGCCTCGAGCACGACCTCGGCCTGCCCCAGGTTCGGGGTCTTCGGCAGGGTGAACCGGGTGTCGAACCCGCCCGCCGGGTTGACCGGTGCCGAGCCGGCCGCGATCTGGTTGCCCTGCGCGTCCATCACCTTGTACGTCACGCCGGTCACCGCACCGGCCAGCCCGCCGACGTCGCCGTTCCGCGCCTGATCGATCGTGCGCAGCCAGCCCTTGAGCGAGACCTCCTCGCCGGGCTTGTACAGCTTGCGATCGTCGGTGACGTACCAGGCGAGCTGCTTGCCCGCCGGATGGCGAAACCAGTCGCCCGAGTCGCTCCAGAAGCCGGCCTGCCCGGCGACGAACGCGACGTCGTCGCCCTTGCGCGCCACCAGGTAGTGCACGCCCTTGCGCTGGCCGTCGGCGAGCGCGAGCGTCGCCATGCCGCGATCGTCGGTGGTGCCGGCGATCCCGTAGGGCGCGAGCTGCAGCGCCACCCCGGCGGCGGCCTTGCCGGTGTCGAGCTGGCTGACGTGGGCGAGCAGCTGCTCGCCGTCGACGTGGACGTCGATCCCGAGCCGGGTCGCCTGGACCCACGCGATCAGCCGGGGCGGCGGGCCCTTCTCGGTCCACGGCGACGGCTCGATCACCGCGATCGCGTGGCCGAGCCCGCCGGGGCCGAGCGCTGGCCGGAGGTCGACGTGGGTCTCGGACAGCTGGTTCGCCGGGCCCCCGGTGGCAACCCGCTGGTCGAACACCTTGCGGCCCGGCAGCGGCGCCGCGCGATCGCGGTTCCACCGGGTGCGCATCGCGGTGCGGTAGGCATCGAAGTCCGCCGGGGTGACCGCGTGGAGCTGGACCGCCAGCCGGTCGTAGCCGGTGCTGAACACGTCGAGCGTCGGCCGGGTCGCGGCCGGGTCGAGCACGACCACCCCTTCGGTGCCGAACAGCGTGGGCGTGGCGTCGCCCACGCTCCACGTCAGCGGGGCGTCCTTGCCGAGCGCCTGGCCGAACTCGTCGACCACGCCGCGCGACACGACGACGCTGTACCGGGTGCGCGCTGCGGTCAGCCCGACGAGCTGCACCGTCTGGCCGGCGGCGATCCGCTTGAGACCCGGGATCGCCGGCGTGATCGCGATCTGCCGGTCCTCGAACCGCTCGGCGTCGATCGGGTTGTTGAACTCGATCTCGAACGGCATGCCGGGCGGGCACGCGCTGCCCCCGCCGCACTGCGAGCGCTTGATCCGCAGCGGCGCATACGTCGAGAACTGGAACAACTGCGGGTGCGGGCTCACCCCCGGGCCCTCGGCCGACGGCGTGCCGGGGCCGACGACGACGTCGACCTGGGTGTCGGACGGCAGCGGCTCGGTGGCGCGGAACGCGAGCCAGCGGCCGTCCTGCTCGCCGCGCCGCGCGCCGTCGACCACCGCCGCGAGCGCGTGGTCCCGGGCGATCTCGGCGGCGTCGAGCAGCCGCACCGCGCGCACCTGGCCGGCGGCCTTCACCGTGATCCGCGCCAGCACCGCCGCCGGATCGATCTTCTGATCGAACAGCGCGAACATCGGCGCGTCGAGCCGCTGCGGCGAGCCCTCGGGGTAGTGCGACACCATCGTCGGCGGCGGGGTCTCGAACGCAAAGCTGACCGGCCTGGCCAGCTTGCCGCCGGTGGCGCTCGCCGTCCCGGCCGGGATCTCGACCCGGTAGCTCGTGGCCTGCGGGAACCGGACGTCGGGGTGGAACACGATCGTCCGGGTGCCGATCCATCGCCAGCTGCCCGGCGGCTGGGGCATCAGCTTGACCGGGGTGACCTGCGCGGCATCGGTCTGCGAGGTGACCGCGACCATCGGCTGGCTGAACGTGACGCTGAGCTCGGGGGCGAGCGGCACGGCGCCCTCGGGCATGGTGCGCACCACGCGCAGCTCGCCGGCCGGGCCCGCCGGCGGTGGGGCGCTCGACGGCGCCGGCGGTGGGAACCCGGCCTGGATCGTCTGGCCGGTCCGCGGCGGCGGCTGCGACCGGCCGCGCAGCGCGAAGCTCTGGGCGTCCTGTGGCTCGGCCGCGATCGGCTTCATCCGCGCCAGCAGCGCACCGCTCTCCGCGTCGGGCAGCGTCCGGGCCGGCGCGAGCCGGGCGTGGTCGACGGCGGGCGGCCCGGCCTTGCCGCTCGACACCCGGAGCTCCAGGCCGGGCGGCGCATCCTTGGCCTGGACCACCGCGCGCTCCGGGGGCGCGGAGCCGCTGCCGGCCGGCGCGCTCGTTCCGCCACCGCGGTTGCCGCACGCGCTGGCACCGAGGAGCGCGAACGCCAGCACCGCCGGCGCGAGGGTACGAGTCGATGACGAGCGATCGGGCATCACGGGTCCTCCACGAACGGATCACAACGCTCCAGCGGACGCTTCGCGCTACCCCAACGGTCGCGCGCACGGCCGGGCAGTGCAAGCCGCGGGTTGGTCGATTGATCCAGAGGGGACTTTCCCGTCCCCTCTCTCGCGGCAAAGCCGCGAGATTCACCCCTCCGCGCGCCGCGCCGCGCGGGTTGATCCAGAGGGGACTTTCCCGTCCCCTCGGCGCCGGTACAGCCCGCGCATTCACTCCTCCACGGCCCGCCGTGTTCGTTCGGGTTCAGTTCAGCGACTGCGGATCGAGCGCGTGGCGGAACAGCAGGGTGCGATCCACGATCTCGGTCGCCGACTCGTGGGTCGCTGCGAGGATCACGGGCGGCGCGACGTCGGCGTCGAGTGCCTCCTTCCAGCGCGCCGCGCACAGGCACCAGCGATCTCCCGGACGCAGGCCGGGGAACCCGGCGCGCGGAGTCGACAGATCGTTGCCGCGGCTCGCCGAGAATGCGAGGAACTCCTCGGTCATCTCCGCACACACCACGTGGCGACCGCCGTCGCTCTCGTCGGTCTCGCAGCATCCGGTGCGAAAAAACCCGGTCAGCGGCCGGGTCGAGCACGGCTCGAGCGGCAGGCCGAGCAGGTTGCGCTGGGACGACGCCATGCCCGGACCATAACGCAGCCGCGCTGGCCCGGCGCGCGCGTTTCAAACCGTTTCACCCGGCATGCCCATCGCTGCCGGAAACGGTGAATTGACGCCCGGCCGCCGGTGGCGCGACGCTTGCTGCTGCACCCACGAACGGCCACGGGGGGTCCCGATGCTGTTTCGCCAGCTGCTCGATCCCGAGACCTCGACGTACACGTACCTGCTCGCCGACGACGCGACGCGCGAGGCGATCGTCATCGATCCGGTGCTCGATCAGCTCGAGCGCGACGTCGGCCTGATCCGCGAGCTCGACCTCGAGCTGCGCTACGCGCTCGACACCCACGTCCACGCCGACCACGTCACCGCGCTCGGCTCGCTGCGCGAGCGGCTCGGCGCGCGGACGGTGATGTCCGAGCGGGCCGGCGTCGGCTGCGCCGACCTGCTGGTCAAGGACGGCGACGTGATCCGGTTCGGCAGCTGCGGCGTCGAGGTCCGCGAGACGCCGGGCCACACCTCGGGGTGCGTGAGCTACGTGACGGCCGCGATGGCGTTCACCGGCGACGCGCTGCTGATCCGCGGCTGCGGCCGCACCGACTTCCAGGGCGGCGATCCCGCGGAGCTGTACCGTTCGATCCACACCCGGCTGTTCACCTTGCCGGGCGCGACGCTGATCTACCCCGGTCACGACTACAAGGGCCGGACCGCGAGCTCGGTCGACGAGGAGCGCCGGCACAACCCGCGGCTCGGCGGCGGCAGGACCTGCGACGAGTTCGTCGCGACCATGCGCAAGCTGTCGCTCGCCTACCCCAGGCACATGGACGTCGCGCTGCCGCGCAACCTGCACTGCGGCGTCGCGGCGGTCACCGGCGAGCCGCCGCCGGACCGGCGGTGGGCCCCGGTCGAGCTCAGCGCCGGCGGGATCCCCGAGGTCGCCCCCGAGTGGGTCGCCGCGCACGGCGCCGAGGTCCGCCTGCTCGACGTGCGCGAGCCCGACGAGCTCACCGGCGAGCTCGGCCACATCGCCGGGATCGAGGCGGTGCCGCTCGGCCGGCTGCCCGGTCCGCTCGAGGCTGCGCCGCGCGACCGTCCGATCGTGTTCGTGTGCCGCTCGGGCGGCCGCTCGGGCAAGGCCGCGCTGCTCGCGGCGAGCCTGGGCTTCGAACGCGTCGCGTCGATGCGCGGCGGCATGACCGCGTGGAACCAGCGGCGCTATCCGGTGGATCGATAGATAGGGGACGTTCCCGTCCCCTCTCGCCCGGCAAAGCCGGGCGATTCACCCCACCGCGCGTCGCGTCGCGCGGCCCTGCACCGGAAGGCTCTCTGCCGAGCTGCTTCCCTCCTTCAAGGCTGCATCTCGAACCCTGTTCCCCATTGGCAGAGCCGGTCCATTCACCCTCGCGCATCGCGTCGCGCAGCCGTGCACCTGCAGGCTCCCTACCCAAGCCAGTCCTCCCACTGCAGCGCTGCTGTCTCGGAACCCTGCTCCCGCTCGGCAGAGCCGGTCCATTCATCCTCCGCGCGTGGCGTCGCGCGGCCCTGCACCTGCAGGCTCTTCCCAGCTGTTTCCCTCCTTCAAGGCTGCATCTCGAACCCTGTTCCCCATTGGCAGAGCCGGTCCATTCATCCTCCGCGCGTCGCGTCGCGCAGCCCTGCACCTGCAGGCTCCCTGCCCAGCGATCCCCTCCTCCAGGCTGCCATCGCGAACCCTGCTCCCCCTCGGCAGAGCCGGTCCATTCATCCTCCGCGCGTCGCACGCTGCTGCACTGGTGGCTCTACCGGTCCGGGACTCCGTGGTATCGCTGGAGCGTGCCGCCGCGCCGGGCCTCGCCGCAGGTAGATCGCGTGTTGCTCGCCGCGCTCGAGGAGCTCGTCGGCGCGGTGATCGTCCTCGACGCCCAGCTCGGCGTGCTGTGCGCGACCGCCGAGGCCGAGCGCGTGGTCGGCGCACCGCTCCGGCCCGGGCTGTCGATCGTCAAGGCGCTGTGCGGCGAGGCCGAGAACCGGCCGGTCGCCGAGGCGCTGGCGGCCGGCGTGCCGGCCAGCGGACTGGTCGAGCGGCCGGCGCCCGACGGCACGATGCGCACGCTCCGGGTCCGCGCCACGCCGGTCCAGCGCGACGGCGCGCGGATCGGCTGGACCGTCACGATCGACGAGGCGCACCGCCGGCCGAGCGACGCCGGCGAGCCGGCCGTGGTGTTCCATGGCATGTGGACCCGTGATCCGGGCATGAAGCGGGTGTTCCACATCCTGCAGCGAGCCGCCGCGCGCGAGGTCGGTGTCCTGATCCGCGGGCCGACCGGCTCGGGCAAGGAGCTCGCCGCACACGCGCTCCACGCCCTGTCGGCGCGCGTCCAGGGCCCGTTCCGCGCGGTCAACTGCGCCGCGCTGCCGCCGACCCTGCTCGAGAGCGAGCTGTTCGGCCACGTCAAGGGCGCGTTCACCGGCGCGGTCGCGGCCAGCCAGGGCATCTTCCGCGCCGCCCACCGCGGCATCCTGTTCCTCGACGAGGTCGCCGAGATGCCGCTCGAGCTCCAGGCCAAGCTGCTGCGCGTGCTCGAGACCCGGACCGTGATCCCGGTCGGCAGCACCGATCCGGTCGAGGTCGACGTCCGGATCATCGCCGCGACCCACCAGCCGCTGCGCGCCGCGGTCGAGCACGGCCGGTTCCGCGCCGACCTCATGTACCGGCTCCGCATCGTCCCGGTGTTCCTGCCGCCGCTGGCGGCGCGGGTCGGCGACGTCGAGCTGCTCGGCCACAAGATGCTCGAGCAGCTCAACGCCCAGGGCGGGCGCCAGATCACCCGGATCAGCCCGGGCGCCCTCGAGGCGCTCACCGAGTACCCGTGGCCGGGCAACGTCCGCGAGCTGCGCAGCGCGCTGGAGTACGCCTACGTGATCGGCGACGGCAGCCAGCTCGTCGAGGCCGACCTGCCGCCCGAGATCGGCGGTGCGCTGACCGCTGCCGCCGGCACCAACAGCTCGCCCGTCGCCCCGGCCGGCGCCGGCGACGACCGCCCCGAGGCGCGCCGGATCCGCGTCGCGCTCGAGCGCGCGGCCGGCAACCGCGAGCGCGCCGCCCAGATGCTCGGCATGTCGCGGGTCACCCTGTGGCGCCGGATGCGGTCGTACGGCCTGCTCGATCCGGGCGAGGCCGGCGGCGCGCTCGACTGAGCCGGCGAGTCTCGAGCCCGCATCTCCGTCCAGGCGCAGCCCGCAGCATCCCGGCAAGCCGATCGACAGGAGCCGTCGAACCAAGGTTCGAAGGCCCTGAGCGCGACCGTCAATGCGGGTGCGGCGCGGCCGCGGGCCGGCACGCCAGCGGCCCGTTGCGCCGGCCGTGCATGCAGGTCCCGGCGACGTCGTGCCCGTCGTGCGTCATCGAGCACGCATCGCCCTCCACGCGCTGCTTGCACGCGGCGACCGCCTCGGGCGGCGGCCCCATCGGGTGATCCGGCCGGCACACCAGCGCCGACGACTCGCGCGCCGTCACGCACTTGCCGCTGATCGGGTGATCGCGCAGCCTGAACGAGCACGCGTCGTCGGCCTTGGCCTTGGCGCAGGCATCGAGCGCTGCCTGCGGCGGGTGATGGCGAGGCCCATCGGCGTACGCGGCCGCGAACGGCAGCGCGAGGACCAGCAGCGAACCCAGGACGAGCTTCATGACAGGGACTCCTGACGCCGCGCAAGCCAGCCGACCCGCCGAGCTCCGCCGCGGCGAACGCGGAGCATGCCCCGGACGCCGACCGCGCGCCGGGTTGGCGAAGTGCCAATGCGTCGCCACCCGGGGACCGCAAACCGCCGCCCGGAACCGCAGGGGGCAAGCGTGTCGCGAACGACGGCGGGGGCTGCGATCCGTGGGTGGCGGCGCATTGACCTTCACCCGCTAGACCGCTGCCGGCGGCCAATTGTTGTCACCTGAAACGAACCGACACGAACACCGTGGCGGGCGAGCACGGGGGTTGCAACAGGCGCCGGGCACCCCGCCAGGCTGGCCGGGCCACGCTGCGCGCACATGTCGCCCGCGTTGCGAGATGTTTCAGGCGCGGCGGCGTGCCGCGACGAGCGCGCCCCCGACGCTCCATGCGACGACAGGATAGCCCATTCGACGACGACGTTGGTCCCCGGGCCGGGCGGCTGCGTCCGCTCGAGCTCGAGCTCGAAGCCTGCCAGCGTCCCGGTCGCTTCGTTCCAACATCCGTGTCGTGCCCCATCGCGATCCGTCATGCCTTCCGCGCGGCGACAGCGCTGCCATCGCGATCGACGGCGGCAATGTCCGGCGGAGCGCGGAAATGACGGGTCATGCTGAAAATGCCGTCGACCCGTCAATTCGACGGACGCCTACACCCCCGTCCTTGACACGGCGCGCCGCGCGCCAACAACGTCAACGCGTGGGGATCATGAACCGCTGCCGCTACGTCTCGCTGGATGCACCCGATCGACCGCTCGCGCCCTGGATCGCGCTCTCGCTCCTGGTCGCCCTGGCGACCGCCTGCGGCTTCCCGCGGCCCCCGGACATCGGCGACGACGCCACCCCGGCCGGCTGCTCGCGCGACCAGGACTGCGGCGGAGCAACGCCGTTCTGCGTCGACACCGCCTGCGCCGCCTGCCGCGACGGCACCAGTTGCCCGGCCACCCGGCCGGTCTGCGACATGGTCAGCCACGACTGCCGCACCTGCATCAAGGACGGTGAGTGCGACTCGGGCGCCTGCGACCTCGCCGCCGGCCGCTGCGTCGACCAGGCCGCGATCCTCTATGCGTCGCCCAGCGGCGGCAGCACCGACCCTTGCACGAAGACGTCACCCTGCTCGCTACGGCGTGCTTCGGGCCTCGTGGACACGGGGACGTCGTACATCGTGCTTCAGCCAGGACGGTACTCTGGTGGCGCCAGCTTTGACGGCAAGAAGGCAACAATCGTAGGACATAACGCCATTCTAGACATCATCGATACAACTTCCATAGTCAATATCTTCGCTTCAATGATCGATATGAGAGATACAAACCTGGAGGATCATCTGGACACATCCGGCATGGACAACATTCCTCCTGGAATCCAACTCTTAGAATCAACTTTCACTGTCGATAACATGCAAAGCAACACAATCAAAATAGATGCCATAAGTGTCCAGCCCAATGGCAATGGAATGTTGGTAATCGGCCACTCACATTTCACCGGCCCGGCGCTATCTGGTCCCCAACTTATCATCGATAGCTGCGTCTTCCACAACCCGGCGCTCGATGGATTTTCTCGCGATCCGCTAAACGTTGACGGCTCGATCCAGATGAGCAATTCAGTCCTGATTGTAGATTCCACCAACAGACCAACATTCGGTGTAATTTCGTTTACCACAACACCACAGACAAGTCGAATAACACATAATACATTCGCGGGTGGCTCAGGAGTCATGTGTTCCGCAGCGACTGGCTCAATCTGGAGTTTCGATAGCAATATCTTCTACAATGTTCCAACGATCGCTGTTGGAGGGGGCTGTCAGTATCAATACAGCCTATCCGCTCCCGTCACTGGGCTCGCCGGCACTGGGAACATCACCGGCGATCCAATGTTCCACGATGTCGCCAATGGCGATTTTCACCTCAAACCCGGAAGCGCTGCGATCGATGTCGCCAACCCGGCGGATGTGCTCACGGGTCACGATTTCGACGGCACGCCGAGGCCTCAAGGTGCTCGCTCTGACATTGGGGCCTTCGAGTACATTCCGACTCGATAGCCCTGCCGCGATCGCGGCGGTTCGACTTCAGGGTGCCTGCTTGGCTCGCACGAGGTTGGGGGGCTCGAGCGACCGGCTCCACTGACAGCCTCAAACCTGTACGAGAGCATGCTGACAAACGCCGACAAGACGTCGGCGCTCGTCGGGAGCGCGGCCGCATCCAGGGCTGGTAGCGCAGTTGCCGTAGGGCAGCCAGGAGTGCTTCGGCGCACATCGGGTGGGGACAAGTCTCACGTAGTCGGACGCCGTCCCCGGTGGTGCGCTAGATCGCGAGAAGACCAGAAATACTTCATCGGGATCGCGCTTGGCGGTAGGGTTCTGGCATGAACCGCGCCCTCCTCGCTTCCCTCGGCCTCGCCCTGGCGGCGATGGCCTGCGGCAGCAACAAGACGTTCCCGAGCCTGTGCGCCAACCAGGTCCCGCCACCGGCCGCGTGCACCACGGTCTGTAACAATGCCCCGGGAGCGGCGAACTCGTGCCCGGCGGGGTACTTCTGCTCCGCCGATGGCAAGTGCGACGCGCAGTGCACCCTGGCGGGCGGGCAGTGCGGTGACGGTTATACCTGCACAGCGGACGGGCGCTGCGTGATGGGGAACGGAGGCTGCACGGGCCTCGAGTGCAACGTCGCGGACTGCGCGAGCATGGGCAAGCAGCCGACGACGATCACCGGGACGGTGTTCGCCCCGAACGGGACGCTGCCGCTGTTCGGCATCAACGTGTACGTCCCGAACTCGGACCCGGGGCCCTTGAAGCCCGGCGTCCAGTGCGGCGCTTGCTCGGACGGGCTACCCGGGAACCCGATCGTCCAGGCGGTGACCGACGAGGCTGGCAAGTTCACGCTGCAGAGCATCCCCGACGGGGACAACATTCCGCTCGTGATCACGACCGGCAAGTGGCGGCGGCAGATCAAGATCCCCAAGGTCGCCGCGTGCGCGACGCAGACCATCCCCGTCGCGGATACGACCCTGCCCAAGAGCCAGGATGACAAGACCGCCAACACGACGTCGCTCGACATGCCGCAGATCGCGATCTCGACCGGCAGCGCGGACTCGCTGGAGTGCCTGGTCCGCCGGCTCGGCATCGCCGACAAGGAGATCACGACCGACAAGGAAGCCGGCAAGATCCATCTGTACTCGGACCTCGACGCCGGCGGCGGCACCGGTACCACCGTCTTTGACGCCAGCTTCGCCGGTGGAAGCCGTGCGTTCAGCAATTCGAAGACGCTCTGGGGAACCACCGGCACGGATCCCGGCAAGCTCGGAAGCTACGACATCGTGATCCTGTCCTGCGAAGGCGCGCAGCACGTGGAGACCAAGTCGCAGGATGCGATGAACCGCCTCAAGGCCTATGCGGACATCGGCGGTCGGGTGTTCCTGTCGCACTGGCACAACATCTGGATCGAGGGCAGCACATCTGGAAACGGTGCCAACGGGTCCAAGCCGGCGGTCTGGCCCGCGCTTGCAACGTGGTCGAACAACGGCGGCAACGGGCCCACCGTCGATACCATCGACGAGCAGCACAACCCCAAGGGCCCGTCGTTCGCGACCTGGATGCAGAACGTCAACGTCACCATCCCGCCTATCCCGCCCATCCCGCGCGACTCGATCCCGATCAACGACATGACCGGGAGAGACACCGCCATCTCGGTCGACAACAACAACGTCGAGCGGTGGGTCTTCTGGCAAAAGGACGCGACGACGCAGCTGGCCCAGAACTTCCAGTTCTCCACGCCCAACGAGAAGCCGCTGGAGAACCGCTGCGGCAAGGTCGTGTTCTCCGACATGCATGTGTCCGGCGGACCAGCGGCGTCGAACCCCATGGACAACAAGACGATCTTCCCCTATCCGAAGAGCTGCGGCACGGCGACCGACCTGTCCCCGCAGGAGAAGGCGCTGGCGTTCATGTTCTTCGACATCTCGTCCTGCGTCGGCGCGATCTTCTGACGTCGGCCGACGCCGGCGATCCGGCCGCCCGGTAGGTCCCGAGGTCGACGGGCCGGGCCTCGGCGCCCGCCGGGGCTCGCCCCGCGAGGGCGCGATCGCCCTTGACCGCCGGGGCGGACCACGGGGACAGTCGCACCATGGCCGAATCGCCGAGCCCGTCCCCGTCCAAAGGCAGCGTCGAACCGTATGTCCCGGCGAGCAAGTCGCTGCCGGAGCTCACCATCGGCGTGCTCATCCTGGGCGGCCTGCTGTCGGTGATCCTCGGCGGCGCCAACGCCTACCTGGGGATGTTCGCCGGCATGACGGTCTCGGCCTCGGTGCCGGCCGCGGTGATCTCGATGGGCATCCTGCGGGCGATGCGCACGGGCAACATCCTGCAGAACAACGCGGTCCAGACCGCGGCAGCGTCGGGCGAGGGTCTGGCCTCGGGCGTGATCTTCACGCTGCCGGCGATGGTCATCCTCCAGAAGTGGTCGCACTTCTCGTACCTGGAGACCACGCTGATCTCGGCGTTCGGCGGCATCCTCGGGGTGCTGTTCACGATCCCGCTGCGCCGCGCGCTGATCATCGACCAGCCGCTGCAGTTCCCCGAGGGTGTGGCGACCGCCGAGGTGCTCAAGGTCGGCGCCGAGGGCGGCGGCGGACTGCGCGTGCTGGTGCTGTCGGCGGTGATCGGCGCGGTCGTCAAGGTCGGGTCCACCGGCTTCAAGCTGTGGGCGGAGACCGTGCGGTTCGGCGGCTGGATCACCGGCGGGACCGCGACGGCCCAGGCCGCGACCACCCCGGCCGCGGCGGCCGGGGCGGCGGCGGGCAGCGGGACGCCGTTCTACTTCGGGATCAACGCGTCGCCGGCCCTGCTGTCGGTCGGCTACATCGTCGGGTTCAACGTCGCCTCGGTGATCTTCGCCGGCTCGGTGCTCAACCGCTGGATCGCGGTGCCGCTGTTCTCGATGTTCGGCGACGCCTCGGCGATCGTGACCGACAAGCACATCTCGCTCGCCCAGGCGCTGGCCGGGGCCAACGCACTCGACGCCGCGGACCTGTACCACAAGTTCGTGACCCGCTACCTCGGCGTCGGCGGGATGCTGGTCGGCGGCCTGTGGTCGCTGTACAAGCTGCGCAAGTCGCTGCTCGGCGGCATCACCGCCGGCCTCGACGCCTACAAGAAGCGCCGCGCTGGCGGACAGGCATCCGTGCTCCGCACCGAGCACGACATGCCGATGAACATCATCCTGATCCTGATCGCGGCGTCGGTGCTGCCGCTGTTCTTCATCTTCTGGCACTTCACCGAGTCGGCGTGGGTCGGCGCGGTGATGGCGGTGGTCATGGTGATCGCCGGCTTCCTGTTCTCGGCGGTGGCGTCGTACATGGCCGGCCTGGTCGGCTCGTCGAACAACCCGGTCTCGGGCATCACGATCTCGACGATCCTGGTGTCGGCGCTGCTGCTGCTCGGCCTCGGCCTGAAGACGCCGGCCGGGCCGATCGCCGCGGTGCTGATCGGCGGCGTGGTGTGCTGCGCGGCGGCGATCGGCGGCGACAACCTGCAGGACCTCAAGTGCGGCCAGCTGGTCGGCTCGACGCCGTGGAAGCAGCAGGTGATGCAGATCCTCGGCGTGGTCGTCGCGGCGTTCGTGATGGCGCCGATGCTGAACCTGCTCAACGAGGCCTATCACATCGGCAGCGAGAAGCTGCCGGCCCCGCAGGCCAACCTGATGGGAACCGTGGCGTTCGGCGTGTTCGAGGGCGGCCTGCCCAAGATGATCATCGCGATCGGCGCCGCGATCGCCGTGGTCGTCATCGTGATCGACAGCCTGCTGCAGCGCAGCGGCTCGAAGTTCCGGATGCCGGTGATGGCGTTCGCGGTCGGCGTCTACCTGCCGTTCGACCTCAACGTGTCGATCTTCCTCGGCGGCGTGATCTCGTGGCTGGTGACCCGTGCGCTGGACCGCGCCGAGGCGTCGCCCGAGCGCCGGGGCGGGGTCGAGCGCAACGGCCTGCTCGCCGCGGCCGGCTTCATCACCGGCGAGGCGCTGCTCGGCGTCGCCCTGGCGGTGCCGATCGTGTTCAACGTCCCGCTCACCATCGCGGATGGCAAGTTCGAGCACTTCGCACCGCCCGCGCTGGCGTTCGTCGTGGTCGTGATGATCCTGCTCTACAAGCTGGCGCTGCGGAAGGAACAGCGGACGAGCTGAGCGGGGTCGGGCGCCCTGTCCCCAGGACGTACAAGTGCAAGGGCTTGCACAGTTCTGGTGGGGCTAACTCCCTCAGGGACAACTGTCCTCATCGGGTAGAGGGCTGGATCCGCTGAGGACCGCAGCGTGGATCACGCGGCGCAGGGCTTGCTTCCCGGTGCTACATGACGCGCGTCCTACTCCTTGGCTTTGCCCTGGCGGCGGCGGCTTGTGGCGGCAAGACGTTCCCCAGCCTGTGCGCCACGCAGTTCCCCCCGCCGGCCGAGTGCACGACGGCCTGCGATGCCTCACCGAGCGCGGCCAACTCCTGCTCCAGTGGGTTCCACTGCTCGGGGGATGGCAAGTGCGACGAGGTCTGCACCGCGTCCGGCGGCCAGTGCGGCAACGACTACTCCTGCACCAGCGACGGCCGCTGCGTGCAGAACGGCAACGGCAACGGCACCGGCGGCGAGCCGGACGCGTGCCCGTCGGCCCACTTCCAGGCGATGAAGACGACGCCGTCGATCCAGCTGCTGATCGACCGCAGCGGATCGATGCTGCATGACTTCGGCGACAACCAGACGACCGACGCGACGAAGCAGAAGTTCACCATCGAACAGACGGCGCTCGTCGGTCCCCAGGGTGTGGTCACACTGCTGCAAGGATCCATCTTCTTCGGTGCGTCGATGTTCCCGAGCGGCACATGCCCGGGCCTGTTCGAGACCGCAACGCGCAAGGCGGGCAACGAACCCGACATCGCGGCACTGCTCTCGGCGCATCCGCCGGACCCCAACGCCAATACCCCGACGTCTCAGGCCATCGATGGGGCCGTCACCAACTTCATGGCAAACCCGGCCCCCAAGGGCTCGCCGCCGGTGATCTTGCTGTCCACGGATGGCTTGCCGAATACCTGCATGGACAGCACGCTCAGTGCAAAGGCAAGGGCAGACACCGTCACCGCCGCGAAGAACGCCTTCGCCAAGGGCATCCGGTTGTTCCTCCTGGTGGAAGGCAACAAGTTCGACGCTCAGTTCGGGCAGGACCTCGCGAACGCCGGCCAGGGCATCGTGGCCGGTCAACCGCCCGCGATCGTATACACGGCCACCGATCCGAAGTCGCTGTCCGACGCGTTCAACGCCATCGTCGGCGGCGTGCTGTCGTGCGACCTCCAGCTCAGCGGCCAGGTCGACCCGACGGCGGGCCAGAACGGCACGGTCACGCTCAACAACATGACCCTGAACTACGGCACCGACTGGACGCTCGACCCCAACGGCCTGATCATCCACCTGATCGGCAACGCCTGCACGACACTGAAGAACTCGCAGGACCCCGTGGTCGACGCGACGTTCGCCTGCGGCGCGATCATCTTCTAGCGCCCGCGCCGCTGGCCGCCCGCCCGGCCGGCGACCCGCGCAGCCGGCGAGCCGCCCAGCCGCTGCCAGGGCGCTCAGACCAGCGGGCGCACCATGCGCAGCGCGCGCTGGCCGCGGTCGTAGGTCGCCGAGCCGTCGACCACGCGGAACCCGGCGCGCGCGTACAGCCGCTGCGCGGCGACGTTGGTCTCGGCGACGGTGAGCCGCAACGTCGTGATCCGGCTCGACGGGGCGACCCGCTCGGCGACCTCGATGACGTGGGTCAGCAGCTTGGAGCCGATGCCGCGGCGCTGGAACGCGGGCAGGACGGCCAGGGCGAGCAGATCCGCGACCACCTCGGCGTTGGGGCTCTGGCCCTCCATGTAGAAGCCCAGCATCGCGAACGCGCGGCCGCGGCCCTGGAGGTCCTGGTCGATCCACGCCAGCACGCCGGGCTGCTCGAGCCACGACGGCAAGATCCGGGTGTAGTCGCCGAGGTCGCGGTACGCCTCGGCGCCGGTCGCGATGATCCACGGATGATCCGCGACCTCAGCGCGACGGATCACGTTGCCACCGCGGCGAGCTCAGCCGGCGAAGCCGCCGCCCTGCACGTCGCTGTCGCGCGCGCGCGGCAGCGGAGGGGCGGCCGCCGCCGGCTTGCGCTGCGGCAGCGAGCTCATCGAGGGCCCCGCCGGGCGCAGCGCGGCGCCGCCTTCGGCCGCGAGCACGCCGGCCGCGAGCGTGCGCAGCGTGTAGCGGCCGGGCGAGGTGCGGGTGAACAGCGACGTGTCGCCCTTCCTCTTGATGTCCATCGAGAGGTCGCGCGCGACGACCGTATCTGGAGTTTTTGACTTGCTCGGCAGGCGCGCGCCGGCGCGCTCCACGATCTCGCGGACCGACATCGGAACCGCTGTCTCGCGCAGGATCTCTTCCACCACAGCAAGCGTACTCATGACCGTCGTGCCTCCCTCGAGAAAAGCGTTGCGTTCAGAGCGTCGAGACGGGGGCCATCCTAGCGCCGCGAGGCTCCGGAACCAGTCTTGACATGCCTTTTTTTTCGGAGCCCAAGTCCGCGGACAACCAACCGGAACCGGGCCCCCGGGATTTTGCTTGCATCCGGCTCGTCTGGCCGCCTGGACTGCGCAGCGTGGGCGGAACGCAGCGTCCCGAGAACTCGCCGTGCACACGCGCCCACGGTGGTGGCGCGTCGCGGCGTGGGTTTTCGGCTACGCTGTGGCAGCTTGCCGTCGACGCGCGCGCTCATCCACGCCCCGTGGTCGGCCTCCAAGGTCTCGACCGCGCTGCGCTGTCCGCGGCTGTTTCACTTCAAGTATGTACAGAAGCTCGCCGAGCCCGAGGTCATGCCGGAGGCCCGGATCGGCAAGGCGATCCACAAGGCGCTCGAGCTCGGCCTCATGGGGACGCCGTTCGAGGAGGCGTGCCGCA
>DATAPF010000254.1:0-5793 GCA_036265355.1 Kofleriaceae bacterium | reverse complement strand
GCGCGGCTCGGCACCGCCTGCTTCCCGGGCTGCTGACGTTCACCGCGCGCGGGCGGGCTTCGCGGCCGCCCGGGCGCGCCGGCGCGGGGCCGCACCGGATCGCGCCGGCTTCGCCGCACGCGGCGGCCGGTGGTGCATCTGGTGCCCGGCCTCGAGCACACTGGCGATCTGGTTCCACGGCAGATCGCGGTCGAGGCGCACGCCGATCCAGCCCCGGTGCGCGACATAGGGCGGCAGGAAGTAGCCGTCCGGATCGCTATCGACCAGCATCGCCTGCGCGCCCTCGGGCGCGGCGCACCACAGCGCGAGCCGGCCGTCGCCGTGGTGGTTGTCGAGGAAGTACGCGAACGTCCGCTTGCCGACGAAGAACGTCTGCGAGCCATGGCTCGGCCGCTCGGTGACGTCGGGCAGCTCGCGGCACAGCGCGCGGACCCGGGCGAGCTGCGAGCTGACCAGCGTGCGCGGGTACGGCGCCGGGGCGAACACGATGCGGCGAGCCGGTGCGGGCCGGGCAGATCGGGGCTTGGCCATGCGCGCCATCGTGACACGCCCGCGCGCGCCGAAGTCGACCTGCGCGTCACCGCGGCCGGCGATACAGCGAGACGATCGGCACGCCGTCCGAGGTCAGCACGTCGATCGGCCGGACCGTGCCGTAGGCCTTCCAGATCAGGTAGTCGTGGCGGTTGAAGTGCCGCTCGTGGATCACGACCGCGAGATCGCTGCGATCGATCCCGGCCTGCTCCCAGCCGGCGTCGAGCAGCGTGCGCGGGACCAGGCCCTCGCGCTGGTAGATCCCCCAGGCGGGCGACGCGTCGTGGGTATAGACGTACGTGGGACCGTCCGGCCGCGCCTCGGCGGCGAGCCGGGGCAGCTCGCCGCGGATCGCGACGCCCCAGAACTGCCGGTTCATGCCGAGGTCCGCGCCGCCGGGGGCGCCGCCGGCGAGCGCGCTGTACCAGGTCAGCGCGTACGGCTCGGCGATCCGGGTCTCGACCGCCGCGGCGAGCACGAGGCAGCCGGCGACCGCGGCGATCGCCACCGGCTCCGGCACCCGGCGCGCCGTCGCGCGCTGGATCGCTCCCGCCGCCGCCCGGCCGGCCCACGCCGCGCCGACCCCCGCGGCGATGCAGATCGTCGGTAGCGCCGGCATCCAGTGCTTCTCGGCCCCGAAGATCGGCGTGGTGCCGAGCAGGAACGGCCCGATCGACGCGGCCGCCGACAGCGCGAGCAGCAGCGCCGGCGCGCGCGCAGGCCGGGTCCGCCCGGCGATCCACACCGCGGCGCCGACCACCGCCGCCGCCAGCGTGGCCGCCGGCACGGTGAACAGCGTGGTCACCAGCGCGACGTGCCACGGGAACGGCGGCGCGTTCCAGTTGTGCCCGAGGTACTCGTAGTTGTAGTGCACGTGGCCGAGGTGGAACGCGAGCCAGTCGCGCACGTGGTGCACCGGATCGAACCACAGCCACGGCCACACCAGGTACAGCGTGACCGGCCCGAGCACGGCGAGCGACGCGATCACGCGCCAGCGGTGGCCGATCACCGTGCGGAGCAGCCCGCGCAGCCGCGCCGCGCGCGACGCCCCCCGGAGCTCGGGCGCGACGCCGCGCCAGGCGATCGCGCCGAGCACGAGGTAGTGCGCGCCGAGCGCGAACGGCAAGAGCAGCGCGGTGTGCTTGGTGCCCAGCGCCAGCCCCCACGCGACGCCGGCCTGCCACGGCCAGCGCCGGTCGAGCCCGCGCCAGTAGGCGCGCACCGTGGCGAACCACAGCGCCATGCTGGGCGCGTCGAAGCACGCCAGCCCGGCGTGGAACAGCGCGCGCGGCAACAGCGCGAGCAACAGCGCGGCGATCACCGCCGCCGCGGCGCCCCACAGCTCCAGCGCCATGCCGTACACCCACAGCACGAGCGCGCCGTGCAGGATCGCCGACGGCAGCCGCGCCGCGGTGACCTCGTCGACCCCGAGCCCGCCGTGGACCAGCCGCGCCGACAGCCCGGACAGCGTCTTCATCACCGGCGGGTGCTCGCGGTTGTTGTCGGTCGCGCCCGGCCCGCCGAACGCCGCGGTGACCGACGCCTGGCTGATCCCGTGCCGGAAGCTCACCAGGCCGATCCACCAGTCGGCGTAGCGCGCCCCGGCCTGCAGGTAGACCGCCTCGTCGCGCGCGATCCCGACGCTGTGCTGGTTGGCGACGACGAGGATCGCGGTCGCGGCCGCGAGCGCCCAGCCGGCGAGCCTGGCCGCCCGCCCCGGCGCGACGCGGCTCACTGTCGCGCCTCCGCGGCGAAGCAGATCCGGCGGCCCGGGTCGGTCGCGCGCACGACGAACGCGACGTCGGCCGGCCCCGGCGCGGTCGGCGCGGCGAACCGGACCCAGCCATCGTCGACGCCCGCGGTCGCCGACGCGGCGATCCGGCCGGCGATCTCGACGTCGAGCCGGACGGGCGAGCGCACGTCGCGCCGGGTGAAGACGTCGGCGATCCCGACGTGGCCGACCAGCTCGCGGCCCAGCGGGAGCTGCGGGAACGCGATCCGCACCGGCGTCCCCGGCGCCGGGATGACCTGCACGCAGCGATGCGGCGCGAACCCGACCTCGGTGAGCTCCACGGTCGGCCGCGGCCCGTCGCTGGTGGCGGTCGCCAGCCGCTCGACGACGTCGGCGACCACGACCGCCGGATCGCGCTGGTAGCGCCGGACCACGACGCCGCCGTGATCCTCCGCGCCGGCGGGCGCCAGCCCCGCGGTGTCCGGCGACCGCGCGCCGCGGATCGCGACCTCCCAGATCCGGCCGTAGCGCGCGGCGTCCATCCGCGCGGCGACCTCGATCGGGATCAGATCGCCGAGCTGCATCCGGCCCACCGGATCGATCCAGTCCGGTGCGAACACGATCAGATCGCCCGGCCGGTAGCCGGCGCGGACCTCGGCCGCCGCCGCGCGCCAGGCCGGACCGTCGGCAGCCGGCACCGCGGTCGCGTCGCGCCGCGCGGCGCACACCTCCCAGCCGGCGATCGCGATCAGGAGCAGCGCCGGCGCGGCGGCGATCGGCAACGGTCTCGCGGGCAACGCGGTCACCGCTCGGGGCCTTCCCGATCCCTCTGTACGGGCACCGCCGACCCGGTCACTCGTGATTTGGACCACACGCTTGCCTACTTGCGTCGAGTTTCCTGGACAGGGTTCTACCGCGAATGCCGTGCGGTCGGTTCACGGTGGTACGGCGTCCGCGTGGGTCACCATGCCGCGGCTCGAATGCGCAAAGCGGCCAGCACGGCTACATCAGCAAGGGCATGGGATTGAGCTCGGCCTCGACCCACGGGCGTGGTAGCCAGCCGAGCCTCACGGGCACGTCATAGAGCCGGCCAGGGGCAAAGCGGGGCCAGAAGTGACGCAAGCCCGGCACCATGACCTTCACGGTGGTCAGTGCCACGTCCGGACGCGAATAGTCCACCACGAGCAGCTCGAGCCCAGCCGCGCGCAGCCGACTCGAACAGAGCTCGAGGTCGTCCCTCAGGTCGTCCGAGCACGGGTTCGGATGGCTCGCGGCCGTATGGACCGGTGCACCCTGAAGCGGCCGCAAGAAGCTCTCGTCGCCGATCTCCGACCGCGTGAACAGCGGGTCGTGCCGGTGCTCGGGGTCGAACACCTGGTGCAGCTCGGTGAGGGCTCGCTGAACCGCCATGCCGAGATCGAGGTGGCAGCCCAGTCCCGCGGCGTAGCGCTCTCCTGCCATCTCCGATGCGAGCGCGATCACCACCGGGATCCCCAGATCGTGGGTCAGATCGAGCAGCCACAGCTCGTGCCCGGCCTGGGCGTAGTGCTCTCGCACTTGCAGGAAATAGGGCTGGTCGAAGCTCTCCAGCGCAATGCCCGGCCGCGAGATCCGGTTGTACCACCAGATCGCGGTCGCATCGCGCTCGACCAGCTCGAAGATGCCCTGAAGGATGGCCTCCTCCAGGCAGTTGCCCGCGGCGCAGCCATTGGAATCCCAGGCGCACACGCGCTCCACCTCGAGCTGCGGTGCACCGGCAAACACGTACGTGAAAGGAACCAGCTTGCGTGCTTGCTGCGTCAACGACCAGGCCGGGGTCCAGTCAATTGCCTGGCTCGCATCGAAGGCGCGCGGCACGACCTGAGAACGAGGGGTCGCGAGCAGCCGGGACCGGGCCAGCTGCGGCGTGCCCTGGGCATATTGCCGCTCGCTGAACAAGAGCAGCTCGCGCGGATCGATCGCAAGGGGCGCGAGCTCGCGCTGGCTTCCCCGTACGCGGGGCTCGTCACCTTGAAAGCGCGCGCATTGCCGTTCGAGGGCCTCGCAGAGCGCGCTCGTCCGGGCCTGCGCGACCGTCCAGCCCTTTCCGACGCTGACCTGGTCGAAGCGCTCATCGCGTGTCGCCGTTCCGGCGGCGGGCCGGAGATAGTGACTGGCGGAAAACACCGGTCGCAAGGAATGGTTCTTGCTCGGCATCGCGCCGAGGTTCGAGATCGCCCCGATCGCGGAGTCGACGTGACGCACCAGACGGTCATGCGTCGACTCCGCGGGTTCGATCCGGTGCCCGCCGTCGCTGGTGGCCACCTTCCGGCGCGATTGCAGCACGATGGCGTTTTCGAGTTGCTCCTTCATCCACCCCGGATCGCCGCAGCGCAGGCATTGCGGGCGCCGGACCAGCGGTCGCAGCTGGCGCGACATGTGCTCGATGTCTAGCGTCACGAGCTCCGCCAGCTCCAGCCCACGCGAGGCGGGCTCGCGACCGCGCGGCTGCAGCCGCCGCACGATCTCGCAGCCCGCGAACAAGGACGCGGCGGTCAGCGTCGCCCGGGTGTGCTTCGGCCGTGGCAAGATGGACTCCAGCGGCCTGCCGTCGCCGTGCAGGTACATCTCGACAGGGCGGTTGACCTGGACCCGGTGCAACATGCAGCCCCAGCACGCGTCGCCGCCTCGCCGGAAGACCGGTCCCAGCCACGCGATGCTGCCGTAGGGCTTGAACGGAACGCATGCGCGGTCCGTCGCGAGGATGTCGTCGATCGCGCCGGTGAGCCGGGGATCGAGATAATCCTCGACGACGACGATCGTCAGATCCGAACCGTCCACGATCGAGAGTCCGCACTCCGTGAGGGTTCGCGCGATCGCGAGATCCTCGTCGGGGTGGCCGAGGAACCGCAGCGAGATGCCGGGGGCCAGCGCGCGAGCGCCGGTGCGAGCTGGCCCCCGGGTCGCAGCCGCCCCGGCGCTGTCCACGACGTATCCTGCAGCGAGCAGCTGCTGGATGCCATGGCGGATCTCGTCTACGCCATGGCTCGGTGCGAGCCGGCGCGCCAGCTCGGCTTCGGTGACCGGCTCGGCCAGCTCCGACAGGATCGCGACATAGAGCCGTCCGGCGACCCGCCGGCGCTCGGTCTCCGTGAGGACGAACGCCCAGTCGTCTGCGTGACAGACGACGCGGAGGTCCGGTCGTATCCGGTACGCTGGGATTTCTGGCAGATCCATGGCGCGCACGAGCACCTCGTCAAGCGGTATCAGCAGCAGGAGAACAGGTAGTTGGGACCGCTGTCGATGTATTCGGCGGCGGCAATGGCTTCTTCGAAGATCGGCTCCGGTTTGGTCGGCACGTTGAACACGAGCTCGTTGGGCGGCAGGTCTGCCCAGTGTCCCGGCACCGGCTTCCCGTCCACCATCTGCGCGGAGACCCACTTCCCCTGTCGAGTGGGTTGGAGTTCGAGGTCGACCGTGAATGGAGACTGATAGTTGAAGTACCGCTGCAGGGCCTGCATCGTGTTGCTCTTGAGCGCCTCGATGAATTG
>DATAPF010000253.1:0-23759 GCA_036265355.1 Kofleriaceae bacterium | reverse complement strand
GCGCAATCACTTCCACGCGCTGGGCCGCATGATGTTCGCGTTAACGGTGTTCTGGGCCTACAACGCGTTCTTCCAGGTGATGCTGATCCGGATCGCCAACAAGCCCGAGGAGGTGACGTTCTACCTCCAGCGCGATCACGGGGTCTGGCACGCGCTGGTCTACGTGCTGATCTTCGGCCGGTTCGCGCTGCCGTTCCTGTTCCTCATGCCGAAACAGCCCAAGTTCGATCCCCACCGGATGGCGTCGATCGGCTGGTGGATGCTTGCGATGCACCTGGTCGACGTCTACTGGCTGGTCGTCCCGTCCCAGGTGCCCGGCGGCCAGCCGGTGTCGTGGCTCGACCTCGCCGCGCTCGCCGCGGTGGTCGGCGCGGCGGTCGCGGTGGCGGCGCGGCGCCAGCGCGGCGTGGCGGTGGTGCCGGTCGGCGACCCGTTCCTCGACGAGGGCGCGGCGTACCGGAGCACGCTATGAAGCACCCACCGCAGGAGCCCAACCTGATCCCGTCGAACGTGGTGGTGGTCTCGACCCTCGGCGTGATCGCGGCGATCGCGATCGGCTGCGTGGTCGCACAGGGGATCGCGAGCTGGCGCACCGCGGAGCTGGGCAGCAACCCGCGCGCGCCGGCCGAGCGGTTGCGCGGGGTCCCGCCCGAGGTGGTCCCGGCCGAGGTCAACGCGATCGAGACCCTGCCATTCAGCGTGGAGGCCCAGGGCCTGGCATCGCACCAGGTCGCCGAGGCGTGGCTGTCCGGCTATGGCTGGGTCGACCGCGGCCGGCGGATCCTCCACATCCCGATCGACGCCGCGTTCGACGTCTACCTGGCCCGGCTGGCGTCCGCGCCGGGTCCGGGTCCAGGGCCGGTGCCGCGGCCCGGAGGTGCCCCGTGATCCGGCCGGTGCTCGCCACCGCCCTCCTGCTCGGCGCCGCGTCCGCGGCCGAGCCGGCGCCGCCCCCGGTGCTGCAGGGCGTCGGCATCGAGGATCACGCCGGCCGGCGGATCCCGCTCGACCTGCCGTTCACCGAGGTCGGCGGGCGGCGCGTGCGGCTCGGCGACTACTTCGGCGACGGCAAGCCGGCGGTGATGGTGCTGGCCTACGTCCGCTGCAAGATGCTGTGCAGCGTCGTCCTCCAGGCCACGGTCGACGCCGTCCGCGCGATGCCGCTCGAGGTCGGCCGCGACTACCGGCTGATCACCGTCAGCATCGATCCCGACGAGGAGGCGGCGGATGCGGCGCACCGCCGGGCCGAGCTGCTCGCCCGGATCGGCCACGCCGATCAACCCGAGCGCTGGACCTACCTGGTCGGCGCCGAGCGACCGATCCACGCGCTCGCGGACGGCCTCGGGTTTCGCTACCGCTGGGATCCGCACACCGAGCAGTTCGCGCACCCCGCGGCGATCTTCGTGATCGCACCCGACGGCACGATCGCGCGCACGTTCCCGGGCGTCTCGCCGTCGCCGGGCGACCTCGCGGCTGCGCTGCGCGGCGCGGCGTCCGGCCCGGTCGTGGCCGAGCCGCTCGCGGAGCGCGTGCTGAGCTGCTTCCTGTTCGATCCGGCCGCCCGCGCGCACCGCGCGCTGATCGACCGCACCCTCGAGATCGGCGGCGGGCTGGTCGTCCTCGCGGTCGCGGCGCTGGTGACCGGGCTGGTCGTGCTGGACCTCCGGCGCAGGAGGCGGGCGTGAACGGCTGGCTGCACCGGATCCTGATGCTGCCGCCGCAGGCGTCGTCGCTGGCCAGGCACCTCGACTACCTGCACTACGCCGTCATCCTGACCACGATGGCCGGCGCCGCGGGCGTCGGCACGCTCGTGCTGTACTACACCGTGCGCTACCGGGCGGGGACCGGCCGCGGCGGCGAGCGGGGGCCCGACCCGCGGCCGCTGCGCACCACCGGCGGCAAGTCGGTGTTCGTCGAGCTCGGCGCGTTCGGCGGGTTGTTCGCCCTGTTCGTGGTGTTCTGGATCATCGGCTTCACGCAGTACGTGCGGGTTGCCGAGCCGCCGCCCGACGCGCTGACGATCTACGTGGTCGCCAAGCAGTGGATGTGGGAGTTCGCGTATCCCGACGGCTCGGGCTCGAACGGCACGCTCTACGTGCCGGCCGGCCGCCCGATCCAGCTGGTGATGACGTCGCGCGACGTCATCCATAGCTTCTACGTGCCGGCGTTTCGCAACAAGCGCGACGTGATCCCGGGCCGGTCGACCACGCTGTGGTTCGAGGCCGACCAGCCGGGCCGCCACCGGATCGAGTGCGCCGAGTACTGCGGCACCGGCCACTCGACGATGCGCGGCGAGGTCATCGTGCTGTCCGCCGAGGACTACGCGCGCCGGCTCGCCGACCGCCAGCCCGTGCGGATCGCCGGGCCGGCGCCGGGCAATCCGCCGGTGGTCGGCGAGGAGTCGCCCTCGCCGCTGCTGTCGCTCGCCGCGGTCGGCCGGTCGGTCGCCGCCGACGCCGGCTGCCTGCGCTGCCACACCGTCGACGGCACGCCGCACATCGGCCCGACCTGGGCCGGGCTGTACAGCGCGACGATCCCGCTGCAGAGCGGCGCGCGGGTGGTCGCCGACGTGGAGTACCTGACGAAGTCGATGATGGATCCGGCGGCCGACCTCCACCTCGGGTTCCCCAACGTGATGCCGAGCTATCAGGGCCTGCTGACCGCGCCGCAGATCGGGGCGATCGTCGAGTACATCCGCTCGCTGCGCGACGTCAGCCGCCACGCGGGCGGCCAGCCGCTGCCGGCGGCCGTGTCGCCCGCGGCGCCGATCGTCACCCCGCTGCCCGGCGATCCGCCGAGCGCGCGGCCGGCCGACGACCTCCTGCGCCGCGCGCCCACCGGCGTCCCGCTCTATCCACCCCCCTCCGAGCCATCCAGCGAGTCGAGCCCATGACCAGCTACCTCGATGACAACCGCGGGATCATGTCGTGGCTCGCGACCCGCGACCACAAGCGGATCGCGATCATGTTCCTGATCGCGACCGCCGGCGCGCTGCTGCTCGGCGGCGTGTTCGCGCTGGTGCTCCGGATCGAGCTGCTGGTCCCCGGCAAGCTGTTCCTGAGCGCGATGGACTACAATCGGATGTTCACCCATCACGGCGTGGTGATGGTGTTCCTGTTCATGGTGCCGGTGATCCCGACCGTGTTCGGCAACTTCTTCCTGCCGATCATGCTCGGCGCGCCGGACCTCGCGTTCCCGCGGCTCAACCTGGCGAGCTTCTACGTCTACGTCACCGGCGCGATCATCGTGATCGCGGCGATGTGGTTCGGCGGCCTCGACACCGGCTGGACGTTCTATGCCCCGTACAGCACGACCTCGCCGACCGCGGTGGCGACCGGGACGTTCGGCGTGTTCGTCGTCGGGGTGTCGTCGATCCTGACCGGCGTCAACTTCATCGCGACCGTCCACACCATGCGCGCCCGGGACATGGGATGGACGAAGCTGCCGCTGTTCGTGTGGTCGATCTACGCGACCGCGATCATCCAGGTCATCGCCACGCCGGTGCTCGGCCTGTCGCTGCTCCTGGTCGCGGTCGATCACGCGTGGGCGCTCGGCATCTTCGATCCGGCCATGGGCGGCGACCCGGTGCTGTTCCAGCACCTGTTCTGGTTCTACTCCCACCCGGCGGTCTACATCATGATCCTGCCGGCGATGGGCGTGGTCAGCGAGGTGGTGTGCACGTTCAGCCACAACCCGCCGGCGTCGTACCGGGCGATCGCGATCTCGTCGCTCGGCATCGCGTTCGTCGGCTTCCTGACCTGGGGCCACCACATGTTCGTCGCCGGGATGTCGACGTTCGACGTCGGCGCGTTCGGGTTCCTGTCGATGTTCACGGCGATCTTCTCGGCGATCAAGGTGTTCACCTGGACCTCGACGCTGCGCCACGGCGCGGTCCGGGTCACCACACCGATGCTGTACTTCTTCGGCTTCATGTTCCTGTTCGTGTTCGGCGGGATGACCGGCGTCGCGCTCGCGACCTCGTCGCTCGACATCCACTGGCACGACACCTACTTCGTCGTCGCGCACTTCCACTTCATCATGGTCGGCGGCACGCTGACGATGTACCTGGCGGCGCTCCACTACTGGTTCCCCAAGATGTTCGGCCGGATGTACCCGCGGCGGTGGAGCATCGTCGCTGCGACCGCCGTGGTCCTCGGCTTCATCTTCACGTTCACGCCCCAGTTCCTGCTCGGCAACGCCGGCATGCCGCGGCGCTACTGGAGCTATCCCCCCGAGTACCAGTGGCTCCACATCCTGTCGACCGCGGGCGCCAGCATCCTCGCGATGGGCCTCGCGCTGAACCTCGCCTACCTGGTGTGGGCGGTGTTCCGCGGCCCGCGGGCCGAGCGCAACCCGTGGGGCTCGCGCAGCTACGAGTGGCTCGCGCCGACCCCGCCGCCGCCGCACAACTTCGACGAGCCGCTCGTGATCCGGCGCGGCCCGTACGACTACCACCTGCCGGAGTGAGCCGCGATGACCGCCATCGAACCAGGTCCTGCCGAGGCGCGCGAGCTCGTCCGCGCGGCCGACATCCAGTTCCAGGACCTCGACAAGCAAGCCCAGGCGGTCCGGTTCGGGATCTGGGTGTTCCTCGCCAGCGAGCTGCTGCTGTTCGCCGGGCTGTTCGCGCTCTACACCGCCTACCGGACCGAGTACCCCGCCGGGTTCGCCGAGGCGATCCGGCACGCCGAGCTCGCGATCGGCACCATCAATACCTCGCTGCTCATCGTGTCGAGCTTCACCGCGGCCTCCGCGCTGCGCGCGATCCGGAGCGGCGCGCGGCGGGCCGCGCTCGGCTGGCTCGGCGCCACGCTCGTGCTCGGCATCGTGTTCCTCGCGCTCAAGGGCGTCGAGTACAGCCGCCACGCCGCCGAGGGCGCCTTGCCCGGCGTGTACTACGCATTTCGCGAGCTGCCGGGCCACGGCGCCCAGCTGTTCTTCACGCTGTACTACTTCATGACCGGCCTGCACGTGCTGCACCTGGCGGCCGCCGTCCTGGTCCTGGCGTGGCTGACCTCGCGGGTGTCCCGCCGCAAGACCACCGCCGCGTATCACGCCGACCTGGAGGCCGGCGTCCTGTACTGGCACCTGGTCGACTGCATCTGGATCTTCCTCTATCCGCTGTTCTACCTGCTGACCTGATCGCCACCGCCGGAGGACGCCATGACCGATCGACCTCTCGATCCTCGCTCCGGCCGCCCCCCCGACCGCCTGGCCGGGGACGCCGCCAGGCCGCTGCTCGCGCTCGGCGTGGTGCTGGTCCTGCAGTACCTCAGCCTCGGGCTGCACTTCCTGGGGTTCGATGGCTACCCGATCGTCGCCCTGGTGATCGCGGGGATCATGGTGGCGGTCTCGGCGGGCGTGCTCATGGACCTGCGGTCGTCGCCGCCGGTCACGCGCATGGTCGCGGTGCTGGCCGTCCTGTTCCTCGGGCTGCTCTGCCTCGGGGTGGCCGGCGACGTCGCGTTCCGCTGACGCTACGCCTTGAGCCTCCAGTCGTCCGACATGATGAGCCGCGAGCCGCGCTTCGAGAACAGGTAGCTCCATGCCCAGTCACGGAACACCTGGACCCGGTTGTGAAAACCGACCAAAAAGAACAGATGGACGAACAGCCACAGCACCCAGGCGACGTAGCCGGTCAACCGCACGTGCTTGAGCTGGGCGATCGCCCTGTGCTTGCCGATCGTCGCGAGCATGCCCTTGTCGTGATAGCGAAACGGCTTGCGCTCGCGCCCGCGGACCGAGGCGAGGATGTTGCGTGCGGCGGTGCGGCCCTCCTGGATCGCGACCGACGCCAGGCCCGGCGCGGGCCCCGACGGCAGCTCGACGCGGGCGAGGTCACCGACCACGAACACGTCCGGGTGGCCGGCCAGCGACAGGTCGGATGACACCGGTACCCGTCCCGAGCGGTCGACCGCCGCGCCGAGCTGCTCGCCGAGCGCGGACGACATGACGCCGGCCGCCCACAGCACGGTCTTTGCGGCGATGCGCTGGCCGTTCGCGACCACGCCCTCGGCGTCGACGTGCTGGACCCGGGTCGACATCCTCACCTCGACGCCGAGCTGGCCGAGCGCGTCGGCAGCCTTGGCCGCGAGACGGCCATCGAACTGCGGCAGGATGCGCGGATCCCCCTGGCACAGCAGCACGCGTGCGCTGGTCGGATCGATGTGCCGGAAGTCGCGGGTCAGCACGGTGCGCCGGATATCGGCGATCGCGCCGGCGAGCTCGACGCCGGTCGGGCCGCCGCCCACCACGACGAACGTGAGATAGGCCGCGCGCACCCGCTCGTCGCGCGCGTTCTCGGCGCGCTCGAAGGCCGTCAGGACGCGCCGCCGGATCTCGACCGCCTGCTCGAGGGTCTTGAGTCCCGGCGCGTGCGGCTCCCACTCGGGATGCCCGAAGTAGCTATGCGATGCTCCGGTCGCGACGATCAGGTAGTCGAACGCGAGGCTCCGCTGGCCGGACCGGATCGTCTTGCGGTCGAGGTCGATCGCGTCGATCTCGGCGAGATGCACGTCGACATTCGGTGCTCGCTCGAACTGCGCGCGGATCGGCACGGCGATGTTCGAAGGGTCGAGGCCTGCGGTCGCGACCTGATAGAGCAGCGGCTGGAACAGGTGGTAGTTGCGCCGATCGATGATCGTGAGATGAACGCCGCGTTGCCCGGCGAGCTGCTTGGCAGCCTCGAGACCGGCGAAGCCGGCCCCGATCAAGACGACGTTCGTCATCCCGGCAGGCGGAAGCTCGAGCGGCGTTGGCTCCAGAGCAGATCGTGCAGATTGTGCCGTCGCCATATCCCAAGGATAGCGCCGCACGTTCAGCGACCAACCGTGCGATGCCGCGCGTGCGCGATCGCGCGATCGGCTCGGTCGCCTCGCAGCTCAACGGTGGTCCGGCGCTCGCGCCACCGCGGCGTCGGCCCTGCGCACGCGGTCGGCGATCTCGGCGTCATCCCGATCCCGCCGCGGCTCGCCCAGCACGATGCGGTCGACCGCGCTGGCGAAGCCGTCGTCCTCGTTCGAGGTGGTGACGAAGCGCGCGCAGCGCTGGACCTCGGGGCTGGCATTGCCCATGGCGATGCTCGTTCCGGCGAGGGCGAACATCAGCACGTCGGTCGGCATGTCGCCGATCGCCGCGATGCGCGAGCACGGGATGTCGAGCCTGCGCGCGAGGTCGCGCAGGACCGTTCCCTTGTTCGCATCGGGATGGGTGACGTCGAGATAATACGGCTGCGAACGCGCCGCCGAGGCGCCGTGCCCGACGCGCTCGCGCAGGGCGGCCTCGGCGCGTGCGACCAGCGGGTGATCTTCGCTGACGCCGACGATCTTGACTGCGCCGTCGAGCACCGCACCCAGATCGGGAATCACCGTCGGTTCGAACTGCACCGTCGCCTGTTCGATCGCGACCCGCGGCGCGCCGCGATCGCGGATGAACCAGTGATCGCCGCGATAGACCCAGACATCGAGACCCGCCTGGAGCAGCGCGTCGACCACCTCCTCCGCGACCGCGCGCGACAGCGTGCGCTGCTCGACGATCGTGCGCAGATCGGGCTCCACGACCATCCCGCCGTTGAAGGCGGCGATCGGCGTGGTGAGCCCGAGCGGCTCGATGAGCATCGCCATTCCGCGCGGTGGGCGACCGCTCGTGATTGCGAGATCGATGCCGCGTGCGCGCAAGCGCCGGGCGGCCTCGCGCGCACGGGGGGTGAGCTGCTTGGCACGCGTCACGAGCGTGCCGTCGACATCGGCGAGCAATAGTCGGATCTCGTTGCGCGAGCGCTCCCCACCCGGCGTCGACGGACGAACCGAGCGCGCCCTGTCCCAGGTGTCGACCCAGCCGCGGTACGAGCGTGCGATCGCGGCCACGGCATCGGCCCTGGTGATGCGATTCGCGACCAGATCCTGCAGGGGCTGCCAGAACGTGGTGCGCCCGACGGCAAACCCGACGAACGCCGGCACCGTCGCCGCGACTTCCAGCCACCGGCGCACGCGGACCTCCTCGGCGTGGTGCCCGAGCACGATGCAGGTCACGTCGCCGCGCCCACCCCGCTGCGCCGTCTCCGCCACGGCGAGGCAGTCGTGCCGCCGCTCGAGGCCCTCGAGCTTCCAGATGTCGGGCTCGACCCCCGCGTCCTGGAGCTCGCGGATCGCCGCAACCACGAGCGACGGGCGCAACGTCAGATCATAGGCGGTCGTGTCGTGCCCCACCTGCGCGAGCTGCGCCGGCTCGGGCGGTACCAGGAGCTCGAACAAGAACCCGCGCCCTGTGCGATCGAGGTACTCGGAGAGTCTTCGCAGCTGCCCGGCCTGGCGTCGGTTCAGCGCCGTGTCGCCCTGCGGGTTGTAACGCACGAGGACCTTGCAGTAGGTGGGATCCATCGCCTCGATGTGACGGGCGAAGTCCTCGCCGTACTCGAACTGGAACTCCGCCTCACCGCTCTTCTCGGCGGGGCACGCGGTCGTCAGACCGCGCGCGCGCGCACCCGCGAGGATCTCTCGGCCGAACTGTTCGTCGACCAGGACGGCGGCGGCGCTGGCGGGCACACCGTCGGCGATGGCCCGCACGACCGCCGCATAGATGATCTGCTTGGCGGCCGCGATCTGCGCCGTCTGCTCGGGCGAGAGATCGCCGGTCCATTCGAACAATCCATGTTCGAACGACCCGCGGTGATCGAACGGCATCATGTACAGGGGCGATGAACGCGCAGTCATGTGTGTACCCGACCTCACACCGCAGCATCGCGCATGCCACCTCACCGCCGGGTCCGGGCGGCACGCCGGCCGGCTCACCAGCCATCGCGCTCGATCGCAGCCTGTCCTTGACCGGGCCGAGTCATTGCATGGACTCCCACCAGGAGGATGCAATGGACAAGGAAGACGTGAAGAAGAAGGTCGATGAGGCCGCGCAGCAGAGCGCGGACAAGGCGAAGGCCGCAGGCGCGGCCGCCGAGTCGACGGGCGAGAAGGCGAAACAAGCCGGCCAGCAGGCGGCGCAGACCGCCGGCGAGAAAATGCAGGAGGCGAAGGAAAGCATGAAAGAAAAACTCGAGGAGGCCGGGGAGAAGGTGAAGGAGGGTGCCGAGAACCTCGGCACCCAGATCAAGGGCAAGCTCGAGAAGTGACGCGGATCGACCGACGGAAGCCGCGGATCGCGCCGTGCGCCCGGCGGTCGGTGTTGCGCGGTCGGCTGCGCCGGGCGTGGCGACGCTGTACGCGCTGTAGGGAAACCAGCCTGCGCAACTCCGCAACGCTCACCAGGATTCGTTTAGAATGAGAAATTCCTATCGCGTACATTTACAGTCAGATTGATACCGTCGCATGCCTCCGAGGGAGAGGATCATGCGAAGTCATTGTAGCAATTTGAGTTTGATCGCACTGGCTGTGTTGTCGCCGGCTGGGTGTGCATCGGGCGAATCGTCGACCGATGTCGCCCAGCTCGCGAGCGGGGTCGCAGCCGACGACAAGCACGACATCTGTCTGGCCGATCCGCCGGTCGACGTGCCGACCCGAACGGTGTTTCAGCTCAACGATCACCTGACCGCGTTCTACGACGGTCGCAACACGCTGCGGCTGTCGCCCGATCCGAACTGGGTGGACGACGCCGCGAACAAGCTCGGTGTGGCGACCTACGCGATCCACCAGGGTCACGACGCGATCGTGTTCGACACGTTCCCGACGATCGACCAGGCCCGGTGGCAGCGCAGCACGCTCGAGGCCATGGGGATCACGCACTTCATGGTCGTGACCAGCCACTGGCACAACGACCACATCGCCGGCAACGAGGTCTACCGGGACAGCGAGATCCTGATGACGGCCCGCGGGCTCCAGTTCATGACCGATCTGAAGGCCGACCTCGAGGCGGGCACCACGCTGTTCGGTCCGCCGGCGATCGACCCGGTGATCTTGCCGACCCGGACCTACGTGGGTTCGACGGTGCTGCACGTCGGCAGCATCCGGCTCGAGCTGCACCAGATCAACATCCACAGCCCCGACGAGACCGTGATCGTGCTGCCCGGCGACCGCCTGCTGCTGTCCGGCGACACCACCGAGGACACCGAGACCTTCATGGTCGAGTACGCCGATCTGAAGATCCACGCCGCCAACCTCAAGGACATGAAGAAGTGGAAGGACTTCGATCGCATCCTGCCCAATCACGGCGATCCGAAGCGGATCGCCGCGGGTGGGTATGACAAGACCTTCATCACCGCGACGGCCGACTACATCGACAACATGGTCAAGGGCGCCAGGAAGCCGGGCTTCCTCGATGCGCCGCTCGAGGACTTCGCCGGCAAGGCGCTGCGCCGCTGCGAGGTCAGCCTGTTCGAGCCGTACCGCGACGTCCACGAGTTCAACAAGGCCGGCGTGTTCCCGATCTGGAGCAAGCAGTAGCGCCGGGTCACGACCGCCCGGATCCGGCGGGCCCGGCTGCGGCTGGCTCGGGATCGGTCTGCCACGCCGCCGCGAGCGCCAGGGTCCGCGCGTTCTCGGGCACCTCCGCGAGGAAGCTGGCCCGGTGGCCGGGATCGGCGATCTTGTCGGCGATCGCCAGCAGGCGCGCCCGCGCCCGGGCGATCGCGTGCCGGGCAGCGTCGTGGGCGCCGGTGGCGCGGAGCGCCTCGGCGTGGACCAGGCGGACGAACGCGCCGCGGAACATGCCGCACCCGCCCATGGTCTCGCAGCGCGCCATGGCGTCCTCGGCGGCAGCGAGCGCCTCCTCGGCGCGGCCCTGGGCAAGGCGGAGCGCCGACAGCGTCGCCAGGACGCCGGGATGGTTGAGCGGCATGGTCATGGCGAGCGCAGCTCCGACCTCGCGGTCGGCGCCGTCGAGATCGCCGCCGCGGCGCAGCACCTCGGCGAGGACCCAGCGGCCGCGCGCCTCCTCCAGCCGGTTGTGGTGCGCGCGGCCGGACTCGGTGAGCTGGGTCGCCAGGGCGCGTGCCTGGGCGAGCGCGCCGAGGTCGGCGTACAGCCAGGACAGCATGAAACGCCGCAGCGAGCTCCCGGTGCCCAGCGCCGTGTCCGCGATCGGGATGGCCTCCAGGGCCTGCGCCGCGGGCGCGAGCGCGCCGAGGTACCACTGGTTCATCCCGAGGTGGAGCTGCACCGACACGAAGATGAGCTCGCCGCCGATCGTCTTGAACAGCTCGTGGAGCGCCATGGTGTGCTGCAGGGCGGTCCACGGGTCGTCGTAGGCGTGGGCTCGATCCGCGACGGTCGTGTGCCAGTACCTCCGCACGAGCGGTTCCTGATCCCCGCGCGCGCGGACGATCCGGAGCAGCGATTCCTCCAGCGCGGTGCCCTCCCGGACTTGCCCCAGCATGTCGAGGAACATCACACCGAGGAACAGGACCAGCGACGTCGCGCCGGCGCCGTCGGGGGCCGGGGTGACGTCGTGGAGCCGCGCGATCGATGCTCGGACCTCCTCGACCCGGCCGGCGCGCAGCATCCCCGCGTTGTACGCGATCATCGCCTGCCCCCAGGGGACCGAGCCCGGCGTCGCCAGGCGCAACAGCTCCTCGGCCTCGTCCAGCGACACCTGCTGCGCGACGTCCGCGGCCGCGCAGCGGAAGCCGAGCAGGGCGATCCGGAGCTCGGGCGAAGGTGCGCAGGCCAGACCGAGCGCAGCGCGGGCCATCGCGGCCTGGTGATCGAGGACGTGCATCGCCTGCTGCGTCGCGCGCAGGTAGTGGCGGGCGGCGCTGGCGCCATCGCCGCCGCGCTCGAAGTGGCCGGCGAGCACCATCGGATCGCTCTCGCCGTGGTGCTCCAGCCACTCGCCGGCGCGGCGATGCCCGACCCGCGCGTCGTCGGCGGTCAGCGTGGCGTACGCGCCCTCGCAGATCAGCGCGTGGCGGAACGCGAGTTCGTGCTCGCCCGGGAACCGGCTGTCCGGCCGCGCGATCAGCAGCTCCTGCTCGACCAGCCGGGCCAGCCACTCACCGACCACCGCGGCGTCCATCACCTCGCCGAGCACCCGCGCGACGCCGCTGTGCCAGCACGCCTCGCCGAACATGCTGGCGGCGCGCAGCACGCGGCGGGCCTCGAACGGCAGCCGCGCGAGGCGGGTCTCGACCATGGCGAGCACGGTCTCGGGCAGCGCCATGTCCTTGCCTTCCGCGGCCGCGCGGATCAGCTCCTCGAGGTAGAACGCGTTGCCGTCGGACTGCTTGACCAGGCGCTCGGCGGTGTCGCTGCCGACCGCGTCGCCGAGCACCTGGCGGACCAGGCGCTCGCCGGCCTTGCGGCCGAGCTCCTTGAGGCGGAGCTGCTGGACGTTCTGGCGATCGGCCCACAGCCTGGGGAACACCTCGAATACCTCGGCGCGCGCGAGGGCGAGCACCATCCACGGCTGCTTGCTCAGATCGCGCAGCGCGCCGTCGATGAACTGCACGGTGCCGAAGTCGCCCCAGTGCAGATCGTCGAGCACGACCAGCACCGGGTGCACGGCGGTCTCCGCCCGCAGCAAGTCGATCCAGGCCTTGCGCATCTGCTCGTTCATCAGCCGGGCGTCCTGGCGCGCGGCCCGCAGCGCCGCGTCGTCGTCGGACAGCCGCGCACCGATCAGCTCGCCGAGGAAGCCGGTCACGCGGTGGCGATCGCCGGCGGGGACGCGCTCGGCGACGTGCGCGCGCAGCTTGTCGCGCTGCGCGGACAGTGGCTCGCTCTCGTGGATGCCGAGCGCGTCGCGCAGCGTCTGGGCGAGCAGGTCGAGCGTCGACCCGGCGCGCAGCGAGTCGCCGCGGCCGACCCACACCGCGACGTCGGCGTGGCGCTGCCGGGCGCGGCGGATGAACTCGCCGCCGAGCCGCGACTTGCCCATCCCGGCGGCCGCGGTCACCACGGCGACGCGGGCGGCGGATTCCTCGATGCACTCGTCGAGGATCCCGGCGAGCGCGCCGAGCTCCCAGTCGCGTCCGACGCACGAGGTCGCCCGGCCGAGCAGGGTCCGCGCGCCCTGCATCACCGGGCGCTCGCCGCACAGGATCAGCTGGGCGTCGCGCTCGATCCCACGGGGAGCGCTGCCCCCCGCCCCGCCGGCAGAGCCGTCGGGGTCCCCACCCCCCGTCTCGCGGCGCTCGACCACGTCGAACCTGGCGTCGAGCAGGCCGGCGCTGACCTCGTCGAGCACGATCGGCGGCGGTTCGTCCGGCCGCCGGACTACCTGCGCGAGCAGCTGCGACGCCCGATCGATCACGTCGCCTTCGGGCAGCTTGCGGCCCCACTCGGTGCGCCCCATCGCGATCGCCAGCGGGCGATCGGGGGCGAGCGCGGACATCGCGAGCGCGCAGCGCGCCGCCTGCGCCGCTTGATCGGTCGCGGCGGGATGATCGCGGTCGAGGATCGCGATCGCGGAGCCGTCGGCGAGATGCTCGAGCCGGCCGCCGTACGGCGCGACCGCGTGGTGCAGCGGGTCCTCGATCGGCGCGTCGCCGGTGGTCGGGCTGGTGGTCGGGTCGGCGGTCGGGCCGGCGGTCGGGCCCAGCAGCACGACCGCCAGCATGCGGCGCTCGCCGCCGGCGATCTCGACCGGCCGCGCCCCGCGCTCCCTCACCATCGTCGGCTGGACCTGCGGGCCGAGCGCGGCCAGGGCCGCCGCCAGGTTGGCGCCATCGCTCGGGCGGAGCCCGGGGTCCTGCGCCAGCATCTGCGCGACCAGCGCATCCAGGCTCTCGGGCACCTCGGGCCACAGATCGCGGACCCGCGGCGCGGTGCCGAACAGGATCTTGGCCAGGATCGCGGCGGTGGTGTCGCCGTCGAACGGCGGGATGCCGGTCAAGCAGTGGAACAGCACGCAGCCCAGCGCGAACACGTCGGCGCGGGCGTCGATCGGTCCGCTGGAGCGCGCCTGCTCGGGCGCCATGTAGCCCGGAGTTCCGAGCACCGTGCCGGTCTGGGTGAGCTGGGTCTTGCCCTCGCGCTGAGCGATGCCGAAGTCGAGCAGCTTGACCTGGTCGATCCGGCCGCCGGGGAGGATCTGGTTGGACGGCTTGAGATCGCGGTGCACGATGCCGTGGGCGTGGGCGGCGCCGAGCGCCTCGGCGACCCGCGTGACGAGCGTGACCGCCTCGCCGACGCTGAGCGGGCCGCGCGCGAGACGGGCCCTGAGCACCTCGCCGTCGATCCATTCCATGACCAGGAACAGCTCGCCCGACGGAGTCACCCCGTGGCCGATGTAGCGCACGATGCCGGGATGGGACAGGGCAGCGAGCACCCTGACCTCGCGCGCGAACCGCTCGGTGCGGTGGCGCTGGGCGTCGGAGATGACCTTGATGGCGACCGCCTCGCCGGAGATCGGGTCGCGGGCGCGGTACACCGTGCCCATCCCGCCGCTGCCGATCGCCTGCTCGAGCTCGAATCGGTCGCCGAACCGCTCCCCGGGCCTCATGCGCGCCACGCTAACAAGGATCCGTTTTCGCCGGCGGGTGGAAACCGCGATGGTTCCGAGCGAGTCATCTCACGATAGGCGCTGCAGTGCCGTGCACCGGCAGCACCTGCGTCCGGAACTCGGACGCGACGCGCCGCCCAGCGACGCGTGGCTTGCACGCTCCTGGACGTCCCGCCCGGATCCATGTTCTGCGCTGCGAAGAAATTTGCAGTCGTGGCGGGAGCCGAGCGCGGAGGATCGCCGACGCTACCGCCGGCGGAAGCTGCGCAGGAAGCTCCAGCCGTCGCGATGGAGGTCGAAGTGGGTCTCGCAGGTGCCGACCCGGCGGTGATCGGCGTCGAGGATGTCGGCGGGCAGGTAGGTGAAGCTATGGACCGGCGCGCGCCACCGGATGTCCTTCTGGCCGATCAGCTCGTAGGGCTTGCCGTCGTCGCCGGTGAAGCGCAGCTCGTAGCGGATGATGCGCTGGTCGATCGGCCGGATCGTGATGACGCCCTCGGCGTCGGCGGCGCGCGCGAGCGGCGGCGCGTGGACCACGCCGCGCAGCGTGGCCCTGCCGTCGTGCAGGTACTCGCGGGTCGACGCCGCCTCGGCGGTCACGTCGAACGAGAACGGATGCTTGACGCCAGGCTCGGCCTGCCACTCGACGGTGCCGGCCATGGTCTCGGCGAACTGGAACCCCATCGTGAAAGGGTAGCCAACGGGTAGCCAACGGGCCGCCGAAACGCCGCGAGGCCGCCCCCAGGGCGACCTCCGCCGTGCCGTGCGCTCGGGCGCTGCCGGATGCGCGTTCAGTTGCCCGGTCAGTTGCCCGGGATGATCGTCACCGGCGTGCCCTTCACCTCGCACGCCGCGAAGCTGTAGGACTCGCACACGCAGTCGGTGTCGCTGACCCCGCAGGTCGTGCCGTGGCAGTTGTGGCCGGTGAAGGTCGACGTGCAGTCCCCCGTGCGGGAGTCGCAGTCGTCCTGGTGCTGCAGCGAGTTGCACACCGGCGCGCCCTCGCACGCCGCGATCGCGCGGCACTGGCCGGTGAAGCAGCCGTCCTTGACCAGCGCGACCTGGTTCTCCGGGCACGCCGGCGGGCCGCCGGTGCAGGTGACCGTGCCCAGGCACATCCCGGCCGGATCGGTGCCGGCCATGCAGGTGCCGCGGGCCTCGTCACACCAGCCGAAGCCGGCCTTGATCGCCTCGGCGTCGCTGGTGCAGAGGCAGGTTGCCACACACGAACCGCTCTTGATGTCGCACATCGACCCCTGCGCGCACTGCGCGTCGCCGGTGCACTGGGGGTTGGGGATGCACGACGACCGGCCGGTGTCGCAGTGGAAGCCGCCGCCGCAGTCCTTGTCCGTGGCGCAGAAGCCACCCTCGGTGCAAACCCCGTTGGCACAGAAGCAACCGGCGGCGCACTGGTTGTCCATCGAGCACTGGAATCCCGGCGGGTTGCCGTCGGAGCCGTTGCCGCCGCCGGTGCCCCCGGTTGCGCTGCCTCCACCGCCGCCCGAAGACCCGCTGGAGCCGAAGTAGAGCTGGCAACCAGCGAGCAGGGAGACCGCGGCGACTCCGAGCGCAAGACCGACTGAAGAGAGCAGCTTGTTCATGGGTGGTCGTCCTTTGGCGTGCGGTACGAGCGCGAAGCATCGGTCGTGCCATGGCGGCAAAACCGCGGACCGCGTGGACAATGCGGCAACATTTCGACACGCGGCGGGGGGACCGGGGCGTGGCGCGCGGAGAGAATCTGACAAAACTGCCCGAAACACCACCACTGCTCGCCGCCGCGGTCGCTGGCGTCGGAGCGGACCGCCGACGAGCGCCCGGGGCAACCGGGTGCGCCATGGCCGCGCTGCCTCGTCGGGTGTGAACGTCGGGCCACACTGCCTGTATCGAGACGCCACGCTGGCACCACACCGCCGAGCGCCACCTCGAGAGCCGGCATCTGTTCGGTTGGCGGCGGATCCGTGACGGCGGCAACTGAACGCGGCGGTGGAGGCGCGCCTGGTACCCGGGGCGAGGCGAACCACCGGCGCGCGGCCCGCGCTAGGCCGGCTCGTCGACCGCGTGGATGGTCTCACGCAGGCCGAACCGCGGGCGGAAGCCGAGCTCGGCGCTGGCGCGGCGGCCGTCGACCATGCAGACGTAGCGGATGAAGTCGAGCTCGTCGACCGGGAAGCTCGAGATCCCGACCCGGAAGGCGAGCGACAGGATCGGCTTTGCCACCGGGTGTGGGATCTGCACCGGTTCGCGGCCGAGCTCACGGAGCACGGCGGACAGCGGCACCTCGCCCGGCCCGACGATGTTGTAGATCCCGCGCCGCCCCGGGCCGAGCGCCGCGACGATCGCGTCGGCGGTGTCCTGGTAATGGATCAGCTGCACCATCGGATCGAAGCCGAGCAGCACGGGCGGCCGCTGGATCCGCAGGTAGTTCGATGGGGCGTTGTGCACCGGGCCGACGATGTGGACCGGGCGCAAGATCACAGTCTCGACGCCCTGCGCGCGCCACAGGAAGGTCGACACCAGGTGGTCGATCTCGACCAGGTCGCGCATCTGCGGGAAGCGCTGGGCGGCGAGCAGCGGGGCGTCCTCGGTGAGGAACTGTGGGTTGTCGGGGCGCGGGCCGTAGACGTTGGCCGAGGACAGCAGCACGACCTTGGGCACGCGATAGGCCTGGCAGTACTCGAGCAGCTTGGTCGTGCCGGTGATGTTCCAGGAGTAGATCTCGGCGGGTCGCGCGCGCGGGTCGTGCATGACGCCGAGGTGGATCAGCGCGTCGACCTCGCCGGTGCGGAACACGTCGCGCGCCTTCTTGCTGCGCAGGTCGACCTGGTGGTGCTCGATGTCCTTGGGCCGCCCCGGCATCGGCCGGCGGTCGAGCCCGACGATCCGCCAGTCGAGCTCGCGGTGGAGGCGGCGCGCGACGATCCGGCCGAGCCGCCCCGCGATCCCGGTGACCACGACCGTGCGCGGGCGCGCGGCCGGCCGCTCGGCGCCGTCGGTCATCGCCGCGAGCTCCTCGCGGCCCTGGTCGCACCCCCGGCCGTCCCCCCGGCCGCCGGCTCACCAGAACACATGCTCGCGCTCGCGCAGGCCGATCTGGATCATCGACTGGATGCGATTCTTGACGATGCGCGCCTTCTCGTCGAGCACCTCGTCATCGTCGTCGGGGTCGCCGGTCATCCGGATCGGCTCGCCGAAGTACAGCCGGTACTTGACCGGCAGCGGGACCAGCGGCAGGAACGGCGGGTAGGGCACGACCGGGAACGACGGCGCGCCGAACAGCCGCGCGAGCGGCTTGACGTTGATCGCCGGCGCCTGCTCCTCGGCGCCGATCACGGCGATCGGCACGATCGGCGCCCGCATCTCCAGCGCGAGCCGGAGGAAGCCCTTGCCGAACTCCGCGAGCTGGTAGCGTTTCGAGAAGCTCTTCGAGATCCCGCGCGCGCCCTCGGGGAACACCAGCACGGCCTCCTCGGCCGCGAGCAGGCGGCGGCAGTTCTCCGGCGTGCCGGTGATCTGGCCCCAGCGTGCGAACAGGTACGACGCGAACGGCACGGTCGGCACGAAGTACTCGACCATCGACCGCACCAGGCGCGGCTGGGGCGGCTCGAGGAAGCACGCCGCGCAGATCACCAGGCCGTCGAACGGCAGCTGGCCCGAGTGGTTGGCGACGAACAGCACCCGGCCGGTCGCGGGGATGTGCTCGACGCCGAACGCGCTGGCGCGGAAGTAATGGCGGTACAGCCAGCGCGCGACGCGGAGCGCGCCGCGCAGCGACTCGCGCGAGGCGCCGAACTCGTCGAACCCGAACTCGTTGCCGCGCACGACCAGCGCCTGGGTGCGGCCGGCGATGTCGTCGTCGGGCACGGGGCCGCGCAGCTGTTGCAGGCGATCGAGCAGGCCCACGACCGGCAGTATGCACGGCCGCGGTGCGATATGATCGCGGCGTGATCGAAAGCTTCGTCGACCTCACGTACCGGGGACTCTCGCTCGGCCGGCGGGTCCGGCTGAGCCAGGTACGGCCGAGCACCGGCTACCTGGAGCTGCCGGCGCCGATGCCGGTCGGCTCCCAGATCGCGATCGCCGCGGAGGACGGAACGGCATTCGACGCGGTCGTGACGGCGATCTTCGAGCAGGTCGCCGGCGCGGACCGGACGCCTGGCATGATCGTGGCACCCGCGCTGGTCGCCGAACCCGCGTCGGCGTGGTGGGCCGCGCGGGTCAGCTTGCCCGACGACGACGCGGTTCGCCCGCGGACGGCGACCGGATCGGGCCGGAGCCGGCCGGCGACCGTGCGGCCGCGCTCGCACACCACGCCGACGCCGCCGCCGATGCCCGGCGCCACGATCGACGAGGTGCCGACGATCATCGCCGATCTCGACGCGCGGGTCGCCGCGGCGGCCGGGGTCCCGCCCCGCCCCGACGGCGATCGCAGCGCGATGCGCACGATGGTGATGCCGCTGTCCGAGATCGAGGCGCTCACCGCGGCGTCCGCCGCGGACCCGGGCGCGCCCGACCCGGCGATCCTGCAGCCGACCGGCGACCACGCGGTGGTCGACGATGGCAAGCCGACGGTGATCATGCAGCCGATCGATCCTGCGGCGCTCGGCCTCGCGGCGCCTGGCCTCGCGGCGCCTGGCCTCGCGGCGAGCGCCGGCGCACCGGCCCGGGATCCCGGGAGCGCGGAGCCCGACGCGGACGGCGGGCCCGACGCGGACGGCGACCCGGACGACGACGCCGACGGCGATGCGGGCGGCGACACCGAGCCCCCCGACACGCTGAAGGACGCGCCGACCGCGCGGCCGGCGCGCGGGCCGCGCAGGCGAAGGTCGCGGCGGTGAGTCGCAGCGCACCGCTCGAGCCGGCGGCCCCGGCGATCATCCCGCCGCGGGTCGCGCGCGGCCAGATCGTCGGCGTGGTCGCGCCGTCGGGGCCGATCCGGGGCGCCCAGGTCGAGCGGCTGCGCCGCGGCCTGGCCTGCCTCGGCGAGGCGTTCGAGCTCCGGATCGCCGACAGCGTGACCGCGGCGAGCGCGCCCGGGGCCCCGAGCTACCTGGCGGCGACCGATCCGATCCGGGCGGCCGAGCTCACCGCGATGCTCGTCGATCCCGACGTCCGCGCGATCGTCTGCGCGCGGGGCGGCTACGGCGTGATGCGGATCCTGCCCGAGCTGGATCCGGCGCTGATCGCGCGCGATCCCAAGCCGATCGTCGGGTTCTCCGACGCCACCGCGCTGCTGGCCTGGGCCCACCGCGCCGGGGTTCGCGGCATCCACGGCCCGCTGGTCGTCCAGCTCGGCGACCTGCCGCCGGCCGACGTCGCCCACCTGATCGCGCTGCTCACCGAGCCGCGCCCGCCCGGCGAGCGGCCCTGGCAGCTGCGCGGTCACGGCCGCGGCCGCGTCCACGGCGCGCTGGTCCCCGCCAACCTCAGCCTGGCGTCGCTGCTGGTCGGCACGCCGTGGCAGCTGCCGCTCGCCGGCGCGGTCGCGCTGCTCGAGGAGGTCGGCGAGCGGCCGTACGAGATCGATCGCTACGTCACGCAGCTCGCGCTGACCGCCGCGCTGGCGGGCACCGCGGGCGCGGTGATCGGCGATCTGATCCGGTGCCGCGATCCGTCGCCGCCGAGCGGCGAGCCCGACCCCGAGGGGGCTGCGCTCGCCGCGCTGCTCGACCGGTTGGCCGCGGCCGGCGTGCCGGTGGCGGTCGGTGCGCCGGTCGGCCACGGCGACCGCAACGAGGCGGTGCCGTTCGGCGCGCGCTGCGAGCTCGATCTCGACCGCGGCGCGCTCGCGATCCTCGACCCCGCGGTCGCGTGAAGACGTATCGAATCCCCTCTGTTCGACACCTCTCGGCCGGCGTTCGCGGATCGCGCTCGGCGCGCGGGGTCAGTGGAACACCGGATCGTCGTCGGGGCTGATGTCGATCGCGCCGAACCGCTCCTCGTAGCGCTCGAGGTTCTTCTGCAGCGCCTGGAGCAGGCGCTTGGTGTGGCGCGGTGACGAGATCACGCGCGACCGGACCTTCGCCCGGCCGTTGCTGGGCTGGATGAACGCGAAGTCGAGGACGAACTCGTTCTCCGTGTGATTGAGCAGCACCAGGTTCGAGTACACGCCCTGGGCGACGTCCTCGTCGATCTGCACCTGGAGCTTGGGTGTGCTGGGCTCGTCCGACATGGCAGCACCGTATCGCATCAAGCCTGCGCCGCTCGGTCATGGCCGAGGCAGAATTCTCCCAGGACAATGGCCCGATCTGCCGCGGCGGAACGCGCCTGCGACCCTGCGGCGTCCGCGCTCCCGGCGCGCGAAGCGCGGTCAACGGTGGGCCGGGTTGGGACTGGACTGGACAGGCTGAGAACACGCGGTGACAGCAGGTTCGGGGCGCCACGCATCCGGCGTCGGTTCTTGGACGACATCACGGTTGTAACCGCTGATTTTCTTGTCCAGCAGAGGTTGATGGTCGCTCAGCCCAAAGCTGGCCCGGAACCTGCTCCGCGTTGGAGTCAACGAGCGACCGGCTCGAGACGCGAAGCAGCACGGACCCGGCCTGTCGGGTTCGCCCACAACAAAAGGTTTACACGCGCGACGCAGCTGTCCAAAGTTTCGACTCGATAGATGATCGGCGGTTCCCTCCCCCTCATCCCGCTGGTCTCCCCCACTATCTGAGGCAACAAGTAGCACTGCGATCTGCGCCCGGCCCTCCTTGGCCCTCCCCAGGAGGGCCTTTATTTTTTCGGAAGGCCTTATTTTTGGGCATGCAGTCCGAGGACATCCGCGAGTTGCCGCGCGCGCTGGGGCTCGACGTCGGGAGCAAGACGATCGGGCTGGCGCTGACCGACGAGGCGCGGATCGCGGCGCACCCCCTGACCGTGCTCTCGCGCGCCGGCAATTCTGGTGATGCGCGCGCTGTGGCCGCGGTGGTCGCCGAGCATGGCGTGGCGGACGTCGTGGTCGGAATGCCGTTCGAGCTGTCGGGAAAGCGCGGCCACCGCGCGCGCCTGGTCGACCGGTTCGTGGCGGCGCTGCGCAGCGTGCTGCCGCCCAGCGTACGGCTGCACGAGCAGGACGAGCGGTTCACCACCGCCGAGGCCGAGCGCGCACTGATCGCGGCAGATCTGCCGCGTGCGCAGCGGCGCGGTGTGATCGACCGGCACGCCGCGGCGCTCATTCTTCAGGCCTGGCTCGACGCGCAACGCCGGCGCGGTTAGTGTCACCGTCGTGTCCAGGGGCTCGTTCAGAACCGCGCTGATCATGGTGCTCGGCTCGCTCCTCGTGGTCGGGGTCGTCGCGGGCATCCTGGTCAACCGGGCCCTGGCGTACCCGGGTGACCCGCATCGCGGGACCGGCAAGGAGGTCGAGCTCGAGATCAGGAGCGGGATGAGCTTCCCCGCGATCGCGGCGATGCTGGCCGACCGCGGTCTGATCGACAAGCCGAGCTGGTTCCGGCTGTACGCGATGTGGGAGGGCGACACCACGAACGTCAAGACCGGCAAGTACGTGCTCCACGACAACCTCGCGCCCCGCCAGGTGCTCGCCGTCCTGGTCGCCGGCGTCAAGGAGGTCGTGACCAAGGTGACCCTGCCCGAGGGCAAGAACATGCTGGAGTTCTTCGCCCTGCTCGACGCCGCCAAGGTCGCCAAGGCGGGCGACCTCGAGACGCTGGCGCGCGACCGGGAGTTCCTCGGCCGCCACGGCATCATCGGCGACACCGTCGAGGGCTACCTGTTCCCCGACACCTACGAGTTCCGGCTCAACGAGAAACCGGCGGTCGTGCTGCAGCGGCTGATCACCCATCACCAGGAGGTCTGGAACGACCTGCTCGCCAAGCACCCGCGCGACGCGGCGAAGGTCAAGGACCGGCTGGGCTGGACCGATCGCGAGGTGCTGATCATGGCGTCGATCGTCGAGAAGGAGGCGGTGGATCCGGCGGAGCGGCCGCGGATCGCCCAGGTGTTCATCAACCGGCTGACCTCGCCGAGCTTCCAGCCCAGACGGCTGGAGACCGATCCGACGATCCGCTACGGCTGCATGGTTCCGGTCCAGAAATCGGCGGCCTGCCAGCAATGGGACAAGCGCGACCGCCTGCACCGCGCCCAGCTCGACGACAAGGACAACCCGTACAACACCTACCAGCACGAGGGCCTGCCGCCCGGACCGATCTGCAACCCGGGCAAGAGCTCGATCCAGGCGGTGCTGTCCCCCGACGGGAGCGAGTACTTCTACTTCGTCGCCAAGGACGCCCGGAACCATGCGTTCGCCCGCAGCTTCGACGAGCATAAACGCAACGTCGAGAAGTACATGAAGTAGGCACGCAGCGTCGCGCGGCCCGGTGCGCCGACGCCGCCGCCCCGACGCCGGCTCCCGGCGGTCTCACGCGCCCGTCGCGCACTACGCCGACGGTAGCCCAGACGGCGGAGTGGGCGTGTGGTACGGTCGATCCCATGAGTCTCGTGGGCCAGATTGCGGAGCTTCAGAACCTCAAGACCTACAAGGAGCTGTCCTGGGAAGGCAACTTCGAGGACTACCTCGAGCTCGTCCGCAAGAACCCGCAGGTCACGCGCAACGCGTACCAGCGACTGTACGACATGGTGCTCGCGCACGGCGTCGAGGAGTACATCGACAACAAGAAGAAGCTGGTCCGCTACAAGTTCTTCCGCGACGAGGCGCACGGCGGTCGCGACGCGGTGTTCGGGCTCGACGTGCCGCTGATGCGGCTGATGAACGTGCTCAAGAGCGCCGCGCAGGGTTACGGCACCGAGCGCCGGATCATCCTGCTGCACGGTCCGGTCGGCTCGGCCAAGTCGACGATCGCGCGCCAGCTCAAGAAGGGTCTCGAGGACTACTCGCGGATGCCCGAGGGCGCGCTCTACACGTACTACTGGACGCTGCCGGGCGCGCTGTCCGAGCTCGCCGGCGGCCAGGAGAGCTTCCCGTCGCCGATGCACGACGAGCCGCTCCGGCTGATCCCGCGCGAGTGGCGCGAGCAGACGATCCAGCGCCTGCGGCTCGGCACCGACGACCACAAGGTCAAGATCGAGGGCGACGTCAACCCGGCCTGCCGCCTGATCTTCAAGGAGCTGATGCGGCACTACGACGGGTACTTCGACAAGGTGATGAACCACGTCCGGGTCAAGCGCCTGGTGCTCAGCGAGCAGGACCGGATCGGGATCGGCACGTTCCAGCCCAAGGACGAGAAGAACCAGGACTCGACCGAGCTCACCGGCGACATCAACTACCGCAAGATCGCCACGTTCGGCTCGGACTCGGACCCGCGCGCGTTCAACTTCGACGGCGAGTTCAACATCGCCAACCGCGGCATCCTCGAGTTCGTCGAGATCTTGAAGCTCGACGTCGCGTTCCTCTACGACCTGCTCGGCGCGAC
>DATAPF010000252.1:0-21924 GCA_036265355.1 Kofleriaceae bacterium | reverse complement strand
CGTGTTCATCACCGCGACCGGCATGAAGGACGTGCTGGTCGGCCGCCACTTCGACGTCCTGAAGGACGGCGCGGTGATCTGCAACACCGGCCACTACGACTGCGAGATCAACATCGGCGAGCTGGAAGCCCGCGCCAAGGGCCGCCGCACCGTGCGGCCCAACTGCGAGGAGTTCACGATGAAGGACGGCCGGCGGATCTACCTGCTCGCCCAGGGCCGCCTGGTCAACCTCGCCGCCGCCGAGGGCCACCCCAGCGAGGTGATGGACATGTCGTTCGCCAACCAGTACCTCGCGCTGTGCAAGCTCGCCAAGGAGGGCAAGACGCTCGGCAAGAAGGTCTACCAGCTGCCGCCCGAGCTCGATCAGGAGATCGCCGGCGTCAAGCTCCAGACCATGGGCCTCGCGATCGACAGGCTCACGCCCGAGCAGGTCGCCTACGCGACCGACTACTCGGCCGGCACCTGACCGGCAGCGACCGGCCGCTCAGAGGCAGGCCGGCTCGGGCGTGCAGAGGCTCGTGAGCGCATCGCAGTGCAGGCTGTCGCACACCGCGTCGCGCGCGCAGGTCGAGCCGTCGGGCTTGGGCAGCCCGCACGCGCCGGTGATCTCGCCCGGCGGCGTGTCGCAGGCCGCGCGATCGCCGGCGCACTGATCGCCGAAGCCGCACGGCTGGCCGAGCGCGATCCCGGCGCTGCAGTGGCCGGTCCGATCGCACACGTACTCGGGCGCGCAGTCCTCCGTGCCGATGCCGCACGGCGCGCCGACCAGCCCGACCGCGACGCAGGTGTGGGACATCGAGCTGCACGTCGTGCCGAGGTCGCGGCAGGCCGACGTGCACGGCTGGCCGAGCCCCGGCGGCACCGCGCACCGGTCGTCGATGCAGTCGAGCCCGTACTGGCACGCCGCCCGCTCCGCGCAGTCCGCGCCGAACGCGCCGACCGCCGCGCAGCGGTGCTGGGAGTTGCAGAACGCCCCGGTGACACAGCCCGCGCTGGTGCACGGCTCGCCGATCGCGCCGGGCGCCGGCGGGGGTTCGCCGGTGCAGGACCCCGTGCAGCACGCCATGCCGCAGTCCGGCAGGTCGCAGCCCTGCGAGACGCACTCCTCGTCGAACCCACAGGCATCGCCGCGGAGCCCGGCGCCCGCCGTGATCACCTGGCATGCGTCCGGAAGGCCGCGACCGGACGGGCTGCTCGCGTCGCAGCTCGCGCTCGCGATCTCGTCGACGCAGACCCGCGCCGCCCCGCCGCTGTAGAGGATCCTGCCGGTGCGGATCGCCGCCAGCTGGCTCGCCGTGAACGCGACGGTGAGGTGGAGCTGGGTCGTCAGGCAGGTCTCGAAGCTCTCGATCTCGCCGCACCGGGTGAGCTGGCGGCACACCGCCTCGCGCACCGCCGCCGGGTAGTCGTCGATCGCGACGGGGGCCAGGTTGTCGCCGCAGGCGGCGAGCAGCGCGAGGATCGCGGCGAGAGGGCGCATGCGTCGCTGCCACGAGGTCACCACGTCCGGCGATGCGCAGGCAAGCCGAAGCGGCCGCACCGGCATGCGCTGTGAGCTCTGCTGCAGACCGCACCGTCGACCTGGGCCTTGACCTTGACCTTGACGGCAGTCGTTGAGCTTGACGGCAGCGAAGCGGTACGTGGACGTTGACTCCACCGTCGACCTTGCCTCGTTGTCGCGCTCCGTCGAGGCTCGCAGCGCAGGACCGGTCGACGTCCAGCGCCGACGGTGGGCGACGCTGTTCAGTCGTCGCGGCTCGACCGGCTGCGCTTGATCTCGGCGTGGTGGCGCTTGTCGGCCACCCGGCGGCGCTTGGCCGCGCGCGATGGCCGGGTCGCCCGGCGCGGCCGGGGCCGGTCGAGCGCGGCGCGGACGATCAGCGCCAGCTTGCTGGTCGCGTCGTCGCGGTTCTTCGCCTGGTCGCGGGTCGCGGTCGACGTGACGATCAGCGTGCCGTCGCTGGTCAGCCGGCTGCGCAAGCGCTGGACCAGCCACGCGCGGTCGTCGTCGGTCAGCGCGGCGGACGTCGTCGGGTTCCACCGCAGCTCGACCTTGCTCGACACCTTGTTGACGTTCTGGCCGCCCGGGCCGCCCGAGCGCGCAAACGCGAGCGCGAGCTCACCGGCGGGGATGGTCACCCGCGGCGTGACGACGATGTCCTGCATCGCGCACCCGGTCGCCGGTCACCCCGGCGCGTCGTCGCGCTTGCGGCGGCGCTTCGACGGGTTCTTGCTGGCCTCGTCGTAGACCCGCATCTCGGTCTCGGCGGTGGTCTGCACCGCCTCGAGGTACAGCGAGGTGAGCCCGAGGTGATCGCCGCGCAGCGCCTCGTAGTAGCGCTGGCGATCGATCGAGTGGACGATCGCGATCGGATAGCCGCCCTCCTGCAACAGCAGATTCGACGCGATCCGGATCGTGCGGCCGCTCTCCTTGGCCCACGGAAAGATCGCCATGAACCGCGAGTGCAGCGTCGCGACCCGCTCGATCACGTGCAGGTTCCGGGTCGCCGGATCGTCGATCCACTCGCCGAGCTTGCGCATCGACGGCAGGATCTTCTCGGGCGGCGCGATGTCGTGATAGTAGAGCCGGTGGAGCGGGTTCTCCTTGCGGAACGGCAGCCCCTTGGCCTTCTCGTCCGGCGTCAGGATCGAGTACAGCTCGCGGATCGTGTCGAGCTTGAATGGCTTCTTCTTGTTCGCCGCCTGCTCCGCAGCGTAGTTGCACGCATCATCGAACCGGCGGATCTCCTCGTACGACGGGATCAGCGACGGATCGCTGATGATGCTCGGATCGACGGCGGCCTTGATCTCGCTGTATGACAGCACCTCGCCCTCGAGCGCGGCGTCATGATGAATGAGCGAGATCCGGAGCCGGTTGTTGAACTCGGTGCGCGCGACAGGATTCGCGGTCGCGACGCGTGCTCGCCACGCCGTCACGATCCGCTCGACCTCGCTGAAGCGAGCATCGATGTCTTCGGTTTCTTTGTACCTGAGCACGTGTTATCCTGCCGGATTGATTGGGTAATCAAAAGATGGAGTCTACGAGACACCATCCGGATCGTCAAGTAAGTGTAAGGGCAATGCCTACACCTAATTGCACATCCATTGCGCCCAGATCGCAAGATTTCTGCATCGTTGCGACATCAACATGATAGCTACAGCCGCCGTGGCTCCATTCGCGCACGCGCCGGTCCTGGCCGCCGAGGTGCTCGAGGTGCTACAGCCCCGAGATCATGGGCTTTATGTCGACGGAACCGTCGGCGGCGGAGGCCATGCGACCCTCCTTCTGGGCAGGGCCCCGGCTGCCCGATTGGTCGGCATCGATCGCGATCCCGCCGCGCTCGCCGCCAGCCGCGAGGCGCTCGCCGGGCTGGGAGATCGCGTCGAGCTGATCCACGGCGAGTACGGCGACCTGCCGCGGCTGCTCGCCGAGCGCGGCGCGCCGCCGGTGGACGGCATCCTGCTCGACCTCGGCGTGTCGTCGCCCCAGCTCGACGTCGCCGAGCGCGGCTTCTCGTTCACCCGCCCCGGCCCGCTCGACATGCGGATGGACCCGACCGCGGGCCACACCGCGCTCGACCTGCTGCGCGAGCGCTCCACCGACGAGCTCGCCGACCTGCTGTTCACGCTCGGCGAGGAGCGCCACGCCCGCAAGATCGCCCGCGCGATCCACGACGCGCTCGCCGCCGGCCGGCTCGCCACCACGACCGATCTCGCCGGTGTCATCGCCTCGGTGATCCCGGCCCGCGAGCAGCGGATGTCGAAGATCCACCCCGCGACCCGGACGTTCCAGGCGCTGCGCATCGCGGTCAACGGCGAGCTCGACCAGCTCGAGCGCCTGCTCGCCGCGTTCCCCGACCTGCTCGCCCCGGGCGGGCGGTGCGCGATCATCAGCTTCCACTCGCTCGAGGATCGCCTGGTCAAGCACCGCTTCCGCGACCTCACGTGGACCAGCTCGCTGCCGCCCCACCTCGCCGAGCGCGCCGGCGAGCGCACCGCCGCGGTCTGCGAGCTCGTCACCCGCAAGCCGATCGGCGCCGGCGATGCCGAGATCGCCGCCAACCCGCGCGCCCGCTCGGCGCGCCTGCGGGTGTGCGAGCGGACGACGGCGCCCAACGTCCCTGCGCACCGGTAGTCGCCAGGTAGCTTGTTCGTGCAGGTCGTGCAATGCCATCCGGCCGACACGAGCTTCCTTTGCTCGACGCGAACGATGCTGCCCTCGTGCAGCCCGCGTCCGATGGGTCCTGGTCGTGCTAGCTTGGCGAGTATGGAGGCATTCCTTCGACTGCCACGGCGAGCGACATACGCCGATTACCTGGCGGCCGAACAGACCAGCGAGTGCCGCCACGAGTTCTTCGATGGTGTGATCGTGGCGATGGCCGGCGGCTCCGACGAGCACAACGCTATCGGAGCTCGGCTCACGAGGATACTAGGCAACCGTGAAACCGACAGCTGCCGCTACTACACCGCCGATCAGCGGTTCTGGATCGAGTCCCGCCGGCGCGGCCGTTACGCCGATGGCTCGATCATCTGCGGGCCGCCCGAGCACCCTGCACATGATGGCCAGGCAACGACCAATCCGAAAGTCGTGATCGAGGTGCTGTCGCCCAGCAGCGAGGGCAGCGACGATGGTGAGAAGCGCTCTGACTTCCAGTCGATGGCCTCGCTGCAGGCCTACGTGCTGGTCGCGCAGGATCAGAGGCGCGTGAAGGTCTATCGCCGCTCGGGCAGCGAGTGGCGCGTCGACGCGTACGGCGAGGGGGACCACTTCGAGCTGCCGACACTGGCCTCGCCGGTCGCGGTCACGGAGATCTACGATCGTATCCTCGATGCCGACGGCCGGTCGCTGCTGCGCTGAGCGCGTGGTCACGGCGCGGACAGGCAGCGGGCGATCTCGGGATCGCGCAGGAACACGAAGTCGTGGAGCTCGGGGTCGTAGTCGCGGATGCGGGGCTCGAGGCGGCGGACGCGATCGCAGTTGCCCTCGCGCGCGGCGCCGGCGGCGCGCTGGGTGAGGATCTTGGCCCACCGGCGGTGGCGCTGCTCGAGGGTCTCCGGCGGCGCGCCGGCGAGCGCCGGGTCGTTGAGCTCGCCGATCGCGTAGCTGAGGATGCCGGCGGCGGACAGGATCGAGAAGCCGAGGACCAGGTCGTGGCCGCGCGGGGTGACGTGGGTCGCCAGCACGCCGCCGAGGATGCCGGCCACGCCGGTGATCGCCATGACCTCGCCGGCGGTCCGGGCGTGGGTGGCCTGGGCGTGCGTGCAGCCCGCGATGGCGAGCCAGAGCGCACAGCGCGCCGGCACGGCGAGAACTCGTAGCTCGACGCGATGAATGCGTAGGTGTAGCGCCGGGTGGGGCACCCGCCACGCCTCGCGCGCAGCGGCGCGCGGCGCAGCGCGACAAAAATTTGCGCTGGACCAGGGGGCGGCGTCTAGTGACGGGACGGCCCATGCCAATGACGTCGCCCGGGGCGGTGTACCGGATCTTTCAGCGGGCGGGCGGCGAGGCACCGTCGGTGCGCGCCACGGTGATCGCGATGGTGGTCGCGGCGGTGCTCGCCACCACGGCCGGTGTGATCCGGGTCGCCCGCCAGCACGAGGTGCTGCGGCTCGGGTTCGAGCTGTCGCGCCGGTCCGAGCAGGTCGGCCGGTTGCAGGAGAACCGCCGCCGGCTCGAGCTCGAGCTCGCCACGCTCGCCGCGCCGGACCGGATCCGCCGGCTCGCGACCCAGCTCGGCATGGCGCCGGTGTCACCGGACCGGATCCGCGTGATCGCGCCGAGCGACGCCGCGCCGCGCCCGGAGCGAGCGCCGTGAAGCCGCGGATCAAGCCGATGACGCCGGGGATCCCGCACGCCGCGCGGGTCCGCGCCTACCTCGCCGCGCTGGCGGTGACCGCCGGGCTGAGCGGGGTCGCGTGGCGAGCCTGGGCGCTGCAGATCCACGACGGCGACCGCTACCGCGTGCTCGCTGCCCGGCAGCACGCGCTGACCGTCGAGATCCCGGCGCCGCGCGGCGACGTCATCGACGCCCGTGGCCGGCCGCTGGCGGTGACCGCCGACGCCGAGTCGATCTGGGCCCACCCGCACGACATCCGCGACGTCACCGACACCGCGGCGCGGATCGCCGCGCTGATCGGCGGCAGCCCCGCGGCGCTCGAGGCCAAGCTCGGCGGCGATCGCCGGTTCCTGTGGCTGGCTCGCCACGTCACGCCCGAGCTGGCGCGGCGGGTGCGCGGCGCCCACCTGGCCGGCATCGAGGTCGGCAGCGAGCCGCGGCGGTGGTACCCGGAGCGGTCGGTCGGCGGCACGGTGATCGGCCGCAGCGACATCGACGGCAACGGCGTCGACGGCGTCGAGCTCGCGATGAACGCGCAGCTCAACGGCCTGCGCGGCGAGGGCTCCGGGCTGCGCGACGTGCGCGGCAAGCGGATGTTCGCCGGCGGGCTGGAGCGGCCGCAGCCCGGCGCGACCGTGCAGCTGTCGCTCGACACCACGATCCAGGCCAGCGCCGAGGCGGCGATCGGCGACGCGGTGCGCGCCCACCACGCCCGGAGCGGGGTCGTCGTGGTACTCGAGGTCGCGACCGGCCGCGTGGTCGCGATGGCGAGCGCGCCGTCGCTCGACCCCAACGGCCCGAGCGTGGCCGGCGTCCCGGCCGCACCGCCCGCCGGCCCGGACGACGAGCCGAGCGCAGCCGCCGTGCTCGACGCGATGAACGCGGCGAGCCCCGACGGGGCGTCCGGCTCGATCGCGCCCAAACCCCACGAGCCGGCGCGCAACCGCGCGGTGGCCGACGCCTACGAGGCTGGCTCGGTGATGAAGATCTTCAGCATCGCGGCCGCGCTGGAGGAAGGCACCGTCACGCCCGACACCGAGTTCGACCTCGGCGGTGGCCAGTTCCAGCTCTCCGCCAGGCTCAAGCCGATCCGCGACGTCGACCACGACCCGTACCTGACGGTCGCCGGCATCATCAAGCGATCGTCCAACGTCGGCGCGGCCAAGATCGCGCTCAAGCTCGGCGCGACCCGGCTGTACGCCGCCCTGCGCCGGTTCGGGTTCGGCGCGCGCACCGGCATCGAGCTGCCCGGCGAGCAGACCGGGATGCTGCGCAATGGCGCGCGCTGGCGCGACATCGAGCTCGCGACGATCTCGTACGGCTACGGGCTGACCGCGACGCCGCTGCAGATCGCCGCCGCGCTCGCCGCGCTCGGCAACGGCGGCGTCTACCACGAGCCGCGGATCGTCGAGCGCGTGATCGACGGCGACGGCACGCTGCTGTACGCGGCCCAGGCCGCCGAGCGCCGGGTCGTGTCGGAGCGGACCGCGGCCCAGATGGTCGCGATGATGGCGACGGTGTTCGAGGGCGGCAAGCAGGCCGGGACCGCCGCGACGATCGTCGTGCCGGGGTTTCGTTGCGCCGGCAAGACCGGCACCGCCCGCAGGTACGATCCGGCGGTCCACGCCTACGCGCTCGACCGCTACAGGTCGTCGTTCGCCGGGCTCGCGCCGCTCGATCACCCGCGGCTCGCGATCGTCGCGCTGGTCGACGACCCGAGCGGCGGCGACTACTACGGCGCCAAGGTCGCCGGGCCGGTGTTCGCGCGGGTCGCGAGCGAGGCGCTGCGCTACCTCGGCGTGCCCGGCGAGCCCGAGGTGTGCCCGCCGGCGCCCGCCGGCGTCCCGGCTGCCGCGGCGAGCGGCGCGCGGACCTGCATCCCCGCCCCGCCCACACCGCGGAGCCCTGCCGCGGGGAGCGGTGCGGCGGGATCCGCAGCCACGGCGACCGCCTCCGGTGGGAGGCCAGCCCCCGGCGCGCTACCGACCCATACCGCGGGTGCGGCGAGTGAGCTCGTGGCCAGCAGCGATGGCAGCGATCCGATGTTCGGGACCTGGAGCCCATGGCTCGCGCCGCCGTTTGCGTTGCCGAGCCCGCCCGTCCCGGTCCGCAGCGCCGCCACCACCACACCCGCGCCCCGGATCCCCGACTTCCGCGGCATGGGCATGGCCCGCGCGCTCACCTCCGCGCGCGACGCCCACCTCGCGGCCGCCGTGACCGGCACCGGCCGCGTGGTGGAGCAGCAACCGCCACCGGGAGCGGGTCGCGGCGCGACGCGGGTCTGGCTCCGGCTGGCGGACGGCAACGCGGTCGCACCCGCGGCTCGATCGCCGTGATCGGTGCGCGACGCGGCGTCGCAGGGAACTCTCTGGATCTGCGGCGACGGGCATTCGCGCCGCGGCGCGCCCCGCGGCACCGGCGCCGCCCCGCCGGGAGCTTGCCTCGATGCACGAAATCGGGGAGGCTGCGCGTTCGATCGATATGACGCTCGGCACCCTCATCGACGGCCTGGCCGGCGCTCGCCTGATCGGCGACCCCGCCACGCCGGTCCGCGCGGTGCGCAGCGACTCCCGGACGATCGAGCCCGGCGACGTGTACGTCGCGGTCCGCGGCCTGCGCGCCGACGGTCATGCGTTCGTCCCGGCCGCGATCGAGCGCGGCGCGGCGGCGGTCGTGGTCGAGCACCCGGTCGACACCGCGGTGCCCGTACCCCAGGTGATCGTCCCCGACGGCGCGGTCGCGCTCGGCGTGCTGGTCGGCCGCACGCTCGGCGATCCGGCGCACGCGATGACTCTGATCGGCATCACCGGCACCAACGGCAAGACCACCACGACCTTCCTGGTCGAGGGCATCCTCGCCGCCGCGGGCGCGCGCCCCGGCGTGGTCGGCACGGTCGACTACCGCTGGCGCGACCCGAGCGGCGCGCCCCGCCGCGCCGAGGCCCCGTACACCACGCCGACCCCGCAGGTGCTGCACGAGACGTTCGCCGCGATGCGGGCGGATGGCACGACCCACGTCGTGATGGAGGTGTCGTCGTTCGCGCTGTCGATGGCGCGGGTCGCCGGCCTGACGTTCGCGGTCGGCGCGTTCTCGAACCTGACCCAGGACCACCTCGACATCCATGGCTCGATGGCCGAGTACCGCGAGGCCAAGCGCCGGCTGTTCTCGCATCACCTGGCGGGCCCGCGCGGCCCGGCCGGCACTGCGGTGGTCAACATCGACGATCCGGAAGGCGAGGCGATGGCCCAGGCCGCGCCCGGCCGCGTGCTGCGGGTGTCCGCCGACGGCCGCCCCGTCGACCACGCCGACATCCGGGTGATCGAGCAGCGCTCGACCGTGCGCGGCATCCGCGCGCGGATCGCCACGCCGCGCGGCGAGCTCACCGTGGAGTCCCGGCCGCTGATCGGTCACTACAACGTCGCGAACCTCGCGCTCGCGGTCGGCATCGGCGAGGCGCTCGGCCTGCCCCACGCGGCGATCGCGCGCGGCATCGCCGAGCTGCGCGGCGTGCCCGGCCGGGTCGAGCGCGTCGCCAACGCCGCGGATCTCGACATCTTCGTCGATTACGCGCACACGCCGGACGCGCTGCGCAACGTGCTGACCGCGCTCCGGCCGCTGACCCGGCGCCGCCTGATCTGCGTGTTCGGCTGCGGCGGCGACCGCGATCCGACCAAGCGGCCCAGGATGGGCGCCGAGGTCGCCGAGCTCGCCGACCTCGCGGTGGTGACCAGCGACAACCCCCGGACCGAGGACCCCCGCGCGATCATCGAACAGATCCTCGCCGGCATCGCGCGGCCGTTCGCGGTCGACTCCGATCGCGCGCGCGCGATCCGCGCCGCGATCGGCGAGGCGGTGCCGGGCGACGTCGTGCTGATCGCCGGCAAGGGCCACGAGGACTACCAGATCGTCGGCACCGCCAAGCACCACTTCGACGACCGCGAGCAGGCCGCCGCGGCGGTCGCCGAGCGCGAGCGGCGCCCGGTCGGCGAGCTGGCGCGCGACGCGCAGGGCGAGCTCACCGGCGACGCCCGGACGCCGATCCACCGCGTGGTGATCGACAGCCGGATCGCCGCACCGGACGACCTCTACGTCGCGATCCGCGGCGAGAGCCACGACGGCCACGCGTTCTGTCGCGCCGCGGTCGACGCCGGGGCCGCGGCGGTCATGGTCGAGCGCAGCGAGACGGGGGGTGGGGACCCCGACGGCTCCGCCGGCGGGGCGGGGGGCAAAGCCCCCCGTGGGATCGAGCAGGCGGTCGACGTCGACGCGCCGGCGATCACCGTCGCCGACACCCGGATCGCGCTCGGCGCGCTCGCCCGCGAGCATCGCCGGCGCTGGCCCGGACGGCTGGTCGCGATCACCGGCTCGGCCGGCAAGACCACCACGAAGGAGCTGGTCCGCGCCGCGCTGGCGCTCGCCGGACCGACCCACACCGCCGACGGCTCGCTCAACAACGAGACCGGCGTGCCGCTGACCGTGCTCGGGCTGCGCGCGTTCCACGCGTTCGGCGTGGTCGAGATGGGCATGCGGGGCGCCGGGCAGATCGAGTACCTGACCCGGATCGCGGAGCCCGACGTCGCCGTGGTCCTCAACGCCGGCACCGCCCACATCGAGCTGCTGGGCTCGACCGACGCGATCGCCGCCGCCAAGGCCGAGATCTGGCTCGGCCTGCGCGCGGGCGGCACGATCGTCCGGCCGGCCGGCGACGACCGGCTCGCCGCGTGGGCGACCCGCCACCGCCCCGACGCCCTGCAGCTCACGTTCGGCGAGCGCGACGCCGACATCGAGCTGGTCGGCTACCGCGCGACCGACGAGGGCAGCGACCTGGAGATCTCGGTCGCCGGCCGGCGCCACCGGCTGCGCCTCGGCCTGGTCGGCAAGCACGCGGCGCTCGACGCCTGCGCCGCGCTCGCGGCCGCGATCGCCGCCGCCCACCAGGTCCGCACCGACGGCTACTCGGTCAGCGGGGTCACCGAGCTGATCGCGGTGATCGACCGGTTGATCCGCGGCCTGCGCCACGCCCGGCCGGCCGCGATGCGCGGCGAGATCGTCGAGGTCGCCGGCCGCAAGCTGATCGTCGACTGTTACAACGCCAACCCGGCGTCGATGGCAGCCGCGCTGCGCGCGCTCGCCGAGCGCGCCCAGGGCCGCGCGATCGCGGTGATCGGCGACATGCTGGAGCTCGGCGACCACGGCCCCGCGGCGCACCGCGAGATCGGCGAGCTCGCCCGCGAGCTCCGCGTCGGCGTCGTCGCGCTCGGCCCGCTCGCGGCCGTGGCCGCGGAGTGCGCCGGTGGGGAAACCGCCGCTGCCCCGGCCGACGCCGCGGCCCGCGCGCTCGCCCGGACCTGCGCCGGCGACTGGATCCTGCTCAAGGCATCGCGCGGCATGCGGCTCGAGCGCGTGCTCGACGAGCTCAGGGCGATCGCGGGCCGGCCCGGGGAGCCGACCTGATGCTGTTCCACCTGCTGTACGGCGGCCTCGGCGACCGGATCGGCTGGCTCCGCGTGTTCCGCTACACGTCGAGCCGGATCCTGCTGGCGGCGATCACCGCGCTGCTGCTGTCGTTCGTGATCGGCCCGTGGTTCATCGAGCAGCTCAAGTCGCGGCAGATCGGCGAGACGATCCGGAGCGACGGCCCGACCACCCACAAGAAGAAGGCCGGCACGCCGACGATGGGCGGCTCGCTGATCCTGTTCTGCCTCGCGGCGTCGACGCTGCTGTGGTGCGACCTGCGCAACCAGTTCGTGTGGCTGTCGCTGACCGTGACCGTCGCGTTCGGCGTGATCGGGTTCGCCGACGACTACGTCAAGGTCGTCAAGCGCGACAAGCGCGGCGTTCCGGGCCAGCTGCGGCTCGCCATCGAGTTCCTGATCGCCGGGGCGGCGATGGTGTACGTGTTCTACTCCCACCTGATGCCCGACGACGTGCGGCTGCACCTGCAGCTGCCGTTCACCAACTTCTACGAGCAGGGCCTGATCCTGCCGCCCTGGCTGTACGCGGTGTTCGGCTCGTTCGTCGTGGTCGTCACCGCCAACGCGGTCAACCTGACCGACGGCCTCGACGGCCTCGCGATCGGGCCGACGATCATGAACGCCGGCACGTTCCTGATCTTCGCGTACATCGCCGGCGTGTCGACGACGATCCTCGCCCACAACGGCCACGAGGTGAACCTCGCGCAGTACCTCCACGTCGCCCACATCTCCGGCGCCGAGGAGCTCGCGGTGTTCGCGGCCGCGCTGTTCGGCGCCGGGGTCGGCTTCCTCTGGTACAACGCCTACCCCGCCCAGGTGTTCATGGGCGACGTCGGGGCGCTGTCGCTCGGCGGCTCGATCGGCATGCTCGCCGTGCTGACCAAGAACGAGATCGTGCTGGTCATCGTCGGCGGGCTGTTCGTGATCGAGACCCTGTCGGTGATCATCCAGCGCGGCGCGTTCAAGATCACCAAGCGGCTGACCGGCACCGGCAAGCGGGTGTTCGCGATGGCGCCGATCCACCACCACTACGAGAAGAAGGGCTGGGACGAGCCCAAGATCATCGTCCGGTTCTGGCTGGTGTCGCTGCTGTTCGCGCTGATGGCGCTCGGCACCCTCAAGCTGCGATGACGCCCCCGGACCTCCGCGGCAAGACCGTCGTGGTCGTCGGCGTCGCCCAGACCGGCGTCGCGGTCGCGAAGTTCTGCGCCCGGCGCGGCGCGCGCGTCGTGGTCACCGACGGCAAGCCGGCCGCCCAGCTCGCGGGGCCGATCGCCCAGCTCGCCGGCGTGCCGGTGACCTGGCAGCTCGGCGGCCACGACGCGCATAGCTTCACCACCGCCGACCTCGTCGTGATGTCGCCCGGCGTGCCGACCCTGCCCGAGATGACCGCCGCCCGCGCCGCCGGCGTCGACGTCATCGCCGAGATCGAGCTCGCCTACCGCTTCCTCGATCCGGGCGCCACGCTGATCGCGATCACCGGCACCAACGGCAAGTCGACGACCACCGCGCTGACCGGCGCGCTGTGCGAGGCGTCGGGCGCCCCGACGTTCTGCGGCGGCAACCTCGGCAACATGCCGCTGATCGACGCGGTCGACCACCCCGCCAACACACCCGGCGGCCTGATCGTCGCCGAGGTCGCGGCGTTCATGCTGGAGAACTGCACCGCGTTCCGCGCCCGCGCCGGCGTGCTCGCCAACATCACCGAGGACCACCTCGACCGGTTCGGCACGATGGCGCGCTATGCCGAGATCAAGGGCCGGATCTGGGACACCCAGCGCCCCGGCGATCTCGCGATCGGCAACGCCGCCGATCCCTGGACGATGACCGAGACCGCCGGGATCCCGTCGCGGCTCGTGACGTTCGATTCCCGCCCCGGCGCGATCACCGAGCGCGGCGCGGCGCTGTCGCCCGACCGCCACGAGATCGTGCTGCGCGGTGTGACCGACGCCTGGGGTAGCCGCGAGGAGCGCTACCCGACCTCGGACCTCGTCATCGTCGGCAACCACAACCTCGAGAACGCGATGGGCGCCTATCTCGCCACGCGCGGGGTCGGCGTCCCGGCCGATGCGGTCCGCACCGGCGCGCGCGCCTACCGGCCGCTGCCGCACCGCATGGAGCTGGTCGGCGACGCCGGCGGCATCCAGTACTACGACGACAGCAAGGGCACCAACGTCGCGTCGGTCGCCGCCTCGGTGCGCGGCTTCCCCCGCCCGCTGGTCCTGATCGCCGGCGGCGTCGACAAGGGCGGCTCGTACCAGCCGATGCTCGAGGCGCTCGATGGCGTGTGCAAGGGCATCGTGCTGATCGGTCAGGCCGCCCCGCTGATCCGCGCCGCCGCCGTCGCGCGCGGCGCCGGTTACCCCGTGGTCGATGCCACCGACATGCGCGACGCGGTCCGGCGCGCGACCGAGCTGTGCGGGCCCGGCGACGCCGTGGTGCTGTCCCCGGCGTGCTCGAGCTACGACATGTTCCAGAACTTCGGCCACCGCGGCCGGGTGTTTCGCGACGCGGTCGCCCAGGTCATCGCGACACGACCTGAAACCAGCCCGGCTCGCGGTGGCACGTTCCGGATGTGAACCCAGCGCACATCCCGCGCGCCACGTGCGCGTCCGACATCCCCGGCCGCCAGAGGGCCGTACCCGCGCACCCCTGGACCGGTGCGCGCCCGCATCCCGCCTGCGTCAGCCCGCCCGACTCCTGCTCCGGAGCACTCCTTCCGTCCGGAGCGCCTCGCCGGCCGCGCGACCGAGGGTATCGTCGGGCCATGCGCAGCCCGTGGATCTGGCCATGGCTCGCGGCGCTCGCCGCTCTACCTGTCGCGGCATGCTCCGAGCCGCAGGCCGTGCCGCCCAAGCGGCCGAACGCCGAGCTGATCGTCGGCGAGTACGAGCGCCACCCGCCGGACGGCGAGACCGCGGTCCGGTTCCGCGCCGACGGCAGCGTCCGGATCGCGAAGAACCGCGCCCAGCTCGATGCCGAGCCGCCGCTCGCCCGCGGCACCTGGAAGCTCGACGACAACCGCCTGACGCTGAACTACGACCACGGCAGCTGCACCGAGCGGCCGGGCGACCAGGTCGGGGTCTACACCGTCGTGATCTCGAAGATCGGCATCCGGTTCACCAAGGTCGAGGACAGCTGCGAGCGCCGCTCGGCGATCCACGGCCAGACCTGGTGGCGGATCAGGTGACCCACCGCCCGCCGCGCCGCTGAAAACTGGCCCGCCCCGCCGCACGCCGTGAGGATGCAGCGATGGCAGTACCGCGTCGGACCCCGAGCCGCTGGACGACCCAGCCGGACGGCCCCCCGACCGCCCCCGAGCTCGCCGATCGCGCCCCCACCGACCGCGCCGGCCGCCGCCGCGCACCGACCCACCGCGCCGACCCCCAGCGCGCGCCTACCGATCGCGCCGATCGCCAGCGCCCTCCGACCGACCGCGGCGCCGGCGACCGCGCCCGCCCACCGCGTGCCGCCACCGCGCGGCCCGCGCACCCGACCGCCCCGCGGCTCGACTGGCGCGCCTGGCTGCGTCGGCTCCCCCCGCCGCGCGCCTGGCTCTCCGGGATCCGCCGGCTGCGCGCCGCGCTGATCCGACGACCCGCCGAGGTCCCCGTTGATGCCACCGCCCGGACCATCGATCCCACCCTGCCCGCGACCGCCCAGATCGTCGCCGTCCAGCACCCGAGCGCGGCGCTGCCCGAGCGGCCCTACGACCTCGTGCTGCTCGCCTGCGTGCTCGGCCTGCTCGGCATCGGCACGATCGAGATCTACTCCGCGACCGCCGCCGACGGCCTGACCCGATTCCACGACGACACCCACGCCCTGGAGCGCCAGGTCGGCTTCCTCGTGGTCGGCGGTCTGGCGATGTGGCTCGGCGCGCGGATCGACTACCGCCGGCTCAAGCAGTGGACCTACCCGCTGCTGCTCGGCTCGCTCGCCCTGCTTGCCGCCACCCTCGCAGCCCCGGCGATCAACGGCGCGCGGCGCTGGCTACCGCTCGGCCCGCTGACCCTCCAGCCGGTCGAGCTCGCCAAGCTCGCCCTCGTCACCTACCTCGCGTACTCGCTCGGTCGCAAGGCCGACCAGGTCAAGACCTTCACCGTCGGCTTCGTCCCCCACGTCCTCGTGTGCGGCATGATGATGGTCGCCCTGCTCAAGCAGCCCGATCTCGGCTCGTCCGTCGTGCTCGGCGCCACCACGCTCGGCATGCTGTTCATGGCCGGCGCGCGGATCTCCTACATCCTGCTCGCCGTGCTCGCAGCCGCCCCGATCGCCTACCGCATGGTGGTCGGCACCTCGTGGCGGCTGCAGCGCGTGCTCGCCTACTTCAACCCCGAAGCCTACGCCCGGGGCGACGGCTACCAGTTCATGCAGGCGCGGCTCGCGATGGGCTCGGGCGGGCTGACCGGCGCCGGCCTCGGCGGCGGCCACCAGACCCTCGGCTACACCCCCGAGGCCCACTCCGACTTCATCCTCGCCCCGATCGGCGAGGAGCTCGGCTGGCTCGGCGTCGCGCTCGTGCTCGTGCTGTTCGCGATCCTCGTGTGGCGCGGCATCCGCGCCGCGCTCGGCGCGCGCGACGTGTTCGGCGGCTACCTCGCGTTCGGCATCGCGCTGCTGTTCGGCGTCCAGGCGCTGTTCAACGTCGGCGTCGTGCTCGGCATCGTGCCCAACAAGGGCATCACCCTGCCGCTGGTCAGCAGCGGCGGCAGCTCGCTCGTGATCACCATGTTCCTGATCGGCCTCCTGCTCAACGTCGGCCGCCGCCCCGAGCGCCGGCCGCGCGAGCAGCCCGCCCGCGAGCTCGCCCGCCGCAAGCGCATGCGCGTCCGCGTCGTCCTCGGGTAGCCCGCGGCGTCGCGCTGCCGCCCCAGCGCGGCGAGCCCGCCCGGCACCCAGGCGGGAATCAAGGCGGGAATCGGCCTGGCCACCCAGGCGTTGCGCATCCATGACGGAGCTCGTCCACGCAGGTCCGCGAACCTTGGTGAGCTCGAAACCGCCTCGTCCGCCGCGGTCCGCTGCGTCCTGTGGTAGTAGCGTGGCGATGCGGCTCCTGATCGCGGGCGGTGGCACCGGCGGGCACCTGTTTCCCGGCGTGGCGATCGCCGAGGAGCTCCGCGCCCGCGAGCCGGGGGCCGCGGTGCGCTTCGTCGGCACCCGCCGCGGCATCGAGGCTCGCGTGCTGCCGGAGCTCGGCTGGGACCTGTCGCTGATCGAGGTGTCCGGGCTCAAGACGGTCGGCGCGCTGGGCGCGCTGCGCGGGCTGCTCCGTCTGCCGCGCGCGCTGTGGCAGGCGCGGCGGATCCTCCGCGAGTTCCGGCCCGATGCCGTGATCGGCGTGGGCGGCTATGCCTCGGGGCCGGTGGTGCTGGTCGCGCGGCTCGCAGGGATCCCGACGGCCATCTGCGAGCAGAACTCGATCCCCGGGCTGACCAACAAGATCCTGGGTCGGATCGTACGCGCGGTGTTCGTGTCGTTCGACGGTACCCGCCGCTTCTTCCAGCCGGCCAGGACCGTGGTGAGCGGCAATCCCGTGCGCCGCGGGCTGGTGCAGAAGCTGCTCGATTCGCAGTCCGGCGACGATTCCGCCGAATCGCCCGCGGCGCCCTCCGACCACGCTTCCGCGGAATCATCGGAGACCGGTTCGCGTGTGACGGTGCATGTCCTGGTCAGCGGCGGCTCGCTCGGCGCGGTCGCGGTCAACCCGCTGGCGGCCGACGCGCTGATCGCGCTCGCGCGCGAGTCGCCGCTGGCGATCGTCCACCAGACCGGCGACAAGGGGCTCGCCGAGACCGTCGAGCGCTACCGTGCGGCGGGGGTCGCCGCCGAGTGCCACGCGTTCATCAAGGACATGGCCGCGGCCTACCACCGCGCGGACGTGATCCTCAGTCGCGCCGGCGCGACCACGGTCGCCGAGCTGGCGATCACCGGCAAGCCCGCCGTGTTCATCCCGTACCCATTCGCCGCCGACAACCACCAGGAGCTCAACGCGCGCGCGATGGCCGACGCCGGCGCGGCCCTGATGTTCCGGCAGGCCGAGCTGACGGCCGACAAGCTCGCGAGCGCGCTGCGCCCGCTGGTGACCGAGCCGGCCCGCCGCGCCGAGATGGGGGCGAGGATGAAGGCGCAGGCCCGCCCGGCCGCCGCGGCCGCGGTGATCGACTGGTGCGAGTCGCAGCAGTCCGCGCGAGGCACTCCCTCCCGCTGAGGCAACACCCCGTGCGGCTCGCCGCACCGGACGACTCGTCGACCGTCGTGGTGCGATCATCGCGTCGACGCGATCGCCGCGTGCCATACTTGGCACATGGTATCCGGAGGGCATATATCGGTCTGGGGGAGACGCCCGGAGCGCCTGATGAAGCCCGATCCAAGCCTGCTCGTCGACGTCGTGGCCCCCAAGGTGCTCGATGCCTGGAGGGCGGCGTCCGAAGCGCTCAAGCGAGCCGGCGTCCGCCACGTCGTGATCGGTGGCCTTGCCGTCGGCGCCAACGGTCACCCTCGGGCCACCAAGGACGTCGATTTTCTCGTGGGGGATGAAGCGTTTCTCCATCATGCCGGGGGGCTGGTGACGATGAATCCGGCGATCCCGATCGCCGTGAACGGTGTTGCCATCGATTACCTCGCCCCTCGTCCTGACGAAGTCCATCTCGCCGGCGCGCTCGACGCGCAGCCGGGAACGTTCATCGACATCGCGCGCCTGGTCTACATGAAGCTCAGGGCATCGCGGATGCAAGACCGCGCGGACGTGGTGGCGCTGATCAAGACCGGCCAGGATGTCGACGCGTGTCGCGCTTACTTGTTGTCGAATGCCCCGGCGCTTGTGGCGGCATTCGATGACCTCGTGACGAAGGCTGGATCGGAGCAGTGACGGCGGGGAGGCGATCCGGGGTTCCGGCCGGCGAGCCGGTAGCCGGCACCCCGGCGCGGCGACAAGTCTGCTAAGAACGCCCGGCCGGGCATGGTTCTGCCGGCTGCAGCGTTGATCCAGACGAGGCCCCCGATGTTTCGCAAGCAGGACACCAAGATTCACTTCGTCGGCATCGGCGGGATGGGGATGTGCGGGATCGCGGAGGTGCTGGCCAACATGGGCTACCGGGTCTCGGGCTCGGACATGAACGACACCGAGATCACCCGGCACCTGGCGAAGATCGGCTGCACGGTGAAGCAGGGCCACCGCGCGGATCACCTGGGCGAGGCCGACGTGGTGGTCGTGTCGAGCGCGATCAAGGGCTACAACCCCGAGGTCGAGGCCGCCCGGGCACGCCAGATCCCGGTGATCCCGCGCGCCGAGATGCTCGGCGAGCTGATGCGGATGAAGTACGGGATCGCGATCGCCGGGGCGCACGGCAAGACCACCACGACGACGATGCTGCACACCGTGCTGATGGCGGCCGGGCTCGACCCGACGGCGGTGATCGGCGGCCGGGTCAACTCGCTCGGCCTGGCCAACGCGCGGTGGGGCAAGAGCGACTACCTGGTCGCCGAGGCCGACGAGAGCGACGGCTCGTTCCTGACCCTGACGCCGACGGTCGCGGTGGTGACCAACGTCGACGCCGAGCACCTGGATCACTACGGCACGTTCGACCACGTCAAGACGGCGTTCACCGACTTCTGCAACCGGGTGCCGTTCTTCGGGATGAGCGCGCTGTGCCTCGACGACGCCGGGGTGCAGGCGATCCTGCCCAACCTGACCAAGCGCTACACCACGTTCGGGATCGCGTCGCAGGCGACCTACCGGGCGCGCCACATCCGGCACGACGGCCTGATCACGCGGTTCGTGGCGTGGCGCCGCGCCGACGAGCTCGGCGAGGTCGCGCTGCCGATGCCGGGCACCCACAACGTGCTGAACGCGCTCGGCGTGCTCGCGGCCACCGACTTCCTGGAGATCCCGTTCGCGACGTGTGCCCAGGCGCTGGCGCAGTTCGAGGGCGTGGCGCGGCGGTTCACGGTGCGCGGCGAGGTCGGCGGGGTCACGGTGGTCGACGATTTCGGCCACCACCCGGCGGAGGTCCGCGCGACGCTGGCGGGTGCCCGTGCGGCGTTCGCCGGCCGCCGCGTGGTCGCCGCGTTCCAGCCCCATCGCTACACGCGGACGCGCGACCAGCTCGGCGAGTTCGCGCGGGCGTTCCACGACGCCGACCAGGTCGCGATCTGCGACATCTTCGCCGCCGGCGAGAAGCCGATCGACGGCGTGTCGAGCGAGGCGCTGGTCCGGCTGACGCGCGACGCCGGTCACCCCGGGGCCGCGTACATCCCGCGGCGCGAGGACCTCGCGGCGTGGCTCGACGCCCAGGCCAAGCCGGGCGACCTGGTGATCACGCTCGGCGCCGGCAACATCCAGCTGGTGTGCAACGAGGTGATCGCGCTGCTCGAGCAGCGGCTCGGCGCGGCGACCCGCAAGAACCTGGTCCGGGTCGACGAGTCGAGCGCGACGGTGGCGCGCTAGGCCCAATGCCGATCGCTTAGCGGCAAGTACCAGAGCTTGCTCCGGAATTCCGGCAGGTGTTCGCGCCGCTGGTTTCGGCGGATCCGGAGGATCATGCTGCGTCGATCGTGAGCGATTTCGACGAAACGCTAACCGAGGCGCTGGAGTATACGGCTGCCCTCACCCCGGCTACTTTCCCGACGCTGATGCGGGATCTCGACCCGCTGTGGATCGAGGAGGCCCTGGAGACAACTGGCACCGCTACCCTGCGACGGCGGCGCCTGCCTGCCGACCGCGCCGTGTGGCTTGTCCTCGGTATGGCGGTGCTGCGGGACTGGTCGATCGCGACAGTCGTGAACCAGCTTGAGCTTGCGATGCCAACGCAGTCCGGGATACGGACCGTAGCGCCCAGCACCGTCGTCAAGGCGCGTGCCCGGTTGGGGGCGGACCCATTGGAGGTGCTGTTCACCCGATCGGGGGACGAGTGGGCCCACGCGAGCGCGGGCCGACATCGGTGGCGGGAGTTGGCCTTGTACGCGGTGGATGGCACGACGTTGCGCGTCCCGGATAGCGCTGAGAATCGGGCTCACTTCGGTAGCCACGCGGCTGGAGCCGGACGAGGGGTCAGCGGCTACCCGCTCATGCGAGCCGTCGTCTTGATGGCCGTCCGATCGCATCTGCTCGCAGCGGCAACCTTCGGACCGTACGCCGTCGACGAGCGGACCTATGCACGATCGCTGTGGAGCAGCGTGCCAGACCGGTCGTTGGTGTTGGTCGATCGCAACTTTTTACAGGCAAGTGTGCTCGTTCCGCTTATGACCGACGGCCACGACCGCCACTGGATGACCCGAACGAAATCCACGACGGAATTTCGGATCATTCGCAACCTGGGTCCAGGCGACGATCTGGTCGAGATGGAGGTCAGCCACGAGGCTCGAAGGAAAGACCCGTCGCTACCAACCCATTTCGACGTACGTGCGATCCGCTACCACCGGAAGGGCTATCGGCCGGAGTGCCTCCTGACGTCGATGGTCGATGCAGCCCGCTTCCCCGCCGACGAGGTGCGTGCCCTCTACCATGAGCGCTGGGAGATCGAACTCGGGTTCGGTGAGATCAAGACCGAGATGCTCGAACGGCTCGAGACGATCCGCAGCAAGAGCCCGGTCGCCGTTGCTCAGGAAATGTGGGGGTTGCTCCTCGTCTACAATCTGGTCCGCCTCGAGATGGAGCGCATCGCCGACGATCTCGGCGTTGCCCCCACCCGGATCAGTTTCGTGGCCGCGCTGCGCCTGTTCGTCGAGTTCTGGTTGCTCGGCTCCAAGTCCTTGAGCCCTGGTGCCCTCCCGAAGCAACTTGCGAAGATGCAGGACCGTGTCCGACGGTTCCTCCTGCCTCCTCGACGCCCCGAGCGTGTCTTCCCTCGAGCCGTCAAGATCAAGATGAGCAACTACGCGCGCAAGCGGCCCAGCGGCGTCTCGTCGACCAGAGCTGCTAAGTGACCAGCATTGGGGCTAGGGTCCGCGCGAACGAATTCCGGAGTGGCGGCGCCCATACTCGTCGATCCTGGCGGTCACGATGTCTGCCGCCTCCACGGCGTCCGATGCACCGAACACGCGATCATCCACGATCTCCGCGTAGCGAATGCGCTCGTCAATCCGCCTGTCGGCCAGCTCGCCGCTCCAACCCTCGACGCGCAGCGCGACGATGAGCCGGCGGTAGATCCACGCAAGCCCGATCTCGGTGAGCGTCCCAGCACCTCCCCCGATCGCCACGACGGCATCGGCCTGAACAACGAGCGAGTTCCTGAGGTGATCCAGGCCCGTGGGGATCACGACATCGGCGTATGGGTTCGCGTGGTCAGGATCGAAGCCGGGCAGCAGCGCGATGACCGAGCCCGGCGTCCAGGCCGAGCTCTCGCGTGCGCCGAGCGATGCGGCCTCCATGACACCGCCGAGGCCTCCGGTGACGATGCGAAAGCCGCGTTCGCAGAGGACCCTGCCAACCTCCCGTGCCAATACGTACTTCGACGATCCTGCTGCGATTCCCCCGTCGCCGATCACCGCGACCATCCGGCGCCGATCCGGAGGCGTCACGATCCACCTCGACGACGCAGACTGGGCTTGGCGACGATGCGACCGATGATCTCCTCGCGGCGAAGGCGCTCGTCGCCGCGCTTGCCCGTCCCCGA
>DATAPF010000251.1:0-2595 GCA_036265355.1 Kofleriaceae bacterium | reverse complement strand
GAACTTGGCGCCGTCCATCCACTTGCCCTCCCAGGCCTGGTTCGCCTTGGCCACGTCGTACGTACCGTCGGGGTTGCGGCCGATGCCTTCCATCTTGGCCATGTTGTCGGCCGAGCGCAGCTGGCGCTGCTGATTCACCGCCTCCTGGGCCTTCGTGCTGAGCCGGTTGAGCAGCTCGGTGAAGGTGCGCGGCGGCGCGGTGGTGTCCGGCACGGTATCGGGGGTCTTGCCGTCGGGCGGCTTGACGTCGGGCGAGTTGCCGTCGGGCGGCTTGATGTCGGGGACTTTGACCTCGGGTGGCAGCTCGGGCGGCAACGGATCGAGCGGCTTGACAGTGACGCCGCCGGGTTTGCCGCGCAGCGCGCGCCCGCCGCCGATGATCAGCGCGAGCAGGTTGACCAGCCCGCTGCCGACCGACTCGCCGGCATCGAACGGGCTCAGCGGGTGGCCGTTGTTGAACGCGCGGCCGCCCACGCAGCCCTCGACGATGCTCGGGATGCCGGTGATATCGGCGATGCCGAGCCCGACGAGCGCGAGCCCGCTCCAGAACCCGGGGCCGTTGCCGTCGTGGTAGGCCTCGTACGTCTTGAACCGCGAGTAGATGCCGAGCGCCGCGCCGGCGATCAAGAGGCCGCCGGCGATGAACGGCGCCGCCACCGGAAAGATCAGGCAGACCGCGACCACCACGGCGACGACCAGCAGCGCGTTGATCACGCCCCACAGGAAGCCGCCCCACCAGTCGCCGAACGCGCTGGCGAACCAGTGCTTGATCGCGTCGGTCCACGACTTGGGGAGCAGCCAGTCGAGGAAGGTCTGCGACTGCGCGGCGTTCTGCGCCTGGTCGGCCTGCGATCGGTGGTCGGCCTCTGCCTTGAGCTGATCGTGCTTGGTGTCGAGCTGGCCGCCGGCGTCGCGCTGCTTGCTGGTGAACGTGCCGACGTGGGTCTGCTGATCGGCGCTCGCGGTATCGACGGTGCCGGCGATCTTGGTACGCGCACCGGCGCTGGCTTGCGCCGCCTTGCCGGTGAACTCGGCGCCCGCGCGGCCGAGGTGGTCGGTGGCCTGCCCGGCGGATCCCTGGATCTGCTGGCCGGCGAGCTGCGCCTTGCTCTGCAGCCCGGCGGCGGTGTGGCTGCCGGCGTGCGCGAGGTGCTGGCCGACCTTGGCGGCGGCGGTCTGCACGTGGGCGCTGGCCTGCGAGCCGGTCGTGGCGAGCGACGCGCTGCCCGCGGCGGCGTGCGCGGCGAGCCCGCCGGTGACCCGGCCATCGGCGGCGGCGATCTGCGTCGTTGCTTGGCCGGTGTGCGCGGTGAGCTGGCTGCGTGCCTCGCTGGCCAGCGCGGCGCCGTGCGCGCCCGGCGCATCGGCGATGGCCGGCGCGATTGCGTGCACGTGCTCGACCGCGGCATCGGCGACGCGGTCGGCGTCGGTGACGATCTGGGTGGCCTGGTGCTCGCCGTGCGCGTGAAGCGCGGCGCTCGCGGCGTCGGTGTCGCGCGTGAGGCCGGTGTGCGCCGCCGCGGCGTCGTCCTCGAGCCGGGTCCCGGCGTGCGTCGCGAGCTGCGCCATCGCGGCCCCGGCCTGGGTCGCGACGCCATCGGCGCCGGTCCGCGTTGCACTCGCCGCGCTGGTGATCCCGCTCGTGAACTGCGGGACCATCTGATCGAGCGAGCCGGTGAAATTCGCCCCGCCCTGATCGAGCGCGCCGTGGAACTCGCCGGCCGCGCGCTGGGTCTCGCCCGAGACCTTCGAGGCGTCGCCGGAGAAGCTGGTCGCGGCACGGTCGCTGATCTTCGCCGTCAGCTCGGCGTGCTTGTCGGCGGTCTCGCCGCTGCCACCGCCGCCTCCTTGCTGGACCTGCTGGGTGCGCGCGCTGGCGCCCTGATCGAACCGCGCGGCCTCGCTGGCCGCGTGGGCGTCGATCTCGCCGCCGTGCTGCGCGATGACCTGCGGGGAGAGCGCGTGCTGCTGCTGGCCGGCCTGAGCAACGCGCGCGGTCTGCGCGTGCTCGACGCCGGTGAGGTGGGCGTGCGCGGCGCTGCGGCCGGCTTCGACGGCGCCGTGCGCGGCGGCCGCGTGGCCGGCGATCGCGCCGTGCGCGGCGGTGACATGGCCGTCGAGCGCGGCGGCCGGCGTGGCGTGCGCGGCATGCAGGCGCGCGATCTCGGCAGCGACGCGGGCGCGGATCGACGCCGCGGTCACCCGGCTCGCGCCGCGGAGCTGGGCGGCGTGCTGCTGGACCTCGGCGAGCAGGGCATGTGCGGCGGCGGCGCCGGGTGCGGTCGAACGGATCGCGGGGGCGCTGCGGTTGGCGGCGGCCGGCGCGGCGGCGGCAGCGAGGGTCCGCGGCTGCGCGAGCGCGGGGCGCGGCTTGCGGATCGCGGCCTGCGGGCGGCGCACGGTCGCCGGGCCACGCGCGGTCGCCGGGCCGCCGGCATGCGCGCCGGCGTGGGCTGCGGCTGCGGGTGCGCGCGAGCCGAGAGGAGTGGCCGGGTTCGCCGGCTTGATCGGCTTCGCCGGGGCCGCGCCGGGGCGGCGCGCGGGCGGCGAGGGCGCGGGCGCGCTGCCCGGATGGCTTGGCGCGGGGCGCGTGGC
>DATAPF010000250.1:0-8322 GCA_036265355.1 Kofleriaceae bacterium | reverse complement strand
CCCGTGACCGGTGCGCCGGTCGCCGCGTCCCACACCCGTGCGGTCTTGTCGTAGCTCGCGGTGACCACGCGCGTGCCGTCGGGGCTGAACTCGGCGCTCAACACCCCCTCCTGATGCTCGAGCGGGCCGGTGACCGGCTTGCCGGTCGCCGCGTCCCACACCCCCGCGGTCTTGTCATAGCTCGCGGTGACCACGCGGGCGCCATCGGGGCTGAACGCGGCGTTGGTCACCGCGTTGCGATGCGTGAGGGGGGCGGTGACCGGCTTGCCGGTCGCGGCGTCCCATACCCGCGCGGTCCTGTCCTCGCTCGCGGTGACCACGCGGGCGCCATCGGGGCTGAACGCGGCCCTCAACACCGCGTCCTGATGCCCGAGGGGTCCAGTGACCGGCTTGCCGGTCTCCGCGTCCCACACCCGCGCGGTCCTGTCATCGCTCGCGGTGACCACGCGGGTGCCGTCGGGACTGAACGCGGCACTCAACACCGCGTCCTGATGCTCGAGCGCCGGGCGGAGCGGCAGGTGACGTCTCGCAGCATCGAACAGCACGCGCAGCGGCAACTCGTCGAGGCCGCGCCGGCGAGCCGCCAGGAAATACGGGATCGCTTCCCGAGGGCGGCCATCGAGGAGGAGCTGTCGTCCCGACTCCATGTACATCTGGGCGAGCAGCCGCCGGCTCGCGCGTTCGCTGGCCGCGAGCTGCTCCGCCCGCTCGCGGGCCTCGCGCTCGCGCCGGGTGTGGTCCTCTCGGCTGGCCGCGATCAGCGCCATGACGTCGGCGCTGTGCCCCAGCTGCCGCGCGGACTCGGTCTGCTGCCAGGCCTCCGCATCGGTGAGCTCGATCGGATCGAGGAGACCGCGAGCACCGCGACCATGCTCGGTCCAGTGGATGGCAGCCGCCTCGAGCTGGCGGCGCTTCTGTTCGTCCACCTGGTGGCTCCGGATCCAGCCCGCCAGCGTCGGCCACGCCGCGATCATCACCTCGTGAGCGAGATCGACCAGTGGTTGACCACTGCGGTCATCCTCATCCATCGTGAGCAAGCGGTCGTCGACCATCGTCTGCAGCACGAAGCCGAACTCGGCGGGATCGTCGCCCGGGGTGTGCAGCTGCGAGCGCGGCTGCTGGCGTCGTGTGTCGGAGCGCCCCTCCCCGAAGCTGATCAGCCGGAGCAGGATCCGTCGAGCGATCTCGCTCTGGGCGTCCGTGAGTGCCCGTAGCGTTGCGTCCGCCTTGCGCGACACCGCGACCGCAAGTCCGCTGCGATTCCCATCACCGAGCGCCTCGTAGCTGGCCAGCGTGACCGTCTGCTCGGCTCGCTTGTCCCAGACCTGCACCAGGGTCTCCTGCAAGAGCGGCAGGATCCCCGGCTCGGAGCCCGTGTCGGCGATCAGGCGTTCGACCAGCTCCGGCTCGACCTCCACGCCCACGTCGCGCGCGGGGAACACGATCGCCCGGCGCAACAGCTCGCCGCGCAATGGCCCCACCTCGATGCGCGACAGCTTGTCACGGGCCTTCTCGGGCCAGAGTGGACTCTCCATGAGCGCGCCGAAGAAATCGGCGCGTAGCGTGACGATCACGACGACCCGGCGCTCGGTCCGCAGCGCACGCAGCGCCGCGAGAAAGCCATCGCGCTCGCCGGCGCTCGCCAGCGTGAAGAGCTCCTCCAGCTGATCGACCACCAGCAGCACCGATGTGCCGCGAGCGCGGTGGGCGAGCCGCGCGGCGATGCAGTCCGCTGCGACGAGCGGTTGCCCGGGTGGCAGGTCCAGTGCCTCGGACAGACGCGCCGCGGGATGCTCGCCGGGCCGCATCGTCCGTACCACATGCGCGCCGAGGCCCGCGACCCCGCGAGCGAGCCGCGGCAACACTCCCGCCGCCACGAGCGATGACTTTCCCGAGCCCGATGGGCCGATCACGTAGATCTCGCGTTCGCCGGCGCGCAGGCGGCCGATCAACTCGTCGATCTCTGCCTCGCGACCATGAAAGCCGGCAGCATCATCCGCGGTGTATGGCCGCATCCCCGGGTACGGGCACGGTAGGTCCATGCAGAGCAGCGGTTCCACGGCCGCGAGGATCAGCTGGCTCGCATCGAACCCGGCGCGCACCCGGAGCTCCGGTCGCTCGGCGTCGGGCAGCCCCTCCAGGTCCACCGCGGCTCTGCCTTGCTGGAAGGCCCGGGCGATGGACTCGTGCTCACCCAGGCCGCCGTAGAAGCCGATCGCAAAGCACCGCGCCGCGTCGTCGTGGATCGCGCCGGTCATCCCGACCACGCAGTCGACGTGTGCCAGCAGCGCCTCGGCGAGCGGCGCCGTGTAGCAGGCGTTCAGCACGACGAGCCGGACCCTTGCACCCACGGCGCCGAAGGTCTGTGCGATCGCCTCCGGCGATACCACATGGCTGCGACCGTGTGCGCTGTCGAACACGACGCCGCGCCCTGCGTGTCCGCTGAAGTGAACGATGGTGGGCTTCAGCTCCCGCAGCTCGCGGAGCAGATCGAGTGGCTCGGCCGCCCACCGGGTCACGAACTCGAACCGATCCCGGTAGCCGCTACGCTTCAGCTCCACGTGGATCGAGCGCGCCTCGCGATCCAGGGCCAGGCGGCCCAGGTCGCGCGGGCTGGCCGCCAGAAACAGGATCACATGCTTCCTCGTCGCCGCTCTGGCCTGCGATGGCTGCTTCATCCATTGCCTCGATGCCATTCATCAGGCAACAGGACCGGGTCGAATACGACCCTCCCGGGATGGAATCGACGGCGCTACCGACACGCCGTGAGCGACCGTGCGCGGGACCGGCGGCTGCGCGCGCCGATCAGCAGGTGAACGTGGCCAGCGGGCAGTCCCGCGTCGGCGGGCAGCTGTTGGTCGGCAGGCACTGGATGAAGCAGCTCGCCTGCGGCTTGGTCGGCACCAGGATCGCGACGAGCTGCCCGCGGCGCTGCTGCCGCGCGGAATCACCGACCACTCCCCATCGCAATCATTGCCAGTCTACATCGCAATCATTGCCAGTGATGCGGGCCAGCGTCAGCCGCCGACCGACGTGCGGTGGCGGGCCTGGCGCGCGAGCCGGTCGAGGACCTCGCCGGCGATGTTCTTGCCGTCGAGCTGCGAGATGTGGCGCACGCCGGTCGGCGACGTGATGTTGAGCTCGGTGAGCATCCCGCCGATCACGTCGAGCCCGACGAAGATCTGGCCGTGGCTGCGCAGGAACGGCGAGATCGTGTCGATGATCTCGCGGTCGCGCGCGGTGATCGCAGCCTTGACCGGGCGGCCGCCGACGTGCAGGTTGCCGCGCGCCTCGGCCGCCGCCGGGACCCGGAGCACGGCGCCGAGCGGCTCGCCGTCGGCCAGGATGATCCGCTTGTCGCCGTCGACGACCTCGGGCAGGTAGCGCTGGGCGAGCGTCCATCGCGTGCCCGCGGCGGTCGAGGTCTCGAGGATCGACGACGCGTTGGGATCGCCGTCGCGCACCACGAAGATCCCGAGGCCGGCGTAGCCGTCGACCGGCTTGACCACGATCGCGCCGCCCTGCTGGGCCTGGAACTCGCGCAGCCGCGCCGCCGAGCGGGTCACGATGGTCGGCGGCGTCAGGTGCGGGAAGTGCAGGACCGCGAGGTGCTCGTTGAGCTCGCGCAGCCCGCGCGGGTCGTTGACCAGCAGGGTCTTGCCGCGCGCGTGCTCGAGGATCCAGGTCGCGTGCAGGTAGGCGATATCGACCGGCGGGTCCTTGCGCATCAGCACGATGTCGAACTCGGCGAGCCGGTGCGGCGCCGGTGGCTCGGTCTGGAACGCCTCGGCCGGCCGGGTCGCCGCCACCACCGCGGTCGGCGCCGCGTCGCACACCGCGTCGTCGCCTTCCAGCCCGAGGTGATCGATCTGGCAGGTCCACACCCCCCAGCCGCGCGACGCGGCCTCGAGCATCAACGCGTACGAGCTGTCGCCGGCGAGCGACAGCCGATCGAGCGGATCGACGATGAACAGGAGCCGCACGCGGCAACTGTAGCCGAGCCGCGTGGGACACGGTACGTGCGCGGCCCCGGGAGCGCCCGGCAATCGGTGGGACGCGGTCAGCCCGCGACCGGCTCGCCGCCGGGGGGCTCGTCGCCGCCGACCCCGATCTTGGTCGGCAGCAGGTGCTCCAGGCCGTGCTTGCGCAGCCGGTAGTACAGCGTCGAGCGGTTGATCCCGAGCGTGCGCGCCGCGCTCGCGATGTTGCCGCGCGACTTCTCGACCGCCGCGACGATCTCCTTGCGCTCGCTGTCGAGCAGCCGCTCGGCCAAACTCTTGCCGTCGTCGGCCAGCGCCGGCGCGGCGGGCGGCGGGGCCACCGCGGGCAACGCGCCGGTGGTGTGGCTCGGGGGGTGGCCGGCGCGGCGGCCGAAGTCGAGGTGGGCGACGCCGAGCGCGGCGCCCCTGGCGAGGATCATCGCGCGCTCGATGATGTTCTCGAGCTCGCGGACGTTGCCCGGCCAGTTGTACTCGCGCAGCCGGGCCAGCGCGTCGGCCGACGCCGGCGCCGGCCCCACGCCCATCTGGCGCGAGAACTTCGCGATGAAGTGGGTGACCAGCGCGCCGAGGTCGTCGAGCCGGTCGCGCAGCGGCGGCAGGTTGATCGGGAACACGTTGAGCCGGTAGTACAGGTCCTCGCGGAACTCGCCGTCCTCGATCATCTTCTCCAGGTTGCGGTTGGTCGCGCTGACCAGCCGGACGTCGACCTTGATGGTCTCGGCGCCGCCGACCCGCTCGAACTCGCGCTCCTGCAGCGTGCGCAGCAGCTTGATCTGGACCTCGATCGGCAGGTCGCCGACCTCGTCGAGGAACAGCGTGCCGCCGTCGGCGAGCTCGAACCGTCCCGGCCGGCGCGCCAGCGCGCCGGTGAAGCTGCCCTTCTCGTGGCCGAACAGCTCGCTCTCGAGCACGCCCGGCGCGAGCGCCGCGCAGTTGACCCGCACGAACGGCTTCTCCTCGCGCGACGAGTTGATGTGGATCGCGTGGGCGACCAGCTCCTTGCCGGTCCCGGTCTCGCCGCGCAGCAGCACGGTCGAGTTGGTCGGCGCGACCTGCTCGACCTTGTCGAGCACCTCGCGCAGCGGCCCGCTGTCGCCGATGATGTTGCCGAAGTCGAACGCGCCGTGCAGCTGCTGGTTCAGGTAGCCGGTGTACTCGGCGAGCTGGGCGGCGAGCCGCTTGTTCTCGCGCTGCAGGTGGTAGCGCTCGATCGCGTACTGCAGCACGCCGCGGACCTCCTTGGCGTCCCACGGCTTGGTGATGTAGCGATAGACCTGACCGAGGTTGATCGCCTCGATCAGCACGTCGACGTCGGTGAACGCGGTCAGGATGATGCCGACCGCGTCGGGCTGGCGCTGCCGGACCTCACGCAGCAGCTCGACGCCGGTCATCCGCGGCATCCGCTGATCGGTCACCACGACCGCGACCTCCTTGTCCTGGAGGATCTGCAGCGCCTCGGCGCCGCCGCTCGCGGTCAGGATGTCGAATGCCTTGCGAAAGTTGAACCGGAACGCGTCGAGGTTGTCCTGTTCGTCGTCGACGACGAGGATCGGATAGCGCTTGACGTCGAGCGACACGGCCGATCAACGTGTACCACGATTGCGTCGCGGCGAGCCATGTCGAGGCCGCGCCGGCCGGCGGCTGCATCTTGCAGGCGCCGGCCAGCGCGGGAATGTCATCGGCATGCTCGCGGCGTGCTCGCCGGGTCATCGCCTGCGCGACGTTGCGCACAGCGCGACCAACCCCAGGCTGACCACCGCGGCCACCCCCCACAGCAGCATCAGCATAGCGTTGTCAACATAAATCCGAACGCGCAAACGTCAAGTTGTCGCAGGGCCACTCCCGACGGAGATTGCGGATTCTGCGACAGGATGCGGCCGGTGCGGTGAGACGCCGCGACCGGCAGTCCGGCCGGCGGCCATCCGGATGTAGGAAACTTGGCTACCAGACTCCGGCTCATTTACCGTTCGAGCATGGCAACGTCCCGCCGGGTGCGGCGCGAGAGGCTCGAACGAGGCACCGATCGAGGCACCGATCGAGGCACCGATCGACGCGTCGATCGAGGGCGACCGGCCCGCAAACCGATGGCGATGGCGCGCCGGGTGTCGCTGTTCGAGCGCGAGGTCACCGTGCGGCTCGCGCCGGTCGCGCTCGAGCTGCTGCACGGCGCGGCCCGCGTGCTCACCGAGGGCGAGCTCGCCGGCGACGGCTACGCCGGCTCGACGATGCTCACCATCGACCTCGCGCGCACCGCGGACCGGATCAGCGACGCGCCCGACCCGGCGACCGCGCAGCGCGCCGCGGCGCTGTACGCCGACGACGAGCGCTGCCGCGACCACGCCCGGCGGATCGCGGTCAAGGAAGCGCGCCGGATCGCCGGATGCGACCTGATCGGGCACAGCGTCGACCTGGAGAGCCGGGCGCGCGGCCGCGAGCTCCACCTCAGCCTCAACGTCGAGGCCCAGCGCGAGCGGCGCGCCCCGTCGCCGCCCGGCGCGCGCTGAGCGCTGCCGTACCCCGCCCCGCCGAGCCCCGAGGAGATCCCGAGGAGACCATGATCGAGCTGTACTCCATCCGCGACGTGTCTCGCATCCTCGCCGTCCAGGAGTCGCGCCTGCGCTACTGGACGCAGACCGGCTTCGTCGGCCCCACCGTGCGCAAGGGCGGCCGGTTCTACTACACGTTCCCCGACCTGGTCGCGGTCAAGGGGGCCAAGGACCTGCTCGCGACCGGCATGCCGCTGCAGCGCGCGCGCAAGAACGTCGAGGCGCTGCGGCGCGCCCTGCCCGGCGACACCCACCCGACGAGCCGGCTGCGGGTGTGCTGCGACGGCGAGACCGTGGTCGCGCTCGCCGACGACGTCGCGTTCCAGCCGATCTCCGGCCAGATCGTGATGGCGTTCAGCCTGCCGAGCTTCGGCGAGCACGTCACCGCGACGCTGGCGATGCCGCGCGCCGCCGCGCCCGAGCCCACCGCCGTGCCGGCCGCCGTCCAGGACGGTCCGACCGAGGCCAACGGTGGCAGCACCGCGTACCGGCACTTCGTCGAGGCGTGCGCCGCCGAGGACCGCGGCGACTCGGACACCGCCGAGCACCTGTTCCGGCTCGCGATCGAGCTCGAGCCGCGGATGGCCGCCGCGCTGACCAACCTCGGCAACCTGCTGTATCGCCAGGGCGAGCTCCACGAGGCGCGGCGGCTCTACGAGCGCGCCCTGGAGCACGACCCGGCCCAGCCCGAGGCGCGCTACAACCTCGCCAACCTGCTCGAGGATCTCGGCGAGACCGACCTCGCGATCGCCGAGCTGCGCCGGGTATGCGCCGCGGCGCCCGAGTTCGCCGACGCGCACTACAACCTCGGCATCATGCTCGCCCAGGTCGGCGGCACGACCCAGGCCCGGCAGTGCCTGGAGCGCTACCTCGAGCTCGACGCGACCAGCGACTGGGCCCACCACGCGCGCAGCTACCTCGACCAGATCGCCGTGTGACCGGCCCCGCCGCGGTCAGCCGGGCGATGCGCGCGGGCCGGCCGCCAGGTCGTTGCGGTCGATGACGTAGCGCGGCAGCGGATCCTTGCCCGGGCCCTGGCGCCAGCGCGCGTCGGCCTCCCACGCGCCGTTGACCTCGCGCCGGCAGCGCGCCTCGACGGTGACCCGGTCCGGCGTGACGATCAGCAGGTTGTACTCCAGCGGATAGCCCGGGACCCACTCGTGGGTCGGTGCGCCGAACGTGCCGGCGGCGACGATCTCGATCCGCCGGCCGTCCTCGGTGCGATCGTAGCGATAGACCTCGGAGTCCGCCCGGTGGACGTGGCCGTGCAGCACGAGCCGGAACCCGTGCACCGCGAGCTGCTGGAGGAACCCGGCGTCGCGGATCCGCGAGTCCTCGCCGCCGTGCAGCGGGTGGTGGAACACGGCGATCCGCAGCTGGCCGGCGACCGGCTTGCCGACCTCGAGCAGCGCGTTGGCGAGCGCCTCGGGATGGATGCTCGCGCGATCGCGGAAGTGGTGGTCGACCTCCCACGCCGAGTTGAGGCCGATGATGCAGATCCCGGCGCCGGCGAGCTGGTGCACCGTCCCCTGGTGCTCGTAGGCCAGCGGGTACTCGGTGCCCTTGGTCGCGCGGTACAGATCGGCGAACGCCCGGAACCGCTGGTGGTAGCCGTCCTGATCGCGGACCTCGATGAGGCCGCCCTCGTGGTCGATGTAGCTGCCCGGCGCGAGCGTGCCGGTGTAGCGCGACTTGCGGCACGGCCGGTAGGCGTCCTCGGACACCGGCCAGCTGACGTCGTGGTTGCCGGGCACCAGCACGACCTGCTCGGGCGC
>DATAPF010000249.1:0-5051 GCA_036265355.1 Kofleriaceae bacterium | reverse complement strand
ACTAACAGTGACCAGGCGTTGTTCGTCGACCGAGGTGCCCTCGAGGTCGCCAGCACCGGACCGTGCCCGTCGGACAATGACGAACGACGGTAATCTGATCTGACACAGCGAATCAGAGTCGTGAGTTCTGAATGCGAGCGGCCCCCCTCCGGTGGTCGTTGGATTTCACCCGTTTGCTATCGGAACCCCAGCTCGCCGGCGTCGACCAGGTCGGCCAGGACCTCCAGCTCGCTGAGGTCGGCCAGGTCGGCCAGGACCTCGAGCTCGCTGACCAGACCGGCCATCGTGCGCTCACGGATGATGTCGCGCTCGGGCTCGGCGAGTGCGCCGAACACATGGAAGACCAACTTGCCTCCGCTCGTGGTGGTGTCGATGTTCTCCGACAAACTGCGGAACCTGATCTTGCGCTCTTGGAGTTGCGCCGATCGCGCGTCAGCCCTCGGCCGGACCGGCGAGCGCCGGCTCGCCGAGCCAGGTGCTCGCCAGGCTGAGGGTGCGGGCGTTCTCGGGGACCTGCGCGAGGAAGCTCGCCCGGTAGTCCGGATCGGAGATCCGGGCGGCGACGGCGAGCACCCGCGCCCGCGCCTGGGCGATCGCGGCGCGCGCGGCGTCGTGCGCGCCGGTGGCGTGGAGCGCCTCGGCGTGGGCGAGCCGCACGAACGCGGCGCGGAACATGCCGCACGCGCCCATCGCCGCGTAGCGCGCCATGGCGTCCTCGGCGGCGACCAGCGCCTCCGCGGCGCGGTCCTGGGCGAGCCGGAGCCGCGCGAGCGTCGCCAGGACACCCGGGGCCTCGAGTGGCATCGCCAGCGCGAGCGCGGCCTCGATCTCGCGCTCGGCCGCGGCCAGATCGCCCATGCGGCGGAGCGCCTCCGCGAGCGCCCAGCGGCCGCGCGACTGTTCCGCCACGTTGTTGCGCCCGCGGCCGGACTCGACGAGCTGGCTGGCCACGGCGCACGCGCGCTCGAATGCGCCGCGGTCGGCGTGCACCCAGGACAGCGACAGCCGGCGCATCGAGCTCGCCATGCCGATCGCGGTGTCCGCCCCCGGGATCCCCTCCAGCGTCTGCACCGCCGACGCGAGCGCCCCGAGGTACCACTGGTTGATCCCACGGATCAGCTGCATGTTGAGGAAGATCAGCTGGCTGCCGAGGGCTTCGCAGATCGGCTGGATCGCCTCGCCATGCTGCATCGCGCTCCAGGGGTCGTCGTACACATGGGAGCCGCGGACGCCGATCGCGACGTGCCACCACACGGTCGCGAGCGGCTCCTGCTCGCCCCGCGCACGGACCAGCGCGGAGAACGCTTCGTCCTGTGCGCTGCCCCACGCGACGTGGCCGAAGCTGTCGAGGATGAACACCCGGGTGAGGAAGACCAGCGACATCGCCCCCGCGGCCCCGGGATCCGGGGTGACCTCCTCGAGCCGCACCCGCGGGTCCGCGAGGTCCTCGACCCGGCGCTCCATCAGCGCGCGCAGCTGGTACGCGAGCATCCCGCGCGCCCAGGCCAGCGACCCGCGCGGCGCCGCACCGATCAGCTCCTCGGCCTCGCCGATCGTGACCCGCTGCAGGCGCCGCGACGCATCGCTGCGGGCACCGAGCAGCGCGAGCCGCAGCTGCTGCGGAGGCGCGCAGGACAGGCCGAGGTCCGCGCGCGCGATCACGGCCTCGAGGTCGAGGACGTGAAGCGCCTGCTCCGCCGCGCGCAGGTAGAACTCGGCCGCGCGCGCGGGCTGCCCGCCGCGCTCGAAGTGGCCGGCCAGGACCATCGGATCGGCCTCGCCATGCTGCTCGAGCCACTCACCGGCGAGCCGGTGCGCGAGCCGGCGATCCTCGGCGGTCAACGTGGCGTAGGCGCCCTCGCGGATCAGCGCGTGGCGAAACGCGAGCTCGCGCTCGCCGGGAAACCGGCTGTCGCGCCGCGCGATCAGCACCTCCTGCTCGACGAGGGTCGCGAGCAGGTCGCCGACCCCGGCGCCCATCGCGCCCTCGAGCAGCGCGATCACCGCACCGTCCCAGCACACCTCGCCGAACACGCTGGCGACCCGGAGCACGCGCCGCGCGTGGCGCGGCAGCCGCGCGAGCCGGGTCTCGACCATCGCCAGCACCGTGCCGGGCAGCGGGCCGTCCTTGCCCTTGTGCTCGGCCTCGGCGCGGATCAGCTCCTCCAGGTAGAGCGCGTTGCCGTCGGCCTGTCGCACCAGACCCTCGATCGTCGCCGGCGCCACGGCGGTGCCCAGCACCTGCCGCACCAGCCGCTCGCCCGCCCTGCGCCCCAGTCCCTTGAGCCGGATCTCCTGGACCTGGCGCTCCGCCCACAGCCGCGGGAACACCTCGTAGAGCTCGGGCCGCGCCATCGCGAGCACCATCCACGGCTGGTCGCACAGCTCGCGCAGCGCCGTCCCGATGAACCGCACGGTCCCGAAATCGCTCCAGTGCAGATCCTCGAGCAGCACCAGGACCGGACGCGCGAACGTCTCCGCCCGCAGGAAGTCGAGCCACGCCGTGTACATCTGCTCGCTCATCAGCTGGGCGTCGTGCCGCGCGGCTCGCAGGGCGGCGCCGCCCTCGCTCTCATCGGGGAACGGCGCGCCGACCAGCTCCCCGAGGAACCGGGTCACCCGCTCGCGCTCGGCACCGTGCAGGCGCTCGGCGACCCGGGCCTGGATCAGGTCGCGGCGCTCGGCGAGCGGCTCGCTGCCCCGGATCCCGACGGCGCCGCGCAGCGCCTGCGCGAGCAGATCGAGCGTCGAACCCGCGCGCAGCGAGTCGCCGCGCCCGCTCCAGATCGCGAGCTCGCCATGGCGCTGCTGGACGCGGCCGACGAACTCGGCGCCGATCCGCGACTTGCCGATCCCCGCCGCCCCGATCAGCAGCACGGCCTGCGCCTTGGGTTCGTCGATCCCCGCCTCGAGGTTCGCCATCAGCGTGTCGAGCTCCCAGTCGCGCCCGACACAGGGCGTCGGCCGGCCGAGCAGCGTCCTCGCGCCCTGGATCAGCGCGCGCTCGCCGCACAGCACCAGCCCGACGTCGCGCTCGATCACCTCGAACCGCGCGTCCAGCAGACCGGCGGTCAGCTCGTCGACCGCGATCGGCGTCGGGGCGCCGGGCGCGCCCGCGACCCGCGACACCAGCCGCCGCGCGCGATCGAGCACATCGCCGCCGGTCAGCTCGCGGAGCGACTCGACGTGGCCCATCGCGATCGCCATGCAGCGGCCGGTCGCGACCCCGCGCAGCGCGAGCGCGCAGCGCGCGGCCCGGGCGGCATGGTCGGTCGCCGCGTGGCGGTCCGCCTCGAGCACGACGATCGTCGAGCCATCGCCGAGCTCCTCGAGCCGGCCGCCGTACGGGCCGATCGCCTGCCGCAGCGCTGCCCCGTCGGGCGATGGCCCGCCGTCTCCGGCGCTGCCCAGCATCACCACGATCACGTGCTGGAGCTCGCGGCTGGTGATCGCGGTCATCACGATACGTCCCCGGTCCACGCACAATAGTCCAACCGGCCGGCGCTCGCGCGAGACAAGTCCAGCGTACCGCCCGCCACCGGCGGCATGCTGTCGGTGATAGGCGGAGACCGGTCTGCGAGTGTGGTCGGCACCCCGCTCCGGTGGGACGTGCAGCGGTGTGCGGCAGCGACGATGGGTCGTGCCAGGGCAACGTACCCCGCCGTGCTACTTGCTCGGCCCTCGGGCTTGCTCGACCGCTTCGCGGTGACGACAATGTTGATCCGGAGCGGCTCGATCTCCGGCTACTTGCTCGGCCGCTTCGCGGTGATGACAATCTCGATCCGGCGGTTGGCGGCGCGGTCCTTCTTCGAGATCGGCGCGTACTGGCCGAACGCCGCGACGGTCAGCTGCGAGGGATCGACCTTGCCGACGTCCTGGAGGTAGCGGACCACGGCGAGCGCGCGCGCGGCGGACAGCTCCCAGCTGGTCGGGAACCGGACCGCCGGCGCGGCGGGCGGCGCGCCCTTGGCGGCCCTGGCCGGGGGCGGCGCGGGCCGGGGCAGCGCGACCGGGGTGTCGTCGGTATGGCCCTGCACCCAGACCTGGCGGTCGGGCAGCTCCTTGAGCGCCGCGGCGAGCTTGCCGAGCACGATCTTGCCGCGATCGGTCAGCGCGTCGTCGCTCGGCTTGAACAGCACGCGATCGGTGATCCGGAGGTGGACGTCGTTGCCGTCGACCATGAGCGCGCCGGAGATCGTGGCCACCGGCTTGAGCTTGGTCTGGACCACCTCGGCCGCCTTGCGCTGGCCGGCCTCGTTGGCGATCTTGCTCGCGAGCTCGGCCTCGGCGCCCTCGGCGGCGGCGAGCTTGACCTCGGTATCGCGCCGGCCCTTGGCCGCTGCGTCGAGCGACTTCTCGAGCGTGTCGGCGCGGGCCTTCTGGGCCACCGCGGCGGCCTCGGCGTCGCTCGCACGCTTGTCGGCGCTCGCGATCCGCGGATCGGGGGCGATCGCCGGCTGCAGGAACCACGCACCCGCGCCGCCGGCGATCGCGGACAGCGCGATCGCGACGATCGGGAGCCGGCGGCGCGGCCGCGCGCGATAGGTCGACGCCCGGGGTGGGGGGGCCCCGTCCCGGCGCGGCCGCGGCACGGGCAGCTGCGGGTAGACCAGCACCCCGCTCTCGTTGTGCTCGCTCGCGGGCATGGCGAGAAGCTAGCATCAACGGCGCGAGCTCACCTGGCTCAGTCGCCGATCGCCGCGCCGCCGGCGCGCGGATCGGAGGTGCCATCCCACCCCGTGGCGCCGCGCACGATCGCCGTGATCGCCGCGAACGCACGGTGGGGTTCGCCCCAGTGCAAGCGGTAGCCCATCGCGCGCAGCTGCTCCTCGGTCGGCGGGTCGATCGATCCGCCCTCGACCGAGATCACGTCGGGAAGATGCTGATGATGGATCCGCGGCGCGGCGACCGCGAGATCGGCCTGCTTGCCGAAGTCGATGACGTTGGAGATCGTCTGCCACACCGCCGTGATGATCCGCGGCCCGCCGCCGGCGCCGGCGAGCATGAACAGCCGGCCCTTGTCGTCCTCGACGATGGTCGGCGACATCGAC